>NZ_JAMYMR010000026.1:0-85890 GCF_040318635.1 Mesorhizobium sp. M1066
AGAGAAGCGGCTACGTTTCATGTCCTGGTCCTCTCGATGGGCCAGAACGAACTTCAAACCGGATTAGATCAGAGGGGCAAGGTCAACTTCAATTCTCTCAAATAACACCGCAGTCCGTAATGCACTACAGCAAGTCGAGCATGTACTTGGAGCCACGTTCTTTGAAAGCGGTTTGGACGAGCTTAGATCTGCCGTCCGAGACGAAGCGGTGTTAGAAACGACGACACAACTCGCACTTCGTATGCTCGAACCCTTTCGGTCCCTCGTTGAGGAGGAGGAGCGTAAGCGCGCCGTGGCTGGAGGGCAGAGACGCACGGTATCAAGCGAATTGTGGTGCCAACATAGAATGGATCCGGCGATCGCCGAGTTGGTCTCACGTTGCTTTTACAAAAACCGGCTTTACACAGGTGATGACAGGATTGAGAGCGCCAAGGTACCATTGCCTTTTACGTTCGATAGCAAAATTCCAAGCTCGCCTATCGTCTTCATCGACATGCCATTTGCCAGCCGATCCGGTCGAGCTGAGCCGGTTGAGAGGGGGCGGCCACGATGGCATAATCCATCTGAGCGCAGGATTGTATTAGAGATACTTCGTCGTCTGAAGGTCGCAGATTTAAAACACGACCCTGCCGACCTGAATACTCTGGCTGTGTTATCCCCCTATAGGGCTCAGGTTGAGCGTATGGCGAGGGACCTGGACGTGTTGCGAAATAGCGGTGCGAGTTCCATCGCGCAGTTCTCAGGTTTCACCCACGATAGCCGCATGCATGGAACGGTCGATTCTTCTCAGGGCAGCGAGGCAGACTTGGTGATCGTTTCTTTAGTACGAAACAATCACCGCAATGGCGTCGCCTCGCTCGGCTTTCTAAGAGATCCGCGACGGATGAACGTGCTTCTAAGCCGGGCAAAAATGCAGCTAATCGTCGTCGGGTCTTTGGAGTTCTTGAAAGAAAGCACGCGGCACGCCTCCGCCGTCGAACAGGATGACCTCGCGTTCATACGTTTGTTCCTCGACACGCTAGAGCACCTTACTACACAAAAAGCATACCGAGGTGGACCTGCGGCGGTTGTCACTAGCGCGGCTGATGCTCTTGAAGGAGTGACATTTTGATCACGAGCAAAAGCCGTCCACTGGCGATTGCCGCAATCCCCATTCTTCGTGTTTCGGCCCGGGTTGTTCTTGAGAAGGGACGGGGCTGGAGCGCCATTGATGAACTTGTCCTATGGGCATTTTCAATTAAGGCACGATCAGCAACACAGATGGCGAGTGAGTTGAACCTCCCGAGGCGCGTTATCCTAGAAATCGTCTACAGGATGATGCGCTTCCGGCTGATCGAAGCGGTGTTGCTTCATGGTGTTCCGGCATTTCAGGCCACCGCATACGGGTCGGCAATCGTCCTTCATGGTGAGGAAATCCCCACGCTTCAGCGAAGATTTTCTCGCAAGATTGCCTTCGTGGTCGACAAGATAACGGGAACGGTCTTTCCTAAAAGGGACGTTCGCGTCGAGAATGCTGGGGCGCTGACGGCTTTCAAAGAGAGTGGGGCTGCTGTCCATGAGATCGAAGTACGTGGACAAAAGATTCAAACAAGTCCGTCTCAAAATGTCGCAAGATTTCAGGAGATTCTTAATCCCGATGAGACTTTAATTTATTTTGATGGCGATACTCTAATCGAGAGAGATGACGAATACATCATCGTGACTGCTGACGGTCATGATCTAAGGGGGCTGCCAGCAAAGGCACCTACGCAGCTAAAATCTCAAGTTGTTTATGCCCTTTCGCTTCCCGTATCGGGAAAGAAGGTCGTGATGAACTCTCTCATTTCGAAGGACGACGAACCGATCGTGCCATTGATGGCCCGAATTGATTTTGATCCGCGCACAGACCTGATCGTGGGTGGTCAAGAGCACCGGGATGCATTCCATGCCATTCTTGCGACGGCCAGCCGTCGAATATACCTCCACTCGTCGTTTTTGAAAAAGGACAGCTTCGACAATGTTGTAGACCTTTTGCGTGGCGCTGTAAGGAGGGGGGCGCGCATAGATATATTTTGGGGAGCCGGAAGCCCGAACGAGCCAAAAGAAAAGACTCTTTTGGAAGCGACTGCGATCTCAAAGGCGATCTCGGGTGATGACTCTCTCAGAGGAAGTGTCACTATTCATCTGCGCTCCACCGGGTCGCATGCCAAACTGATTGTTGCGGACGATGGGCTCGGTGGTTGGATCGGAGCAATAGGATCTTGCAGCTGGCTCTTCAGCAAGTTTGATCGCCTTGAAGTCACTGCAATATTGCGATCGCCTGGTGTCGTAGCGCAGCTGGTTAGCAGCTTCTGCAAACTTATAGCGCAACCCGGCTTTCGGCCCGAAGTCGGTAGTGAACTTTACCTTTTGGGTAACGCTCTCAGGCTTCAGCCTCAACAAGGAAAAATGACCGCGGGAGTAGTATCGGGCCAGATGCATGAAGCCCTCTTGCGCCACGCGAGTGGGACCGCCGAAAAGCGCTTCCTGATTGCCAGTGATCGGCTAGGAAATGCCGCATTTGCCAATGCAATAATTCCTTCTGAACACTTTCATTCGAGGACAGGTTTAACCCCCGTAGTCGTATACAGTCAGAACTCCGGTGCCATAGCCGAGGCCGGTGCAGCCATGTCGGTCGCAGTGGAGGCACTGGCAAGAGGCGTTCAGGTCGTGTCCCCGTCAGAGAGTTTCCACGCGAAGTTCCTCCTATGGGGCGAAGACGACGTGGTGATCACGAGTCTCAACATGGGCTCTGCAACAATCAGTCCAGACCTTCCGATGGGGGAATTGGGCGTTCATCTGTCAGGTTCGCAGATTGCCAGCCACCTTATTGATAGGCTCCGAGGGTGGTGGTCCTTTCTTTAGGGAGTTTTTGTTCACTACGAGGATGTTGGCATGCTTTTTGACGTAACTACCTATGAAGTTAGCGTCGAAATTGGAAGCAGGCTTGCTCTGGACATAGCGTAAGGCTGGCGCCGATATTGCGTCCGGATCGCTGTCGGCGGGCGCAAATCGGCGTCGGTCGTCAAGCAGATCGATCGCCGTCATTCCGTCCGGCGGCTGCACGAGGTCGCGCTGCAGAAGTGTCGGTGGATTGCCCTCGGTCAGTGCAACGAGCGCAACCTGGGCACGCTTCTTTTGCGTCACGCCGAACTGCACGCCAGCGGAACGCATGCCCGTTCCGATCCCGTCCTTGCGCGCGACCTGCGAGACGCTGACACCAGGCTGGTCGCTCTCCAGCGCGATCATGCTTTTCCTTATCGCTGAGCAGGTTGCCGGCGGGCGCCTGGATCATCCTTCGGGTCGGCGGTCAAGCTGTATTCCGGCGGCGTTCCGCTAGCACTAGTGCCAACGACCGGACGGGGCAGGTGGATAAAGATGCGTCTGCCAGTCGATTTCGACCTCACACTTGTCCAGTCAGGACGCCATGTGCGCAGGCTCGTCGGCGAAAGATGCAGCGTTGCGGTGTATTCACGGATGCCATGCGCTCCATTTCGTTGCCTCGACATGCAGCTCCCAGAACGCCTGGACGGCACGGTTGCGCACATCCGTGCTCACCGCAAAGCGCAGCCGAGCGCGCTTTTTCTGCCGGGCCGCTCGTTCTTCCAGGCGCTTCAGACGGCGTAATTCCACCTGACATTCCGCCTGCTTGAGCCCCGCTTCGTTGCCCACGAAGTACTTCAGCCAGCGATCGAGCGTGTCCTTCGTCAGGCGATGCACGCTATAATATTCCGTACGCGTCGGACCGCTGCGCCGCCACGCCTCGACGTGAACTACCGTGCTCTCGATCTCGAAATGTCTCAAATTCACGGGAAATCCTTGATGCAACGAAGGAGCCCGATCTGTCGCGCCATCGCACTATTCAATCTGGGAGCAGCGACCGCGCGCTTACACACGGCCGAGGGATGGCGAAGGATTGCCGCCCGTAATCGGGGCGAGCGCCTTGCCGAGCAGGAAAGCTGTGGGTCGACCGCGGGTCAACTGGCGATCGCCGGCGACTCGGCTGCAAAATCTGTTCCTGTGAAGCAACGCAGGAGGCGAACGATGGAATTCTTTTGCGGAATTGGACGTCGCTATGGATGAGAAGCGGTGTGCGTCGTCGATGATCATGGCGTGGTGCATCTTGAGAAGACGGCGGTGACAGATGCCGATGCGCTGTTTGCAGTGCTGAAGCCGTTTCTGCCGCGCCTGCGCCACGTCGGCCACGAGGCAGGATCACTGTCGCCCTGGCTGCATCCGGAACTCAAGAAACTCGGCCTGCCGGCCCTGCCTGGAGACGTAGAACGTGCGCGCCGCGATGTAGGCGCAGCGCACAAGACCGACAGGGCCGGTGCGCTCGGCATCGTCCATATCATGCGCACCGGCTGGTTCCGCCAGGCCCATATCAAGTCGGAGAGCTGCTACCGCACGAAGCTTCTGCTGACGCACCGGCGCAATCTGAAGGCCAAGTTCCTCGACCTGGAGAACGCCATACGCCATTCGCTGAAGGCGTTCGGCATCCGCCTTGGCAAGGTTGGCCGAGGAGCCTTCGATCAGGCGGTGCGCACTGCGGTGCCGGAAGATCCACTGTCGTCCGAGCTGATGGACGCCATGCTGTCGGCGCGCGCAGCGCTATGGAGGCACTATTGTCGGCTGCACGATCTCGTCGTCAAAATGGTGGCACACAGCCAACTGTGCCGGCGCTTCATGGCGATCCCCGGCGTCGGCCCGGTCACGCCACTTTCGTTCATGACGGCGATCGATGATCCGTAGCGCTTCCGTCGCTCACGCGACGTCGCGGCCTACTTCGGGCTGACCTCGCGGCGTTGGCAGTCGGGCACCTCGATCGACGTTCAGGGTCGCATATCGAAAGCCGGCGATGCTGATGTACGACGCTCGCTTTACGAGGCGGCGTCGGGGTTGATGACGCGCTTCAAGGGCAGAGACAAGGTCAAGAGCTGGGGCCAGGCGATCGCCAAACGCTCCTGCCACCGTAAGGCCTGTGTCGCCGTGGCGCGCAAGCTGGCGGTGATCATGCACGCGATCTGGACCGATGGAACGTTCTATGTCGGCGATCCGGCGGCAAGCCAGGCGGACGCCGGCCGGCGTGCTCATGACAAAGCCCGCAAGCTGCTCGGAGCGCATCGATGAGCAGAAGACCGACAGTTGAAACGCATGGCGCCGGCACGTTGACGGACACCATCTGACACAAGGAATCCGCTCCGGCGGATGAGGACCGATGCAGACCAGGAACGACGGAACGCACGTTATCTTGCCTGCGGCGCGCCGATCGCGAGACGGCCGGACCGCGCCGGATTGCCTGTGACGCTGCTCCGTCACTCCGATGGAAAAGTGCGCCACGATGGTTCCCGTGTTGCAAATAAGCAGCGCTGCTACCCCGTCGCAGAGCGCGGAAGACTGCACGGCGCATCGGAACTCGACGCAAGAGTACGGGATCGTGTCTTAGAGCATAGAATAGTGTATTATCGCAGTTTGGAAGAGGAACGACGATGGATAGCAAGTCTCTCAAAATACGACCGATTAAGACGGCAAGATAAAAGGGCGCACATTGTGCTGCGGTCGGCTGGTTGTTTTTGCTAGTATTTTCTGCGCCCTCGGCACATTGTGAGGTTTTGCCGCAATGTGCGCTAAGATCCGAAACAATTGTTTTAGCTCAACAATTTACAATGTGCTTCTCAATCGACGATTGCGATTGTCCACGGATATTTGGAAGTGGTTCCTCACCGCCGTGAGGTTAGGCCCTGGATGGCTGCCGCGTTGCATGAGGGCAGCCTGCATCCTTGTCGACATCGCATCTTTGACCGGCAGTCTGCGACCTCGATCGCTCAAAGTGCGAACGTTGGGCCGGTTACTATGAAGGGATACGCCGGCGCCACGCTGCCTTAAAAGTTATCCAAACCGCTGATAGGCGAATGACGAGCGATGTGCATCACCAGCCGCTGCTGGCGGTGCGATATCGGCCACGATCGAATTGAGACGTATTTCGCCGTGCAACTGACACGCCTTGAGCTTTACAATCGAGTCTGCGAGAGGCCTCTCAGCAAAATCGCTCCAGAGCTCGGAATTTCCGGCACGGTGCTGGCATCGATATGTAAGCGATTTCAGGTTCCCTATCCTGGGTCGGGATATTGGACGCGTAAATTGCTCGGACTCCCGGTAGACTTGCCGCCGCTGCCGGAGGCATCGGACGAACTGATTGAGCTAACGTCGCCGACTCCAAAGCCACGCCAAAAGAGAACCGCGAAAGAAGGCTCTGTTCGCAAGGCCAGACCTGCCGCGAAACCCCATCGCCCGGCGCGCCATCGGCTGCTCTTCGGCGTTGAAGAGCACATGCGAAAAACACGCGACGTAAAACAGGGCGAGTTCCTCAGGCCCTACAAGAGAATCCTGCCGGATCTGATTTCCTCAGAGACCCAGTTGCTTCGCGCACTCTCGATCGCCAACGATCTCTATCTCGCGCTGGACGAACAGGGATACCGCGTTCAAATTGCGCCGGCTGCCGACGGCCTTGATCGCATCCGCATCAAGGAACAGGAGGTGGAGCGCAAGGATCGCAAATACGGGCACTATCACTCCGGGAGCATCTGGGCACCGGATCGACCTACCGTTCTCTATGTCGACACGGTGCCGATCGGGCTCGCCATCACCGAAATGACAGAAAGAGTGACGGTGCGATACCTTGATGGCGAATACCATCGGGAGGACAGCAGGCTCATCCGATCCGCCAAGCCTTGGCAGTTAACGCATTCCTGGACAAGGGAGCAGGACGTGCCCTGCGGGCGCTTTCGGGCCATTGCCTACTCGCCGAAAAGGGGCGTCGACTGGTCTGTCAGTTGGCAAGAGACCGAGCAGGAAGCGATGGGCGCGCTGATCCCAAAAATCGTGGAAACATTGAAAGCGGCCAAGGGTACTGTTCAACGCCTTATGGACGCCGAGGATGTGGCGGCCGCGAAGAGGAAGAAAGAAAGAGAGGAGGAGTGGGAGCGCTATCTAAAGCAGGAGGATGCCCGCAAGGTGGCTCAGGCACTAGCGGACAGCCAGAAGCAGCTGGCCGAAATTATTGAAAGGTGGGGCAGGGCGATGACAATAGCGGTCTTATGTAGCAAACGCACCAAATTCCCGCGCGACCTAAAGGGTGGGTTCCCATAAAATCCGGGGATGCCAAGAGTTGCCCCTATCGTCCGGTCCACCCGATACGAACACGCCATCAATACGCTGGTGGCGAAGCGATCCGAGATATCCGGCGCGATCCGGTTCAAGGGTGCGGACCTGGCTCACCAGCTACAGCACATAGACGCGGTGCTGTTGATCCTTGGCTACAAGGGCGATCCGGCGCTTATCGTGCCGCTACGGCGCACCCCAAGCCGATTTCGCAAGGGCGAGCTTTACCGGCTGATCTTGAAGCATGAGGCGGACGGCAGCGCGTCAAACCGAGAGACGGCGACGCGCATCGTAAGCGCCAAGGGATGGGATGCCGCGCTGGTTAAGCCGCTCATGAACAACATCAAGACGGCAAAGGGCTGGCGACGGCGGAAGGCGATCCGAGAGCGTCAAGAGAGCAAATAATAGGGCTAGGCACCCGCCTTCTACTATGGGGTGCCAGGGTCGGTAACGGTATTTCGAAGACCATTAATCATGGTTTATTCATTTCACTTCGGTATATTGTGGAAACGTCACGAAGGACTTACACTCCGAGTCGGTGGGATAAAAATGGCTCTCGACTGGAAATCCAGCGGGAGAAGGGGTGGGGATGACAATCTACAAGGCGGCTATAGCGGTGCTGGTCCAATGAACCCGCACGATCTGGACCATACGATTCTCCATCACATTAACGGGAAGGCCGCCGAGCTTGAGGATCGCCTCAAGTCTGACGTTGTTGCTTTTTACGGCCAAATTCAACCAGCCTACTTCCGTATATTCCGGAATTTTATTGAGGAGGTAGCAAAAACCTCCAAGCGCAAAGAAAAGACGCTTTCTATAGTGCTACGAACACCCGGCGGATCAGCGCAGACCGTTGAGAGAATGGTTTCTGTGGTTCGGAAGCATTACAAATTAGTGAATTTTATTGTTCCAGACCTTGCTATGTCAGCAGGGACAATTTTCTGTATGTCTGGCGACAAGATTTACATGGACTATTCTTCGTCTCTTGGGCCAATTGATCCACAAGTGATGCTCCCTGACGGCAGCGGGTTTGTGGCAGCCTTGGGCTATCTTGATAAGGTCGAAGAGATCGTCAGTAAGAAACAATTGTCGCCGGCGGACGTTGTGTTTCTTCGAGGTCTTGACTTGGCCAAACTTGCATTGTTTGAACAGGCAAGGGATTTATCGATCGATCTGCTAAAAACGTGGCTGGTTAAGTATAAATTCAAAGACTGGAAGACTCATCGAACTACTAATCCTGGCGCAAAAGTGACTAGAGCTGAAAAGATAGAACGAGCTGAAGAGATAGCTAAGCAGCTTGCCAATCATAAGAAATGGCATTCCCATGGCCGTGCTTTGGACATCGATAAGCTACGAGTCTTGCGCCTAGAGATTGACGACTATTCCGATGATGTCGACCTTGCGCCTGCTGTCCGTGGGTACAATGATCTTCTAACTGCTTATACAGACCAGCAGAAATTCCCTTTCTACTTGCATAGTCATCTAACGGAGGCTCTATAATGTCTGAAAAGCTGACCGAAAAAGTGAAAAAAGTGCAAGGTGATCTTAACAAAGTTAAGGTTCGGCACGCTGGTGCTCTTAGCAAGGAAGTGCTGGAGGCTCTTGCGCTCGCCGACCAGTTTTCTTCCATCCAGCCCGAGGTTTATGTACTCCCTCTCGATGCGATGGGAGGATTTTGCGTTGCAAACGCCAAAACAGAGTTGGTTTTGGAAGCTGCGGTCTAGGCGGCCGAACGCTGCCAATATCCGGCCCACACACGGCTAACCGAATGATTGAGTGCGCCGCCAAGCAGGGCGAAGGCATTGCCGCCATTTGACCGGCGACTGTGATCTTCAAGCCATGCGGCGTGGTTGGCGTACTGGTAGAGGTAGCGGTGCGAAACGTGGTGGTGCTGGCCGCCGACCATGCGACGCAGGCGGCTGAAATAGCTTTCCACCATGTTGGTATGCTTGCCATGGCCGTCGCTGTAGCTTTCCGAGTGATTGATACGTGTCGAAGCAAAATCGGCCTCCAGCACGTCCCAATGGTTCGCTTCGTCCGCGAACAACTTGGCGCCGGCCACCATGCGAGCGCGGGCGATCTCGACGCCTTCGGCTTCGCGATGGCGGATGAACGTCAGGGTGCGGCCAGCGCGCTCGCGCAGGGCGATGACAACGCGGCGGCGGTCTGACTGGTGTTCCTTCAAGCGGCGGTCCTTGCGGTCCTCTACGCGGTTCTCAGGGCGCACCACGCCGCCGAAGTAAGCGCCGTCAATCTCGACCTCGCCTTTGAGGGTTTCGTTCTTGGTTTCAGCCGACAGGGCTTCGCGCAGCTTGTGAGCCAGCACGAAGGCGGTCTTGTATTGAACGTCAAGGTCGCGGGAGAACTGGACTGCCGACATGCCCTTGGCGCCGTTGACGAACAGGCAGATCGCGGCGAGCAGATCGACAAACGACAGCTTGCGCGAGGCGAAGATTGTGCCGCTCGTAACCGAGAACTGCGCACCGCAAGCCGCGCACTTGAACTTGCGACGGGTCGGAATGTCGTAGTGATCCAGGCACCCGCATTTCGGGCAAACAGGCTCGCCTTGCGTCGAGGCCCAGCGAAGGCGCTTGAACGTGTCATAAGCCTTTTCCTCGCCACCCTTGTAAATCTCCTTCAGGGAGAGGGTGCGGCTCCTTGTCGGTCTCGTGGGCATCTTTCTGATACGAGACACCCTCGCCACGAACAAAGAGGCTACCGACGCCGCCAAAGCTGCCGTCACTCATGCGACCGAGACGGCCAAACTTGAACTTCGCGCCTACCTGACTGCCGTTCCCGATGGGATCAATCAACTGATCCGCCAGAATGATGTCATGGGCCACGTACTTGTGAAGAATGTAGGCCGACTGCCAGCACAGAACGTGACCCTGCTCATTAAGATGGAGCGTTCGCTTGGACCGGAATTCGACTCGTTCTTTCGGCGAGAGACTTTTGACTTGCCCAAAGTGGCCACTAACTCTGACCGCGTTATTCATCCGGGCAGCGAGATGCGGCAGGGCAGCGAAGAAAGGATAGCAATCTCTGATCTCTGCCTGCCCGAGCACAATGTTTATGTTTATGGCATCGTGTCTTACCACGACGGATATGGCGTTCGGCGGTCCACCCGGTTTTGTCACCGATACGCAACGGCCAGCCGCGACCATGGAATTACATGGGATGTAACCCCCAACCAAAGCCGGACTTTCATTGGCGCTGACAAAGCGCGTTACCACAACTACGGCAACAGCGCCGATTAAGACAGCGGCCCACACCGCTCGCGCCCACACGGCGCGCCGCCTAGCTCACGGTCCCCTCCTGTCGTCGGGGCTTGGTGCTTTTGCTACATAAGACCGGACAATAGAGCGCTTTTTCCTGGATGCCCAAGAGCGGTTGAACACCACGGACGACAATGATCGCCGCAAGCGCCTGGAGGAGCGTCTGGCTCTCGCGAGAGCAATGATGGAAAGCGTCGATCCGCTGGATTTCATTGAAAGCTGGCGGGCACCGCAGGAGCGGTACCAGGCAAAATTCGTCTAGACCAGATTTGTGCTGCCTAGACTTGTTCTTGGCGGCAACGGGACCGCATCCGGACTGTCCGCTTTCGGAAAGCGCTTGGCGTTAAGGTGCCCGCTTCCGTGAAGCGAAGGGGCCGGTTGAGAAGCATCGACGCTGCCCCCTAACTCTTGCTACGCACCCCTCTTCCATTAGAGCCAATCCTGCGCCATCATCCCCGCTGCTTGGAGCTCGCGGCGATCCACGCAGCTCATACATGCGAGGCCCTTCTATCGATTACCAGCCATAATTCGACGCATTCTTCCACTGCGCGTCAAAACAGCAAAAACCTGACTAATACCTCACCCCCTAATTGCTCGAATCTATTTAATCGTGCACGTTGCTATGGCTCGTGAAGGGGCGCACCAAGCGCTTCATACATTTATTTTTTCGTGTGCACCGCACATGTGGGGATACTCTTGTCTTCAATCGGATGGATTGATTTCGACGAAAAGGAGCGCGACCGGGCGAACGCACTGATGCAGCTCTTCACCGAGCATGAGGCAAGGGACGAGCTGGGGCTGGGCGCGATCCGGGATTCAATTGCCGATCACCTCTTCCCCGGCACCAGCACCGTTCAAACTCGCCTCCGTTACATGCTGTTCGTGCCTTGGATCTTCTCCCGGCTTCCTCGGCATCGCAGCTCCATCGAGGTGCTGGATCAGATGCGGTCCGATCAGCTCAAGCTTCGTAATGCCCTGGTCACAGGCATGGAGAGCAATGGCGTCATCGGCGTGAATGCCGGCCGCGAATTGAAGAGGCTGCCGGCCAGCGTCTATTGGGCTGGATTGGAGAATTGGGGCATCCGGTTGTTCCCCGGATCCATCGACTCCTATGCCGCTTCGCTGCCGTCCTGGCCGAAAGAGTCCAGCAGGGACCACGCCGAAGACGACTATGATGCGAACCGTTCCAGGCTAGCGCTGTGGCATCCGCAGCTTCCCGCGGCGCCAAAAGGCCTCTTCGAAAACACGAGCTTTGCACTGAGCGATGAGGAAGCCGAATTCATCGTGGACCGCCTCAACGCCAGCAATCCCGATAGCTTGCTGACCTTCCTCGCTCGGAAGGGCGGCAATGCTCGGGCCGGCTACATCTGGGCACATCCGCACGTCTCCGAATTCCCGGCCCGCATGCGCCGGCTCGTCGAGCACGCCTCGATCTTCTCGGAGGCCATGTACGGTGCTGCCCTTCACTATAATCTGCAGCTCAGCCAGCTCCGGGGCAAGGAGGACTGGGTCGAGGACTACAAGTCGGGCATCGCGAAGTGGCAGCAGGACCTTGATCTTGCCCGGTTGAAGCACTGGTCGCTGGAAGACTTCTGGGACGAGATCCGCCACCCCGCGCATCGGGTGCTCGAACCGGCGCGACGGTTCGTAACCGATTGGACCGACCTGCTCAAGATCAGTGGCGGCCTCAAGCGAAACAAGGCCAAGGGGCTGGCATTGGTGAAGGAGCGAGAGCGGCGCCTCAAGAAGGGACTGTCGCGCTTTACCAACCAGGCAGCACTGAGCCGCTGGAAGGGGGCGTCCGGCGCCTACCGCCTCCAGTTCCGCTGGTCGCAAGCGAGCCGTCATCTGCAGGACCTTGCCCGTGGCTAGGTCGACGTTGGATCCGGAAACGCGGCTTCTCTACGGCGATAGCCTGAAGGCTCCCCCGGGCTACGAGTTCGATTGCGGGGTGGCCACAACCTTCTCCATGGATTTCGAGACGGCCTTGGCAATCTCGGTCAGCATTGCCTTCTTGGTGTCTAAGAACCGAGACGATGTCCTGAGTGACCACGTCGCACTGCTCGAAGCCGTTGAACGCACCGCTAAAAGACTTGTCGTCTACGCCGATGCCGGGCAGATCCATGCCGACAGGGGCGAGGGATCACGCCTGACCTCACTCCTTGAGAAGACCATCGTTGAAGTGAAGTCGCCGGGCGATGGCAGCTTCCATCCCAAGTTGTGGGCAATGCGCTTCAAGCCGCTCGACCACGACGATCCAATTAAAATGCGCTTGCTGATCCTGTCGCGCAACCTGACGCGCGATAGATCCTGGGACGCTGCTCTGTCGCTCGATGGGACGGTCCTATCGAGGCCCTCCGCTGGCAACAGGCCACTGCACGATCTGCTTAAACAATTGCCAAGCATGGCCGTTGGATCGATGGACGACGCGCGGCGACGCATGACCTTGGCGATGGCCGACGAACTCAGATACGTCGAATGGGACATGCCTCCGGGCTGCGACGCCTTAGATTTACACGTCAATGGCATTGGAGCCGGGGGCTGGAAGCCAGCCAAGAGCAGGAGCATCGCCGTCATGTCCCCGTTCATTGACGAAGAGGCCCTGGAGCATCTGGCTGCCTTGGCACCGCGCGCGGCTAAGAAACTGATCAGCAGGCCCGACCAGCTTGCCTGCATCCCTAAGGCGACGTTGGGCAAGTTCGAGCAGGTCCTGGTGCTCGACGAAATGGCAGAAGGCGACGATGGCGAGGAGCCTCTGCCGAATGAGCAGCAGGGCCTTCACGCCAAAATCTTCGTTCAGGAAGAAGGCCGACGCACGACGCTCACTCTGGGGTCGGGCAACGCCACCCGTACCGCCCTTCTCAACAAACGGGGACAGTCGACTCGGAACGTGGAGGTTTTCGCGAGCCTCCATGGTCAGAAGTCCAAGCTCGGCTCCATCGACGACATCCTGGGCGACCAGGGCTTCGGTAGGATGTTGAGGGCATTCGAGCCGGACGAGGTCGAAGCGACTGCAGCCCAAGAGATCGCTGCCGAGCAGCGCCTTCTCGATGCACGAAGAACTCTGGCACGGGGAGTACTGTCGCTTCGCTGCGAAGCGCTCCAGGACGATACCAAGCGTTGGCGGCTGTGGCTGATCCCGAGTGACGGTTTGCAGCTTGAAGAGCTCGGTCGGATTCGCGCGTGGCCGATCACTCTTGGAGAAGGTCACGCCAAGGACGTGCTTGACGGCATCCGAACCGACTCTCCCATCGATCTCGGTTCGGTCCCGCTGGTTGACCTCACCCGCTTCATCGCGATGGAAATCACTGATCTCGCAACGGGTCGCAGCGAGATCTTCAGCACGGGTCTCGACGTCGAGGGCATGCCGGAGGAGCGCGATCTTGCCATCCTCAATTGGGTCGTCGACAGCCGACAAAAGTTCATGGCTTATCTTCGGCTCCTTCTGGCGTCCTTCATCGAACATCCACTGCCGCCGCCCAACAAGACGAACGGCAACGCCAAGGGGGATTGGGGATCCGGCGCAGATGCCGAGCCAATCCTTGAAGATCTCATGCGTGCCCTTTGCGCTGGTGACGGGCGCCTCGGCGCCGTCGATCGGCTCGTGACCCGGATGGAAGCCAGCGCCAAGGACGACACCGACGACCGCCTCCCACCGCACTTCAAGGAACTCTGGCGGGTGTTCCGCACGGTCTTGGAGACTCAAGATGCGCGGTGAGCCTTTCGATGCGTCGTTGTCTCTGGCACAGCTCAAGCACTTCCAACGCAGAACGGTTGACTACGTCTTCGACCGTTTGCACGGGTCCGACCAAGTGCGCCAATTCCTCGTTGCCGACGAGGTCGGCCTTGGCAAGACGATGGTCGCCCGCGGTATCGTCGCCAAGACCATCGAGATGCTCTGGCCCAAAGCGAAGCGCATCGACATCGTCTACATCTGCTCCAATCAGTCGATTGCGGCACAGAACCTCAACCGGCTGAACGTGATGGGCAAGGAAGCGATGGCCCTGCCCACGCGCATCACGTTGATGCCGCTGCGGATGCGCGAGAAGAACACAATCAACGCGAACGGCGTGAACTTCATCAGCCTCACGCCCGGCACGACCTTCAACCTGCATTCGTCGAACGGAGTGATGGAAGAGCGCGCGCTGCTGCTGCGATTACTCGAACCGTTGGCACCACTGGCCTCGCTAAAGAACGCTTTGCAGGTGGGCGCTAGCCGAAAGAATTGGAACTGGCAGGTCAGCCAGATGACCCTGGAAGGCATCGACAAGACGCTCGTCCATCGCTTCCAGTCCGCCGTCTCGAAGAACAAAGTGCTCATGGCCGAATTGGGCGAGGTGTGCGAGCTCTTCGGCACGTACCGGAAGAAATACCCGAAGCCATCCAATTGGGCGCGCACGTCCCTGGTCGCCAAACTGAGAAAGACGCTCTCGCACGCTTGCGTAGTGGCCTTACAACCAGACTTGATCATCCTCGACGAATTTCAGCGTTTCCGCGAGCTGCTATCGGGCGAGGACGATGCCGCCGAGCTGGCGCGCGCCCTCTTCGAGTATGGCGATCAGGAAACGGGTGCCCGCACCCTGCTGCTCTCGGCCACCCCATACAAGATGCTGACGCTGTCCGAGGACTCGCCCGATGACGGCGACCATTACAAGGACTTCCTTAAGACGATCGGCTTCCTGCACGGTCGTGATCGCGCCTCCGCGGTCGCTGATGAACTCGACCTGGAGATGCGCCAGTTTCGACGCTTCCTCCAGCAGTTGCCGGCGGCGACCAAGCAAGCGAAGAAGGCTCGTAAGGGCATCGAAGCTCGCCTCAAGAAGGTGATGAGCCGCACCGAAAGGGTCGACAGCACCATCGAGAGGGACTCGATGCTGAGCGAGCCACAGATGGAAGCGAAGGTAGCCGCGGAGGATCTTCGTCAAGCGATGGTGGCGGCGCAGGTCGCGCGAAGCGCTGGGGCGCCGGAGATCATCGAATACTGGAAGTCCGCGCCCTACCTGCTGAACTTCATGCGCGACTACAAGCTTAAGAAGTTGCTTAAGGACGCGGTGGCGAAGCCCAACCCCGCTCTTGTCGCAGCAGTTGCCGAGGCGGAAGCGTTGGCACTGCGGATGGACGACATCGAGAAGTACCAGCCAGTGGAGCCGGGTAATGCCCGGCTGAGAGCACTGATGTCGGACCTGTTCGACGCCAAGCTTGATCAGCACCTCTGGATCACCCCGTCGCTTCCCTACTATGGGGAAGCCGCCAAGGCGCCGCCGCTGACCAAGGCGTTGGTCTTCTCCGCTTGGCAGATGGTCCCGGACGCGCTCGCAGCCCTCATCTCCTACGAAGCCGAACGACGTATGGGCGCTGCGGAAACAAAGCTGGCCTATTCCGACGCAGCGAAACGCCGGCCTTTGCAGTTTCGGCTGGATGCCAACAATCGGCCGGCCACGCTGCGCACGCTCAACCTCATCTATCCCTCCCCTCTGCTGGCCGAACTGGGCGACCCATTTGCTGTTTTTGCGGCCACTGCCAAACGGCCCTCCATCGAGGAGATGCGGACCGCATTGCGCCACAAGCTCGCCGAACGTCTTGCTGGGCTTCCCAAGGCCAAGGATGGCGAAACCTTGAGCGCGCGAGACTGGGAATGGTCGACGGCGGCGTTGCTGGACGTCGCGGCTGGCAATAGGGCATCGGAATGGCTGCGGAGCGGAGCCTTCGCCTCGACCGGCAATGAAGCAGGTTTCCGAGACCACGTCGCCGAGCTGATCTCCGCAAAAGGCATCGGAGAAGACGGCAGCGAAACTGCATTGGAATTGCTCGTGGATGTTGCGCTGGGAAGCCCCGCGGTATGCGCGGTCCGCGCCATTCGACGCATTGCGCCCGAACTTGCCTGGGATGCCCCAGAGCTTCTGGAGGCCGCGGCCCACGTGGCCTGGGGTTTCAGGACCCTGTTCAACCAGCACGAGACCGTGGCGCTGCTACGCCAGGAGAGCGATGAGCATTATTGGCGCAGCGTTCTCGCCCATTCCGCAGCACACAATCTCCAATCCGTTCTCGACGAATACGCCCATTACCTCGTTGAAGGCGAAGGGTTGGTCGCCAAGTCACCGACCGAGCGCGCCAAAGGCGTGGCAGAAGCCATGGTCAGGGCGCTGTCCATTCGCCCATCTCAGATCGAGGTCGACGACGTCAGGGCCGAGAACGGGCGCATTGTCTTCAGAAAGCCAATCAAGATGCGCGGTCGGTTTGCGATGCGCCTGGCCGAGCTCAAGGATGAGGAAGGTGGTGCCGTTCGGCTGTCAACGGTCCGCGAAGCCTTTAACTCGCCCTTCAGGCCATTCGTCCTTGCCACGACCTCGATCGGCCAGGAGGGTTTGGACTTCCATCCGTATTGCCACCGGGTCTATCACTGGAACTTGCCAGGTAACCCGGTCGATCTGGAGCAGCGCGAAGGGCGGGTCCACCGCTTCAAGGGCCACGCCATTCGCCTGAACGTCGCCGAGGCACACGCTCACGCAGTGCGACAAGGCCGAAAGCCACCTGCAGACCCCTGGGCCGCCATGTTCGCCGCAGCACGACGCGCTACCAAAAGCCGCGACGAGCTCATTCCATATTGGATTTTTGAGGGCTCGACTAAGGTAGAGCGGCGCGTGCCGCTGATACCATTGAGCCGAGAGGAGAAGCGGCTCCAATGGCTGAAACGAAGCCTGACAGTCTACCGGCTGGCGTTTGGGCAGCCAAGACAGGACGATCTCCTGGCCCACCTTGTCCGGCTGGTCGGCAATGGCTTCGATGCAAGCGAGTTCGATGAACTTCAGATCAGATTGCGGCCTTAGCATGAAGCTTCGAAACAACCTTCAGCACGAGCCACAAGCCTGTCGAATGCCGGTTGGAGACAGGCCGTACCCATCAGATACGCGTTCACATGGCCCATATCGGCCATCCGGTGATCGGCGATGGACCGCCTTCGACCTTAGGCGTTTCGCCTGACGACGCTGGGGAGCAATCCCCTCTGGTAACCGCCGCTGCCTACTTATCTGCTCTATGTCCAGTTCGGGGTCGTGAGTTGACGGTCCGGTCAGGGGTGTCGCCCAGCGATAGCTGCTGTTCGGCATTCGATCCATTGTTGGTAAATGCACTGATGACCCCAAGCGACCCAAAGCTGACGCAGTTAGCGAAAATGGGCGCAGCGTTCTCAAATCAGCTACTCGGATGTTAACCGTTTGGGGCGCTATACCGGTTCGGCCAAGTACATACTCGAAGTCTGAGAGGGCATTGTGGGCAAACAGGCGGACGACGCTCTGCTTCAGCGCATTGCAAACTGGAAGCTGGCCTACACCGATGACACCACCGGTGTCATAACCGCCATGGGAGCCATGCTCTGGGATCATGCCGCGTTCCGAACAGCGATCAGGATCGTCAGGCTCGCCAGCCAACGGCAGCGAGCGGAAGGTCCAGACGGTGATGGGCCATCGCTAAATCAGATGCTTTTCGATCTGTTGGCAAAAGGCTACTGGTCCAGTCTACTCCTCGGGGCTAGGAAGTTGCTCGATCCGCACCCACTTGTTGGCCCTCGTGGGGTCTATTCACTTCGGGCGATCCTCAACGACGTGAAAGCGTGCCGGCCTAAAATCACCCGGCGCATTTATGTCGAGCATCTTCGGATGTGCCGCTACGATCTAGAGGCACTTCGACAGGAGAACTGGCAGGCCGTGAAAGCCTCTGCGGGAAAGGCCATATGGGGCGACCCGGCCCTAACCCTCAGCGAATTTTGTCATAGAGACTTCGATTATCTCAGCGGGGTCAAGGAAGCCGATCGGAGCGAAACTGACCTGATCGATCCCGCCGTTCTGGACTTGATCGAAAGACGTCTCGCGGAGCTCGATCGCATCAGCGAATATGCCTCTACCCACATCGCTCATGCAGGCAACGCTGAGAGTCGTCTGGGGAGGAGTCTCGAGGAATTTGACATACGAGACGCGAGGGAGGCGCTCAAAGCTCTCAAGGAGATTGCTGACTTGATCGGGCTCTGGTTTGCCAACGGGGAGATTTCCACTCTGGCCGTGTACCAGGGTAACCAATTCGAAGGGCTCGACATGGCTGCGGTGTCGGAAGCTGATATGCCGGAGCTTGATGCAAACTGGGACCTCATCGACCAGGATATTGCATCATGGCACCTAAAGCCCGAGCAGCTTCTTTCGGGAAATGGATAGGTCGGCGGCTAGACTAGGTCATCCCCTTGGGCGGCTTTGATAGGAGACCTGAGCAATTGCTACGGAGAACATGATAACTGTTTGAAATCCCTGCAGTTGATTGGTGTCCGTTCCAGATGGTCGGGTTTCAGCTCGCACCTAGCGAATAGCTGTCCTTCGGCATACGACCGATCGTTGCCGTTCAGACCGCGTTCATCGCCGACCGAACCTTCCGTTCGTTCAGTGTTTGTCGGACGGTAGACCGAGGCCGTATGGCGGCCTGCGGCTATCAAATCTGAGGGCGCCAATTGGGAACGGGTACTTGCCCACTGCACTGGCTATAGAAGAACTGCACGTTTGCGCCTTCAAGTCACATGTCGCGAATGTCTTCACCCCACGGCTTAACAGCAATCGAGACGGCGGTTCCCGCCGCCATCTGTTCCAGCATCGACGTGAGCCGAGCTCGCCTGTTAGGTCCGGCGGGAATTCCAAGGCTGTGGTCACCGCGTCGACAGGCGAGAACGTCGCCCATTAATTTCGCAGGGTTCTCAGACCAGGTGCGTTCTTGGTGACGAGTATGCATCAACCCTTCAATGACTTTCTCGGCGCGCTGAATTCGCACGCCCCTCGCGCCGTAAAGCCACACAAAGGAAGCTGCGGTTATGTCGAGCATTCGTTGGCATTGCTGTGGAAGCTTGGGATTCACATTGTGTAGCCACTTCGACTGCACGAGAAACCCCTTGTCAAACTGGCCCTCCACGCTCACACCGATGAACATGTCTGTCCCTATTTTTTTCTCGAGTGCTCCACTGCCTTTATCCGGCATGTCTTGGGTAATGATTGACAATCCGGCCCCGAGAAAGCGCTCGCCGTTCAGCTTGTCCTCAAGAGCTTGTCCAATTCGGGAGCTAAGCTGATGCTCCTGCGTGAGGGCATCGTAATGCTCGACTACGACCTCGTCGATCACTGAGCGAAAAGCTTCCGATATTACGTCGCGCTGATTTTTTGTGAGTATCATCTATTCTAGCAAATTCTTTTCCACAGCTTCCAATCCCGTGAAGTCCACGCTTCAAGGAGATGGATACAAATGGATATCCGATCTAACTTGCCCGCAGCATGCCCAACCCGCCCCCGCATGAACCTTTACGCTAGATATAGCCCCTAGCTCATGCCTTTCTGATATATCTAACGACGGAAACGCTGGCCAACACTACTCCGGAAAATCCGCTTGTGCGGAAAACCCATAGAGAAACTTCTCAGTCGCCTACTCGCCCTGACACGGAAGGCTATCCGGTAAGACCTAACGTCCGCTTTCAGGCAATTGCTAGGTCGCTTGGAATGACGAAGTGAGGCGCAAAGCGGGCATGTCTTATGCGGGTCCGGAGGCCGTCAATCCGCTATTGGATCGTAACTGCCGAGAAGCCGTCGCTGCAGAACAACTCTATCTGGCACCTCTGCGCGCATATCCGTGGCGACGGCGACGCTGGTGCGGCTTTGCGCGGCCTGCAGAAGCTTAAGGTGGCGATGGGGGGCCTCTCTATAATGGGAGTGCGGCAAGACCTCCCACTATTTGGCGTTTGAACGGCCATTCAAGAGATCCTACCTACGAACCTCCATTCTGGAGGTCAATTTGATAATTTGGCTCTCGGGGCCGACAGGCGCCGGCAAGACAACAATGGCTGGATTGCTCGCAACGGTTGGGTACAGCGTGGTCCGTGAGTCTGCGCCTTCTCAGCTTTTCGCTGATTTCGTGAAGGACCCGGGACAATACTGCTCGCAGGTTCAAGAAGCGATTATGCGTTCCAGGCACTCTCAATGGAAGGCTTTGCCTGACCGGAAAAAGGTGGTGTTTGACCGTAGTATTGACGAGGATTTTTCGATCTTTGCCGGATGCATGGCATGTCGGGCCTTATTGACGACGAAACGCTTCAAAGGCTGAGGGTTCTCTGTTGTGAATTTAAAGAAGATATGCCTGTTCCCGACTTGATCCTCTACCTCTCCGCCGACATTGAAACGCTTGCTGGTCGCATAAAAGGTCACCCCAAAGTAATCCGGGACCATCTAGGCACACAGTTGAAATTGTACGATGAATGGATTTCGGGTCGCCCCGAGTGTCTTGTAAGGCTCGATAATTCGAAATGTCGGCTTGAGATCCTAATCAACGCCTTTTAGTGAGAATTCGATGTTAAGCCCAATCCAGCGTTGGATTATCTTCGGTGTGTTTTGCCTCGCGACCGTGGGCTTCATGTCCCTCGAAGCGTCTCTCATCTGGGCAATGATCGACAAGGGGTTTTCGGGAGGCAGCACGGTAGCTGCCGTCATGAACACTACAGTGTTGGGTGGCATAGGATTCCTGTTTAAGAAACTGGTCGAGGATACCTTCGTTAAACCTGAACTCCTTCCCATGGGCAGGTTGCATCGTCTTGCAACGGACCGAAGCGGCATTATCGAGGATGGTCGCCGCAGCAATCGGGAGGTTTTTGAAACGCGCAAGGCATTGGTGACCGGTACGCTGCGATTTGTCGAAGAAACGCTTCAGGGCTGGGTTCCCGGCTCTCACTTCGAGCTTTGCGTGTTCGTCGATGCAAACGAGCCACTGCTGTTCAGCTACTTCGACTCCAACCATGATACAGTGGCGCGCAGCATGTCTCTTCGGGAACAGAACGCAAAATTCTATATCGAGAAGGGCTACGAGGTGACCAAGGTCTTGTCAAACCCCACCTCGCAGCCGCGCGTAGTCGGCGATACCCACGACATCAAGGCAAGCTATTCGTTCACGACGGACGAACAGCGCAAGCAGATCAGGTCGTCGGTACTTCTTAGCTTGGATTTGGGACGGCCGTTCGCGCTTGTTGTGTCTAGCAATGTCAAAGGCGCATTCAAGGAGAGCGACGCCAAACTAATGTCATTCGTCCGTTATGCCGGAGAACTCATACGTTCCGACCTGCTGGACGACGGGTTCGTTGACGAAATCCGCGCGATGAAGCCCGCATTGTTTCCGGCTAGCGTGCCGATAATCGAAAGTAACGCGGCTGCGAAGATCGGTGCGTGAAGGCGAGGTAGCCGGTGCCCTCGCGGCGTTAGCATTTCCGGAATCTTCCGCATCTGCAGAAATTAAACCGCGTTGTCTACTGCGTGCCCCGTCCAGACCCTTGGCCGGCATGTCCGCTTTGGGATACCTGAATGAGGCGCAAACCCACCGCTCGCTCGCTGCGGCGCGGTTTAGGGCGCGCTCGCGAGCGGCTATGCGCGGACCTATTCTGAATGACTGCTGTTCGCTTTGCGAATGACTGTTTCCGGTTCCATTCCTAGCGCGTTGGCGACGCGCCCAAGAACACTTACCGAAGCATCAGCGCGCTCAATGGCATCTATCTAGCTCTATCTAGCGGGCGATCAGACCGGAGCGCCTGCCAATTCCTCGGGACTTATGTGCCGTCGGCTTCGGGCTTGCCGGTCGTCTTAGAGCCTAGACCAGCTTCGACAAGTCGGCGGAAAGCCTCCGATCTGGTGGGAAGATCGGGTTGATTTCGGCGCCATTCGTCAACGCGGGCAAGCAAGTCACTCGTAAGCCGCAGTTCGAAGCGCTCAGTTTTGTTATCAATAGCATCGGGCGTGTTTGACAATGACTATGTCCGTAATGTACGGTATGTACGTAAATTGTGGTTCGCGCTTTGCGGCCGAACAACGTGCTCGAACACGTCGCTCGGCCTGACCACAACCCAAGCTGTTTGGAGCTCGGATCATGGTTGATTCCGACAATACCACGACTTTGCCTTTCGTCATCGGCCG
Organism: Mesorhizobium sp. M1066; assembly: GCF_040318635.1. Classification (NCBI taxonomy): domain Bacteria; kingdom Pseudomonadati; phylum Pseudomonadota; class Alphaproteobacteria; order Hyphomicrobiales; family Phyllobacteriaceae; genus Mesorhizobium; species Mesorhizobium sp. M1066. Next base: position 22,427 of record NZ_JAMYMR010000026.1, read on the forward strand.
GCAACGCGATGAGCTCGAGAGGACGGGGCTGCAAGCCACAGATTCCGCTTTGAGACTATGGAGCGAGTGGCAACGCGCTCGATATGCCTCATTGCTGTTATGTCGAATTCAGCAGCGGATGGAGGCGCGAATGATCGCAAATACCGGAATCCAGGTATTGACCGCAGGCCAGCCGACGCCGTGGCAACTGTCAATGTCTACTACGGGTCTCGACTCTGAGCATCTCATAGCTTGCGAAGCCGAGGTCTTTGCGATGACCGAAGCTCTAAAGCTTCAAGATTCGATCCCCGAAGTCGCGACTACGTCGCTCATCGGCGTCATCGCCAAGTTAGAAATGATCGTCGGCGCTGATCGAGATATTGGTGACCCAACCGATTTCCCGTGGCCGCACATAGCGTCCGTACTGGACGACTTGAAAGCGATCGCGGGAAGCTTGCCGGTTGGTAGCCGAAGCCGGGAAAGGACGCGGAGCGATGTCGCCAGGCATTGGGAGTCAGCGGTCAAGCTGGTTGCGGCGCTGAAAAAGGAAGGCGCGGCCGAGTTCCGTGGCGATGTAGCGGTCTCCTGACATGCCGAAACCGCAAGTCGCAAGTCATTGCACGCTGTGGCCCTACGACATGAACTTCGTGCTTTTCTTCGCCGTCCGGACGCCTCTGGTGGCAGGTCGATCCACTATCGAGAGAGCGACCGCGATGGCTGAGGAAACCAGGACCGGCCCACAGGCTTTAGTTCCGGCGAACGACAACGGCGACCTCGCCAGCCCCAAGGGGCGCCCCGAACCCATGGCTGCGGTCAAGCTGGATCGGGTGGTTCTGGATATCGCCCGGATGATCGGCCGGCAACTGGCGCGGGAGGCATTCGAGGTGAGGCTGGCGGCCAACGACAATCGGCCGCGCCGCCGAGAGGGAGAGGGCGGGGAGCCGGATGGTAAACCCCTTGGGAACAGGAGAGAGGATCTGCCGCCATGACCCGTGTTGCACTCTATGCCCGCTATTCTTCTGACAGCCAGCGGGATGCCTCCATCGAGGACCAGTTGAGGCTGTGCCGCGAGCAGGTAGCGCGTGAGGGCTGGAGCGTGGCGGGAACCTTTGAGGATGCGGCGATATCCGGTGCCAGCACAGTGCTCCGGCCGGGCATCCAGCATCTGGTGCGCGATGCCCAGCGCGGCCGCTTCGAGGTGGTGCTGGCCGAGGCTCTCGATCGCATCAGCCGCGACCAGGCAGATGTTGCCACCCTCTTCAAGCATCTCAAGTTCGCCGGCGTTACCATCTTCACTTTGGCCGAGGGCGAGATCAGCGAACTGCATGTCGGCCTCAAGGGCACGATGAATGCCCTGTTCCTCAAGGACCTTGCCCTCAAGACCCATCGTGGCCTGCGAGGGAGGGTGGAGAAGGGCAAGGCCGGGGGCGGGCTGTGCTACGGCTACCGGGTGGTGAAGAAGCTCGATGCGGAAGGCGAGCCCGTCCGTGGCGACCGTGAGATCGTGCCGGAGGAAGCGACCATCGTGCGCCGCATCTTCTGCGAATTCGCTGCCGGCAAGAGCCCGAAGGCGATCGCCGTCGACCTGAACAAAGAGGGCGTTCCTGGTCCGCTCGGCCGGCACTGGGGCGATACCAGCGTGCGCGGGCACGTCATCCGGGGTACCGGCGTCATCAACAACGAGCTCTATACCGGCGTGCTGGTTTGGAACCGCCTGCATTTCGTCAAGGATCCTGCCACCGGCAAGCGGGTCTCTCGGGCCAATCTGCCAGCCAAATGGATCCGCACTGAGGTGCCGCATCTAAGGATCGTCGAGGACGAATTGTGGAGGGCCGTGAAGGAGAGACAGAAATCCATCGCCAGCCAGTTCGAGGTGGTGGCTATCGCCACCCGCAAGGCCCGGGCGAGGAGGCTGCACACCATGAAGCGGCCGGTCTCCCTGCTTTCCGGATTGCTCACCTGCGGCTGCTGCGGCGGGCGCTACGGCCTGTTCACGCGAGACCGCTATGCCTGCCTCAACCACCAGCGTCGCGGCATCTGCGACAATGGCCGCACCATCACCCGCGAGAAGATCGAGCAGCGCGTCCTCGCAGGGCTAAAGGAAAGGCTGGTCTCGGCGGATGCCGTGGCCGAGGCGATCAGAGCCTATGCTCAGGAAACCAACCGCCTCAATCAGGAGCGACGCGCGCAGGGGGAAAAGGACCGCAAGGCGCTCGACAAGATCGAGCGCGCCATCGCCGGCATCATGGCCGCGATTGAGGATGGCCTGTACCAGCCTTCGTTGAAAGCGAGGATGGAAGACCTGGAGACGGAGAAGGCGGAGATCACCGGGCGTCTGGCAGTGGCGCCCACAGACGTCCCTGACCTGCATCCCAACATCGCCACTCTTTATAAGAAGCGGGTCGAGCAGTTCACGCAAGCACTCGCCGACAACGATGGCGGACGTCCGGCCGCCGAGGCATTGCGCTCGTTGATCGGACAGATCGTGCTCACGCCCGGCGACAAGCGCGGCGAGGTGCATGCCGAGCTACGCGGCGAGTTGTTCGGCATCCTCGAACTCGCCAGACCTGACCAAAATCCGAGGTCTGACGATGTTATGACAAAAGGGGTTGCGGGTCCCCGCAACCAGATACAAAACAGCCCGCCCTCGTGCGGGCTGTTTGATGGTGGCTGTGGATTTGAACCTCTCAGGGCCCCCCAAGGAGGCGTTAGCCGACGCAGTGAGACAAAAAAGACAAATCCTGTCCCCCCGCAACCACCTCTGTCATACTACGCTAACCGTCCCGGTCTAACCGGGGACGGTTTTTGCGCTCTGGATTCGGAAACGTCTGGATCGAGCAAAAAACGGTAACCATTCGGCCAGGGCAGCGGTAGCTACGATTTCGGGCGAGGGTTTTCTGCGGTGGGTTTCGGTGGTGCGTGACCCGCAGCCCTGCGCTCGTCTACGATATGTCGAAGGTTGTCGATGCCGTCTTCGGTGAAGACGACGATAAGTTCGCTCTTTCGGATGCGGGATAGTCGTCGTAGGCGCTCAGGCAGCCGTCTTCCGAGAACATCTCGATCGCCCGTCGGCCCACATTGACGCGCCGACTCTTTCGGCGCAAAGGTATATTAACGACTTGTTAACCAAGCGTCAGTCGCCGCTGGAAATAGGGGGGTAATTTGGAACCGTTTCTGGGTGCAAATCGCCTAAATTGGGATGATCGGGCCGAACTGCATTCGACCGATACGACGGGCAGCTACCAGATTGAAAATGTGCTGGCAGGCGGATCCAATCTCTATGAACTGGAAACGGGCGAGGTCGGTGATATTGTCGGCAAGGATATCGTCCACTTGCAATGTCATATCGGGCTCGACACGATCAGCTTGAAGAATCTCGGCGCGGGCAGCGTGACCGGCCTCGACTTTTCACCGACCGCGATCGCAGCTGCGCGCGATTTCGCGGCGAAGGCAGGCACTGACGTGCGCTTCGTGGAAGCGCCCCTATTCGAGGCAGTCGAAGCGCTCGGCCGGACCTTTGACATTGCTTACGTTACCTGGGGTTCGGTAAATTGGCTGGACGATGTGTTCCGCTGGGCGCGGGTCGTTGCCGATCTCCTGAGACCTGGCGGCCGGCTCTATATGGCCGAGGGCCATCCGTTGATGTTTCAGTGTGATCGTAAGGCCGCGGCGCTGGAGTTTAAGCACGATTGGCGAACGCCTATAGCTCGACCGCTCGCATGGAACGAGGAACGGACCTATACCGGCGACGACCGCATTTTGAATCATCCTCGGTATTATGAGTGGATCCATCCGATCAGCGACGTGGTGAACGCGCTGATTTCAGCGGGGCTGACGCTCGATTTTCTGAACGAGCATGACATGGTTTCGTGGCAGCACTTTTCATTTGCAGTGAGGGCAGGCAAGGATATGTACGGCTTGCCAAACAACTCCCCCAAGATCCCAATGGCCTATTCCATTGGCGCGACGAAGCGAAGCGTCGGCAAGATACCATACCTTGTTGCTCCCAAAGCGATTGAGGGCCACTAGTTCTACTATTAATCCGGTTTTGTCCTCGCCGAGGCACGATTGCCACGACCCCGGAATCGTCCTCAGCCCATACGTTGCCTCATTGAGCGGCGGCTGGTTCCAACCCCTCCGGCGGCGAGCCAGAACGATCTCAGCGGTCGGACAGTGCAAAGTTTTCAGGACTGTTGAAGTTCAAAATTAATTAATGAAAGCTAATGTTCCATCGGCAGGTCGATCCGAGAACCTGAATAACACAAGGGGTTTTCACCCTATTGGCTCTTTTCGGCGCTAGGTTAGGCGGCATAAAGGATGCCGTGTTTTCGTCGGCAAATATTCCGGCGGCAGTGGCGGTTTTGGTTATTGCCATCAGCGCGGCGTATGCGGACCACCAGAACAAAATCGTTTCGGACCAAGCCGTCCGCGCGGATGTGCTAGCCAAGGTCAATCTGATCCGAGCCAAGCTGGAAGGGAACATCAACGGAAACCTTCAACTCGTGCATGGGCTGGTCGCGACGGTCGTGACTGAACCCTACATGGGACAGCAACGCTTCGCCTCGCTCGCGAGTAATCTGTTTGGCGAGGGCTCGCAATTGAACAACATTGCCGGCGCACCCAATCTGGTCGTTTCATTGATGTACCCGCTAAAAGGCAATGAGAAAGCCGTGGGCCTCGATTACCGCAAGGACGATCGGCAGCGTAACGCCGCGCTGCGGGCGCGAGACGAGCGCAAGTTGATTCTTGCCGGCCCGGTCGATCTGAAGCAGGGCGGCCAAGGCTTCATCGGCCGTTTTCCAGTTTTTGTGCCGAGCGCGGGCAATACTGAAAGATTCTGGGGCATCATTTCCGCCGTTGTTGACGTGCAGCGCCTTTACAAGGCGAGCGGCCTGTTTGACGATGATCTCGGGATTGACGTCGCGCTCATCGGCAAAGACGCCCTCGGCCCGAGCGGAGATCAATTCTACGGCGATCTGGGCGTCCGCAGAAGCAATCCAGTAACGGCCGAAGTTCTGCTCCCGTCGGGTTCCTGGCAAATAGCGGCCATCCCCAAAAACGGCTGGCCTTCGACACCTGGCAACGCGTGGCTCTTGCGCGCGATCATGGCCGCGGCCGGGGCGCTGGTTGTGATCCCATTCTTGGTCACAGGTCGTCTGATTGGCGAGAGACAGCGCAACTATGCGGAACTGCGTCGATTGTCGAGACGACTCGAACTCGCTCTGGAGGCGTCGGCTATTGGCGTTTGGGAACACGATCTCGCGACCAATGACCTGTCGTGGGACGATCGCGTCAACGAAATATATGGCAAACCCAGCGATGGAGGGCCTCGCGGCTACTTGGATTGGGCGGCGGCAATTCACCCCCAGGATTTAGCCAGCGCCAACGCAGACTTCGACCGTGCCGTGGCCAGCCGCGGAACATATTCGTCGGAATACCGGATTGTTCGTCCGGATGGCGAGGTTCGTCATGTCCGATCCAAGGCGGCCATATACCAGGCCCCAAACGAGACGCTCAAAATGATTGGTGCGGAATGGGATGTGACAGCCGACGTTTTGCTGAATAGCGATCTGGTTCGTGCAAAACAGCTTTCCGAGTCGAAAAACGCGGAACTCGAGACGGCCAAGGCACGTATAGAGCATATCGCGCTTCACGATTCGCTGACTGGTTTACCCAACCGTCGTTACCTCGACCAGGTGTTGGAGGAGTACGCAGCAAACGCAAAGCACGACGGCGGCCATGCGGCCCTACTTCACATCGACCTGGATCGGTTCAAGCACATCAACGATACGCTTGGCCATGCCGCAGGTGACGCGATGTTGGTGCACGCATCTGCCGTCCTCCGGTCCAAGGTCGAGGATGGGGGATTCGTCGCTCGGATCGGAGGAGACGAATTCGTCGTGCTGTGCACGGTGCATGACGATATCAAGCGACTGGGGGTGCTGGCTGACCGCATCATCAGCCAGATGGGCGAACCCGTCCACTATCACGGTCACCGATGCCGGTTTGGTGTCAGCGTGGGAATTGCGGTCGACAACGGAAAAGACGCCGAAGCCAAGCACCTGCTGGTGAACGCCGACATCGCGCTTTACCGAGCGAAAAGTCGCGGGCGCAATCGATACGAATTCTTCACTGAGGCGATGCAAAGCGAAATTGTCGACACAAAGCGGATTGCCGATGAAGTTCTCGGTGGCCTCGAGCGCAATGAGTTCATCGCTTTCTACCAGCCCCAGTTTAGCGCAAAAACGCTCGAAATCGTCGGTGTCGAGGCGCTTGCGCGATGGAGGCACCCAAACAAGGGTATCCTAGCGCCGGATGTCTTCCTCACGATTGCAGAGGAACTAAATGTCGTCTCGATGATCGATCGAACCATACTGAACCATGCGCTTTCAGATTTTGAAGACTGGTCTGCCGCGAATCTTCATATACCGCGAGTATCAGTCAACGTTTCGGCGCGACGCCTCCAAGATGAAGAACTTATAAAGAGCTTGAGAGAACTGAATATCAAGAAGGGAACGGTTTCATTCGAACTTGTTGAGTCCATTTTCCTTGACAAAAACGATGATTTGGTGACCTGGAATGTCGATCAAATCAAGCAACTGGGCATTGACATAGAGATAGATGATTTTGGCACGGGCTATGCCTCCATTGTCAGCCTACTCAAGATACAGCCACGCCGACTGAAGATAGATCGGCAACTGGTCATTCCAATCGTCGAATCGCCGCAACGAAGGCAGGTTGTCTCGTCGATCATCGAAATCGGCAAGTCCTTGGGTATCGAGGTCATAGCGGAAGGCGTCGAGACGATGGAGCACGCCCGCGTACTCAAGGGGTTGGGCTGCGACATACTGCAGGGTTATGCTTTTGGGCAGGCGTTGGACTCCAACGGCTTAAAGGCCTTTGTTCGCTCTCGGCGGCTGCGCGCGGCCAGCTAGGTGTCAGGCTGGCGTCGCACGATTGGGTCGGCAGGGCGATCGTTACCGCCTTCGGCTATTCCCGCGGCCCTGGTGCATCATTTCGTACTGAAGGAACGGCTCCTCGAACACATAGGCGCACTCCCCGGGGCGGCGTTGATTCATCCGCGGCAGCAACAAGACCTAAGTCAGCAACAAACCTTTCATGCTGGAATGTAAGCGGTGACGCCTGACGACCGCGCATCTTGGCGCTACTCGAAGGTCTCGACTGGCGGCGGGTTCACGAGGCGCGCCGGACCCGGCGGCCTCGATCTGCTCGGCCTATTCAGCAGCAATTGATCCGCGGGGAGCGTCTCAGAACGACGGCCGAAGCGGTGGCGCTGCAATTCCTTGATGATCTGGATCAGCCGGGCGACGCTGCTTGGCCTTTAATTGGCGCTCGGCGAGAGCAGATTGTTCCTTCTCTTCCTCACCGGCCGCTGTGTCGGCGCCGAGCATTGGGCCGTCATCGCTTCGCTGATCGAAACCTGCAAACTGAACGGTGTCGAGCCGCTCGGCTATCTCGCCAACGTCCTCACCAGGATCGTAAACGGCCATCCCAACAGCCGGATCGACGACCTGCTGCCTTGGGCCTACATCCGGACGGCCGAGCTAAAGGCGTGGCCTGAGAACACCGCTTACGCTGGAATGGCCCTTGCGCGCGATGATGATGGGGCCGTGCACGGCGTGGCCGGGTCGATGATCTATGGCCATCTCGATGTCGGCGCGCGACAGCGTCGGATCGCCTGATAGGCGGTTGTGCATCAACACACCAACGGAGGGAATCATCAGGTTTCAGCTATTTGTGTGCCAAACTTCGAGGGTTGTTAATTGGGTGTGTGCCGAGTGACCGATCGTGACCTTCCATAACCGCTTGCTCAGTACCCTGACGTCCTGATCAACCACGGATTCCGAACGCGATCTGTCCCGCAATTGTCACTCGCGGCGACTGAACGGCCTGTGTCTACTTCTCTGTTGGAGATGCCCTTTTCCCAAAGGAAGTTTGCACGTGGGTCAGCAGACAATGAGGATTGATTTGTCCCAGCGATCGATCTCGCTGCTGGCGTACAAATTGCTTTGCCGATTTTGAGGAACGAACGCATGGAGTAGACCCCAGGGACCGGAACTGATCGTGAAGCGGCCAGAAGACTTCGTTCCCGCCCGAACGTCGCTTCGCGCAAGTTTAGGTTAGACGCGGCGGAAGCCTGCACTTTTTGCGTGCTTCGTCGAGCGCCTTGGCCGCGTCCTTGGCCACTTGGGGTTTCATGATCTTTGCCGCAGTATTGAGCACGCAGTCGATATAATCGTCGTCCTCGTCTGCGACGGACACGCCGATCATAGTCGCTGTGGCCAGGAGGATTGCAGCAGCTAGTTTCGTGACACCCTCCTCTTGGAGCCTTGGCATCTATCAACCTACGTCGTGAACCCATAAACAGGGAAGCGAGCTTGTGCGGCGGGGCTAAGGTCTGCGCCTGACTATTACGCAGACGGTGCCCTGGGCGCGGTCAGCATTACCCTCTTGTCCCCCTTGCGAGGCGTCCGTGCCCCCGCCGCATCGGCGATATAGCACTGATGCTCTCGGGTTTGAACAGCATGGACTTCCCTTCGGGCTGCATGCTGAACAATGTCTGGATGAGCCGATATGATCTGACCGACTTCGCGTGGCGCGTGATCGAGCCGCTGTTGCCCGACAAGCCGCGCGGCGTGCCTCGCGTCGATGATCGCCGTGTTCTGAACGGCATTTCTGGGTGTTACGGTCAGGTGCGCCGTGGCGTGATCTGCCGGAGCGTTATGGGCCGCCCATCACCTGCTACAATCGCTTCGTGCGATGGCGAAAGGCAGGGGGTCTTGGATCGGCAAGGCGGTATAGCACCCGTGTTGAAGGCAGGCCCAAAGCAAGACTGCCTGGCATTCGCGTTTTCGATGATCCCGGCCTTCGCCTTCGCGCGCCCGCCTACGGAACCACTTTGCCAAGCTTACCCCAGATCCGGGCGCTTGGCTTCCAACCGTACCGGCGCCTCCAAACGCTAGCATTTTTAACCGGTCATTCACCATACTGCTATAAGCATTGCAATGCTGCGGCTGTGTTTGTGTACCGCAGAGCCCTGACGGCAAGATAATGTTGCTAGGCGTCCAAGTCGTTTCTAGGAATTCTCGCCATACCGGCATTCCAGGGCGGTGGCAATTCGTTCGCACAGCAGCTCGCCCATGCCAATTCTTAGGTGAAGACGGACGCGACCTCCTTGCGGATCAACTAATGTCACGACAACGCCTAGTTCCGTATATTCAGCAAGTTCGAGAACGTCGTTGACAATGAAGTCGGATGCTTGGCCGGCCGTATCGGAAGTGTCGTTCATCGCTCTCTCCTAGTCATCAATGGCCGCTTGCCGGGAAAGCCGAGCCTAACACAGTGGCCCTCTGCGAAGTTCCCCGCAAAGACCTGGTTGGATTATATTGTCTCCTTCGGCGATCTGAACCGTCCCTAGTTGTCCTCATATATTGGACCCGCACATCATCAGGTTTCGTCGGCCACCATTTCGGCCCTCCATGTCACAATCGCTGGAATGAAATAGGGCATATGCTCAGCGCATGTTTGGAGAAGTGCATTGCCAACACGGACTCTGGCATGATTCATCCGGTGTCAGTCTGATTTGGAGGCCGGCCTGATGGGACGCTGAGCATAGGGGCAGCCGTGGAAGGCAGGTTGGAAACGTATAAGAAAGGTGTTTGGACCGATTTCAGGTTAGGCCATGCATCAGGAAATCCGGCTTTTTGGCGCTGTTGCGGTCCGACCCGCCATCCTTGCTCTCCTATCCCAGTTCGAAACCGCCACGGGATTCACGTTTGCGGTCAACTGGGAACTCTGCGACAGGAAAGAAGCAGGTTGAAGCTGGGGAACCTTTTCGACCTCGTCAATCCGGACCTGGTTCAGGATCTTACCGCCTTGGGAAAAATCAAGGCGGGTAGCCGGTTAGCGTTTGGCCGTATGGCAATGGTGTGGCGGCCAAGGCAGGCAGTCGATCGCTCAATATCAGGCCCGCGGCATCTGCGAGCAACGGACTGGCCACGTGCCGATGGGCTACGACGCGCTCGTGGCCCCCTGGCGTGCGCCACACGCGAGATTTGGCGTTGACGCCCATTTGACAAAGACGGAAGGAGACGCTGGTGCCTCGCCTGCTCAATTTGTCCAGAACTTCAGCATGTTTTAATAACTCCAACGTGACCTAATCCTCGCCACGCCATTGGGGATTGCGGTGAACGAAAATCCAAACCTGCACATGTTGGCTCTTCAGAACGAAATTCTGGAGGCTATCGCTACAGGCATGCAGTTCGACGCTGTCGCCGAACTCTTGTGCCGCCGCGCCGAGGGGCTTGCCCCGACCGCAATCTGTTCAATCCTGTCTGTCGACATTGAGGGGCGTTTGCATCCCGTCGCCGCCCCGAGCCTACCAAAACGCTACTCCGAGGCATTGGAAGGTCTTGCGATTGGTCCGTGCGTCGGATCGTGCGGCACAGCGGCCCATTTCGGAAAACCAATTGAGGTCGTTGACATCTCCATCGATCCGTTGTGGGCGCCATTCACCGGGTTGGCCCTACCTCTTGGTCTGATGGCTTGCTGGTCAAGCCCCATCAAGGCCCGCGAGGGGCATGTTGTTGCAACATTCGCCTTTTACTATCGCACAAAACGCGGCCCAAGCGATCTGGAGCGGCAGATTGTCCAAACCTGCGTCCATCTGTGCGCCATCGCCCTTGAGCAGAGGGCAATTCAGAAGAGAAACCATCAACTGGCGTTCTACGACCAGCTCACGGACTTGCCGAACCGACGCTGTTTCGACGAGTTGATCGGCCGCAAGCCACGGGGTTCCACATCCTTCGGCCTGATCCTCCTCGATATTGACCATCTCAAATTCATCAACGACACGATGGGACACATGGCGGGCGACGCCCTCATAAAGGAAGTCGCATGGCGTTTGCGAAACGCGAAACTCGATTTAGCCTGTCGCCTCGGAGGCGACGAATTCGCCATTGTCGTCGATCCATGCCCCGACCATGCCGCTCTATCCGTCGTGGTGTCCGCCCTTGGCGACGCCATGAAGGAACCTTTCCATAGCGATGGAAATACGATCGTCCCTCAGGTAACGATGGGTGGCGTGGTGTACGGTATTGACGGGACGGATGCCGATTTGCTTCGTCAAAATGCAGACTTTGCCCTCTATCATGCCAAAGAGACGAACCGCGGCGGTTATGTTCGATTCGAGCCGGGCCTCCGCACGGCAATCACCCGCCGGATGGAATCGATCAGAGAGGTTGACCAGGCGCTGGCCGACAAGCGTGTCGTCCCTTATTATCAACCGCTCGTTCGCCTCGAAACCGGAGACATCATTGGTCTCGAGGCGTTGGCTCGCATCAAAACGGCTGACGGCCGTATTGTCGCGGCCGGTGACTTTCAGGCAGCGCTCTCGGATCGGGAGGTTGCCTGCCGTCTGACCGACAGCATCCTCCCACAGATCGCGAACGACGTTCGATCCTGGATCGCGAACGGCATTCCATTCCAGCACGTCGGCATCAATTTGTCGGCTGCCGATTTCAGACGGAACGATCTTGAAACCCGTCTTTCGAAAGCGTTCGATGCGGCCAAAGTGTCATTGAAGCATGTTGTGCTCGAGGTGACCGAGACAGTGCTCATGGGCGATCCCGGCAACGAAACGGTCCGAGCTGTGGAGCGTCTTCGAGAGAAAGGAATGCTTGTCGCGCTCGATGACTTTGGCACCGGATATGCCTCCCTGACCCATCTTCTCAGTTTTCCGGTCGATATCATCAAAATCGACAAATCCTTCGTCGATCGCATGTTGATCGACCGGCCGAGCGAGGTGATTGTCGAGGCGCTTATCGACATTGCGCGAAAACTGGACAAGAAAATTATCGGCGAAGGCATCGAGTGCTCTGCCCAGCACGAGCGTCTGCGCGAACTCGGCTGTACATTCGGTCAAGGCTTTCATTTTGCCCGACCTGCGGATGCTTTGACCACCACGCGCCTGCTACTAAGCTTTGCTCAAAAGCTGCCATTTGACCAGCGTCGTCACACGGGAAGCGACTTTCCCATCACGGCAATCGCATAGACGCCCGGACGGCCCTTGTCATCGACGACCGGGTGGTCACTCACATACCCCGATTTGCTACCTTTCTCTGCGGCGTCGTCCCATCGCCTCGGCGATGAAGGCGCTCAGGCCGCCGACACTGTCTTCAATCGCCTTGACCGTGAGCCCCTTCGCCACTGCGCCTTGGCCGCAGCGCTTGGCGAGACGCGCAGCAAGGCGGGCGAGCGGGCCCACTCCAGCGTTCCAAGGCTGGTCGATGATATTGTCGTCGATCCATTTCTCAAGGAAGTTCGAAGCGGCGATGGACATCTGCTTTCCTCCTCACAGTCTGGTTGGCCGGCCATCGATGAAACTGATGAAAGCGATTTCAAGGTCCCCAACCTCATCTTCCATCTCTTGCAGGCTGATCGACAGAGCACGGGCGTCCATACGGCAAGTCATGGCAAGCATATAGGCGCGGCCTTCCCCTAAATAACGAAGGCGCACGTCGATGTTGTTCACCGTCCATTTGCGGATAAAGTCGAGGCCACGGGGGCTCCGCAAATAAACGTTCTGAAGTAGGCGACGTCCTGCTATTGGCGTGAAGTTCGTTACGTATGCAAATTCTCGGCCGACATGGAGCAACATCTTGCTTTAATGAGATGGCGCCTTCGCTCCGGTTATCCGTACGGCCAGGGTGAAGCTGCGTCCACAGCGCTTTCGCGTCAACTGGTGCGCTGCCAGCACACCCTGCAGCTCTAGGGAGCAGTTTGCGCTTCCGTTCCGGTGGTTGGCACAACGCACCGTTTTAGTACCGTAGGTTTGTGCATTGCACATGCGGAACATGTGCTTGTCTTCCACATTCCTGTTGCAACGAACGGTGTACCGGGGGCCGGCTATGGCAAACGATAAACTTACAACCTACAAAGCGAAGCGCGATTTTCGCCAGACGCAGGAACCAAGCGGGCAGGGAGCGGTCAAACCCTCACACCGTCGACGCTTCGTGATTCAAAAACATGACGCCACGCGGCTGCACTATGATCTGCGTCTTGAGCTCGACGGTGTCTTCAAATCCTGGGCGGTGACGCGTGGTCCCTCCCTCGACCCGCATGACAAGCGGCTTGCCGTTGAAGTGGAAGATCATCCGCTCGACTATGGCGACTTCGAAGGGACAATCCCCAAGGGCCAGTATGGCGGAGGCTCTGTGATGCTCTGGGACCGCGGCTACTGGGGACCGGAAGGAAAGAAGGCCCCCGAACAGGCGCTGGCAAAGGGCGACTTCAAGTTCAGGCTCGAAGGCAAACGGCTTCATGGCAGCTTCGTATTGGTCCGGATGGCCAATGACCGTGAAGGGGGCAAGCGGACCAACTGGCTTTTGATCAAGCATCGCGACGAGTTTGCCGTCGAGGCGAATGGCGCCGCCATCCTCGACGACAATGATACGTCGGTTGCGTCCGGGCGAACGATGGACGCGATAGCGGCCGGCAAGGGGCGCAAGCCGAAGCCTTTCATGCTGCAAGGCGGGAAGATGGGCGCGGATGCCGTTTGGGATAGTAGCACAGGGTTGGCGGCGCAGGAGAGGAAAGCGGGCGCCAAGGCGACGAGGAAGCCGAAGGCGGTGGCTGCCGAACCGCCCGACTTCATTGCACCGCAGCTTTGCGAGACTTTAGAGCGCCCGCCGTCGGGGGATGGCTGGCTACATGAGATCAAGTTTGACGGCTACCGCATCCAGATGCGGGTGGTTGACGGCCATGTAACACTCAAAACCCGAAAGGGATTGGACTGGACCGGCAGATATCCGGCGCTTGCGCGAACCGCGGTCAAGCTGCCCGATGCAATCATTGATGGCGAGATCTGCGCCTTGGACGAAAATGGCGCGCCCGACTTCGCTGCTCTTCAGGCGGCGCTTTCCGAGGGCAAGACAGGCGAACTGGTCTATTTCGCCTTCGACCTTTTGTACGACGGCGAAGAGGATCTGAGGTCCCTGCCGCTGACTGACCGGAAGTCCCGCCTGCAGCAGCTGCTGTCGGAAGCCGGCGACGATCCCCGTCTCCGTTTCGTGGAACACTTTGAGACCGGCGGGGACGCGGTCCTGCGGTCAGCGTGTCGTCTCTCCCTCGAAGGGATCGTATCGAAGCGCGCCGACGCTGCCTATCAGTCGGGCCGCACTGAAACCTGGGCAAAGTCCAAGTGTCGTGCGGGCCACGAGGTCGTCATTGGGGGCTACGCCACCACTGCCGGTAAATTCCGCTCCCTTCTTGCGGGCGTGCATCGCGGCGATAACTTCGTCTATGTCGGCCGCGTTGGAACCGGCTATGGGGCGGCCAAGCTCAAGGCTTTGCTGCCCAAGTTGAAAGCCGTTGAGACGGCGAAATCGCCATTCACTGGGATCGGAGCTCCGAAGCAGGAGCCTGGCGTCGTCTGGCTGAAGCCAGAGGTGGTGGCTGAAATCGAATTCGCTGGATGGACCTCTGACGGTCTCGTGCGTCAGGCAGCTTTCAAGGCGCTGAGGGAAGACAAGCCGGCCAATGAGGTGGAGGCGGACAGACCGGCGGCGCCGGCAACGACCGCGGTGCGGCAACCAGCCCCAACCTCGTCCAAGGTTCCTAGACGCGGCGGCAAGGTCGATGTCATGGGAGTGCTGATCTCAAACCCTGACAAGCCTCTCTGGCCGGACGCTAATGACGACAAGCCGGTGACCAAGGAAGACCTCGCCCGCTACTACCAGGCTGTCGGTCCCTGGCTGATCGATCACATCAGGGGACGGCCGTGCTCAATCATCCGCGCACCGGACGGGATCGGCGGCGAAGAGTTCTTTCAACGCCACGCTATGCCTGGCACCTCGAACTTACTGGAACTCGTGACCGTCTTTGGCGACAAGAAGCCATACCTGCAAATCGACCGCGTCGAAGGTCTTGTTGCAGTCGCCCAGGTAGGAGCGATGGAACTGCATCCATGGAACTGCGAGCCACAGCGCCCCGAGGTACCCGGCCGTCTCGTCTTTGATCTTGATCCGGGCCCGGACGTTCCCTTCTCGACGGTGGTCGCCGCGGCGCGGGAAATGCGCGATCGGCTCGATTCACTGGGGCTCGTCAGTTTCTGCAAATCCACGGGCGGCAAGGGATTGCACGTCGTTACGCCGCTGGCGGTCGCCAAGCGCAGCAAACTTGCCTGGTCTGAGGCCAAAGGCTTTGCGCGCGATGTCTGCCTGCAGATGGCGCGTGACAATCCAGCCCTCTACTTAATCAAGATGGCCAAGAACCAGCGTCACGGGCGTATCTTCCTCGACTACCTTCGTAACGATCGCATGGCCACCGCAGTTGCCCCACTGTCCCCGCGCGCGCGACCTGGCGCGCCCGTTTCTATGCCTCTGACATGGAACCAGGTCAAAGCCGATCTCGATCCGACGCGGTTTACACTCCGCACCGTCCCCGGTCTGCTGGCAAAGAGCATTGCATGGCGGGAATATGGTGATGGCCATCGACCGCTCGAGGCCGCGATCAAGCGGCTGGCAAGGTCGACGAAGCAGGCGGCATGATCAGGCGTTTCGCGTGGATATATCGAATACTGCTGCATTGTCCTGGGTTTCGCGCAGTCCTTTGTAGGACGCATGCCTCAGCTTGCGGTCGTTGGACAGCCGCGAAATCGATCTCGGCTATCAACGTCGGCTGAGCAAAGATTAGCTTTTTGCCCTTCAGGGCACGGGGGTCGTGGTTCTCAAATCGTCGAGCGCAGTGCGCAGAGACCTTGCATCGTGAAAGCGGTCCCACCGAGCCAGCGTAGAGCCAGCCAATCCTGTTTTTCCCAGCTAGGGCGTGGACTCATAAGCGCGCAGCCAAATCCGGATCGCTGCAAGTTTGATGAAGGCAAGATAGTTTGCGGCAGTTTGTCATATCGGGTGGCGATGCGCCGGCATTGCTTGATCTTATTGAAGAAGCACTCCACCAAATTGCGTGCCCGATACAAATATGGGCTAAAACAGATTGGGTCGTTGCGATTTCGCTTCGGAGGAATGTTAGCCCACGCACCTCGGTCACCGGCGAATGCTCTAATCCAGTCTGCGTCGTACCCTCGATCAGCCAGCAACATTGCGCCTGGATTTAGATCAGACAGCAGCTCGGTGACGAGCCGATTGTCGTGGGCCTCACCGGTCGTCAGTTCAAGGCGAACCAGCATTCCGTTGGTATCGACGCAAGCGTGTATTTTGGTCGTCAGCCCACCTCTCGACCGGCCCATTAGCCTTGTTTCGGCCCCACCCACGCAACCGCCGTGCTGATGTACGCGGACAATGGATGTGTCGATCATCTGGACGGAGCCATCATGGGTTTCCGCGAGGGCCTCCATGATCGAGTCCCAGATGCCAGCCATCCGCCAACGAACAAACCGGTTGTAGCAGGTCGTGTAAGGCCCAAAGTTCTCTGGCAGAAGCGCCATGGCGCTCCCGACCGCAATATCCAGAAGATGCCGTTGAGGACCCGCCGGTCGTCGACCTTCGGCACGCCGCGCGGCTTGTTCGGAAGGAACGGCCTGATGGCAGTCCACTCATAGTCCGTGAGTTCGTATCTCATGATTCGAGGTCCCGGTTGGGGAACTTGAATCATGTCTATCTTAGTGCTCGCAACACCGAACGGCAGTTCCGAAATGGGTCGGATAGCGGACATGCCGCTGACATGTCAAAAGCGACGCGCATGACCCAGAGGAGACATTTATTCAGCGCCATTTTGTTCGCAGCGAATTATGACAACGGCATAAGTACGTGACACTCAGTCGCCGCGTTCAGCTTTATTGACTGTGGATCATGCGTGCTGTCGAACGTGATGCCGCTGCACGTCGGCGCACCACGGTTTCCGGTCCAACTCTTCACCTACAAACGCCGCTCATATTGATATCTCACAGACGGTCAATACTGCTCAGCTTAAGTCGGCTGCCGGACTTATATTTTTCGGGCGGGAACGATGGCTCTACCGATGTACCGTGATGGTTGCGCTCCCGCCGATGATGCGGTGAGCCCGTTAAATCAAACGATTCGCTTATTCGGGATAAGGAGCGCAGGGTGAAATCGGCCTCGATAGGAGGGGCGCTCATGACAATGTTGCAGGAAGTTGAGGCTTCGGTCGATGTATACATCACTGGTGAGTTAAGCCGTCGCGCGCCCAAAACAACGGACTACCTCATGGAAAAGTTGGCGATACAGGACCTCGCCGCGCGGATGGCTGACAATCCCGGCGAGATCATGCCGCGCCTCGTTGACTTGGCGCTGGAGATGACCGGGAGTGTCACCGGCGGCCTCAGTCTGTTCGAACCGGACCCAGCGCCGGGCATTTTCCGCTGGCATCACCTGCGTGGCCGTCTGGAGAAGTTCACCGGTGAAACGACGCCCCGGATGTTTTCGCCTTGCGGCGTGACCTTAGACCGCAACTTGCCGGTTTTGTGCAAGCGTCCTGAGAGGACCTACACGTGGCTTCAGGATGCGGAGATTTCGCTGCCAGAATTGCTGCTCGTGCCGCTCTATGTTGGCAGCGTGAAACCAATCGGGACGTTGTGGCTGGTTTCGCAAGATGAGGACTACTATGACAGCGGCCATGCGCGGGTGATGACCGAGCTCGCCTCGTTCGTCGGCATCGCGCTTCACGTGCAACAGACTGAGCAGAACTTGAAGCGGGCACTGGAGCATCAGCAAACGCTGACGCGCGAGATGAACCACCGGGTAAAGAACCTTTTCGCCGTCACCGATGGAATGATCCGGGTCAGCGCCAAGGCTGCGTCCTCACCAGCCGAGATGTCGGAACTTCTCTCCGGCCGCCTCCATGCGCTGGCGGCGGCGCACGACCTCGTCAGGCGTCAGATCGGCGACGAGACGGTGAGCGAAGGGACTGAACTCGACCAGCTTCTCCGGAAGATCCTCAAGCCGCACGAAGATTCGGCCTTTAGCCGCTTCGAAATCAACGGACCGCCGGTCCACCTCGGTGATCGTGCCACGAATGGCGTGGCGATGGTCTTCCATGAACTCGCGACCAACGCCGCCAAACACGGAGCGCTGACGCTCGGCTCAGGCAGGATCAACGTGTCATGGACCCTCAAAGACGAGTATCTGCTGTTGCACTGGCAGGAAAACGGCGGCCCGCAGATCATGGCTGCACCGATCAGGAAGGGCTTCGGCAGTACGCTCACCCACAACACCATCGTCCGCGAATTCGGTGGCACGCTCGATTACGATTGGCGGCCTGACGGACTATCAGTCGATATCAACGTGCCGATCCAGAACTTATCAACCTGAAGCACTGATGCCGCCGCGCGGTGCTACAGTGGCGCTTCATCTCTCGCTCGACAGTGCGCACACGACTAAGACAGCTTGTCGGGCTTAGTAGGGCCCGATGTCCGTTTTTGGCCCGTTTCGGACCTGAGGCGATGTCCTGTTTAAGTCTGCAGTACGACGGATAGCCGACATGGCCTCAAGCTCCCACACAAACGCGCGATTTATGAGGACACGCCCTAGCAGAGGCTGCCAATGCCACCGCGCGCAGCAGCAGACGCTTCATACCCAACGATCATGAAGCTCTCGCTTTGTGTGCACATGATTTTCGTGTGCACTTGATTTTCTGCCAGTCACCTGTCCGGCCGGATCGATAGTTTGGCTGCGCTTCGGCTATGATCCTTCAGCCCCAGTCGGCGAGCGTGCTGCAAAAGTTCGGCTCCACCCCTTTCACTTCTTCCGAAAGGGACCACTCAGTCCCTGCCTGAAACGACCAGGTCTTCAAGCAGATGACGGCGCAAAGATAGTTCCGTTGCGGTGAGGTCGTGTCCGTCAAGATAGACGAGGTCGAAGGCCATGAACACGGATTCGGTTGAACCCGCTTGCCGCCGCGCCCGCCAAGCGACCGCTTCGGGGCGCCAAAGTCCGACCGCCCATCGCCCCCAAGCACAACCGCCTCCCTGTCCAGGATTGCCGTGTGAACATTAAGTTCCCTTGCGGCAGCGGCGATGGTGGGAAAAGCATGCGTCCAGTCGTGGCCTCCCCGGGTGAGGACGCGGATGGTGTTCGGCTCGATATGGATGGCTAGGCGATAGCCGTCTCACTTGATCTCGTAAAGCCACTCACTTCCTTTTGGCACCTTCGGCCTGGAGGAGTGCGAGGCAAGGCTCGATCCGCTGTGGCACCGGATCGAAGGGCAAATCGGGCTACTGCTGATTGCGGTCTTGCAGCGGACGTGAGCGAAATGCAGGCTTGGTTGGCTCGCGCAGCGCAACCGCAGGTCTCGGCGGTTGCCTCCGTGCGCCGGCCATCAGCGCTTGCCCGGGCGGCTCTCGACTTCTACCGATTTGCGAAGTGCATCCATGATGTTGATGACATTGCTCGACGTCGCCTTGTCACCTGAAGTCTTCGATTTTGTTGAGCGCTTCGTCTTCTTGCGCTTCGCCTCGATGATTTCGAGGAGCTTGTCCTGCACCGGATCGGACACAAGCTTGCTGTCCCAATGGCGGGTCTGCTTCTTGATCAGCTGCTGAATAAGCGGCATCATCTCTGCATCCGAGGGGCCCCCGTCGATTGCACTGAAGTAGGTTTCTTCATCGCGCACCTCGTCGCCGTAACGGAGGGTCCACAAGACAATGCCCTTTCCGCGTGGCTCAAGCATGACCGCCCGCTCACGTCGCGATATGACAAGACGCGAGATGCCCACCATGTCTTCTGCGGCCATGGCATCCCGGATGACCGAAAACGCCTCTTGGCCAACCGGGTCGTCGGGCGAGAGGTAATAGGGGGTGTCGAGCCAAATCCATTCGATGGAGTCACGGGGCGAAAAGACGTTGATTTCAATTGTTTTGGTACTGTCCAAGGCAACGTTGTCGAGTTCTTCATCCTCCAGGATAATGTAATCGTTCTCGCCTCTCTGGTAGCCCTTGACCTCGTCTTCCCCCTTGACCTCCTTGCCAGTGACGGCATCAACGTAATGGCTAACGACGCGATTGCTGGTCTGCCGGTTGAGCGTGTGGAAACGCACTTTCTCGCTCGCAGATGTTGCTGGCATCATCTGCACGGGACAGGTGACCAGCGAGAGCTTCAGATAGCCTTTCCAGTACGGACGTAGCGGCATGGTTGTGTGCTCCCGTCACGCTGCGCGCTTGGAGCGCGCGGCTCGTTTTGGCTCCGTCGCACCGGCGTCGGCCTTCGGAAGAGCGCGTTTGTCCCTG
The DNA here is from genome assembly GCF_040318635.1 of Mesorhizobium sp. M1066. Lineage (NCBI taxonomy): Bacteria > Pseudomonadati > Pseudomonadota > Alphaproteobacteria > Hyphomicrobiales > Phyllobacteriaceae > Mesorhizobium > Mesorhizobium sp. M1066. Next base: position 42,627 of record NZ_JAMYMR010000026.1, read on the forward strand.
CGCGTGGATGCCAAGGCGCTCTGACGCAAAGCCTGCAACAGATCACTCGCTTTGGCCGGAGGCGGCGTTTTCCTCTTCGGCAAGGCTCGACCTTCAATCTTCGCCTTCACAAGCTCAGCAACTGCGGCGTCATAGCGGTCATCAAACGCCCTGATGTCGAATGAGCCCTTCTTGGTGTTGATGATGTGCTTGGCCAGATCCAACATCTCGCCTTCAATCTTCATCGCTGGCACGTCGTCAAAAGCTTCATTGGCCGAACGAACCTCATAGTCGAAATTGAGCGTGGTCCCGATCAGGCCTTTGCCATGAGGGCGGATTAGGACCGTGCGCAAGCGGCGGAACAATACAGTCCTGGCTAGCGCGGCAACCTTCGCCTGCTTCATGCCATCGCGCAGCAGCCGGAACGCATCTGCACCCATCCTGTCTGGCGCCAGATAGTAGGGCTTGTCGAAATAGACGTCATCGATCTCGTTACAGGGGACAAAAGCTTCGATCCTGAGGGTCTTGTCGCTGTCGGGAACTGCCGATGCGACCTCCTCTGGTTCGAGCACGACATAGTCACCGTTCTCGATCTCGTACCCTTTGACCTGGTCTTCACGCTCGACGGGATCGCCTGTTTCGCTATCGATAAACTCGCGCCGTACCCGGTTTCCTGTCGATCGGTTGAGAGTGTTGAAAGCGATCCGTTCCGAAGACGAAGCGGCGGTGTAAAGAGCAACAGCGCACGCTACTTCTCCGAACTTGATGTAGCCCTTCCAGTTTGCACGTGATGCAACCATGATACCCGCACTCCGACACAACTTATGCGAGTCGTTAATCAACTCGGGATCACAATGTTCCGATTCAAAAATGAATCCGTTTTCAAAGGCTTAGGAGGGCGACGCCACAGGTCGAGATGCAGCGATCAAGGCGTGAGAGATCGCTACGATGTCGCTGCCAGAGCTAACCTTCGATGGTAGCCCGGGATGCACTGCCGGACGAACATTAGTCCGGTGCGTTCGTTACGGGCCCGAACAGAGAGATCCAAAATGGGCGACAAGGGTGCGACCAAACATGTGCAGCGAAGGAGCGGGTAGGAACGGCACAAGGCGGCGGAGCAGGTCGCACCGCCTGTCCTCTCCCGAGTACCTGATCGACCTGGCCGCCGCCGAAGGCATGCCGGAAAATGCACCCGACGCGTTCCAGGCGCAGTTCTTGAGCACAGCGGGTCTCGTCGGGTGAAAGCACCGGATCATCCACCACCTCCATCAGAGAGCTGTAGTATGTCTCGGGCTCGAAAAGCACCGTCTGTATGTGCGCTGCCTGTGCACCCGCGCCATCACCATGGCTTGCCTGAAGCCAAGCCAATTGCAGCCGCTGCCAAACCACGTCGGAAAAGGCCTGTTTCTCCTCCAATACATGCTGACTCCTGACCTTGGCCTGGGAAGCAGGAGGTGCCGCCTGCACGACAAAGTTGAGGCCTTGACGCTCGGCATAACGGATCGCCGCTTCCAGCGTCGGAAAGTTCAGTTCAACCTGGGTCAGGGTGTCCCGGCCGCCCGTATAGCCCATCAGCGGCTCGATGAACGGGGCTGTGCGAGGTTCGAAGACCAATCGCCAGTCCTTTCGGGGCTTTGCCGAGGTCATGGCCGAGCGGCATGGCTGGTAGATCCGTGCCGTTGCGCCGTCCGGAAACACTGACCACCCCATTGACAAAGCCGGCTCGGCCAGTCGAGGCCGATTGTCATTGTCCGGTCGGCCGGAGGTCCTGGTTGGGTTTTTGATGGCGCTGCTTTGAACTGTCTCCATTTGTCTCTCCCTCCCTATCATGAAGGGGTGGTACGAGCAGCGGCCGTGGCGGCCGCTGCTCGTACTGCCGTGCGTCAGTTCCTGCCGTTGATTGCGATCCGCTTGGCCTTCGCCTGCGCCCGCTCGGTCTTGGGCAAGGTCACGGTCAGCACCCCGTTTTTGAAGGCGGCGTTGACCTTGTCTTCCTCGACCTCGTAGCCGAGCGGAATGAGGCGCTCGAAGCGACCGTAGAAGCGCTCGGAGAACTGCCGGTCTTTGTCCTCGGTCTCGGAACGCTTCTCGCCTTTAAGCTTGAGGGCCCCGTTTTCCAGCAGTACTTCTATGTCGTTCTCGTCCAGGCCAGGTATTTCCGCCGTGACGCGGACTTCCCTGTCCGTGTCGGAGATTTCGACACTCGGCCAACTGGCCCCGAAGGAGGAACCAAAGGCCGGCAGTCTTGGGCCAAAGCTGCGGAAGGCGTCATCGAACAGCCGGTTTACCTCCCGGTGAAGAGAGACGAAGGGGTCTCGATCTCCATCAGGGAAGAGACTGGGGGCCGAGTTTCCGTTGCCCCGGCCCCATGGGATCAAGTCACGTACGCTCATTGTCTTTCTCCTTTCGTAGGTGTCTGAGCCGGGCGGGACGCCCGGCTCAAGCGGAAGCCTTCATGGTGGATTGCTCAGGCGGCCAGCTTGTCGGCCTCGACCTTGGGCGCCTCGATCTTCGGCATGGGAGCCCCGCCGGAGATTTCGATCTTGCGCGGTTTCATCTCCTCGGGAACCTCGCGCTTGAGATTGATGCTCAGCAGCCCGTTCTCAAGGCTGGCGCCAGCCGCCGTCACGTGGTCGGCCAGTTCGAACCGACGCTCGAAAGCGCGCCCTTTGATGCCCCGGTAGAGATACTGGCCGTTCTCATCGCTGGATTGCGACCCGCTCACAACCAGCATGTTGGGCTGGTGAGTGATGGTCAGCTGGTCTTGCGAGAAACCGGCGACCGCCATCGTGATGCGATACTCATCATCATCAACCTTGGCGATATCGTAGGGCGGCCAGTTGTCGAACGAGGCCACACGGCTCGCACTTTCAAGCATGTCGACCATGCGGTCGAAGCCGATGCTGGACCGGTATAGGGGGGTAAAATCGAGGTTCATAACCACATCCTCCTTTGAGCAACATGGATCATAGGAGGCGCCAAGAGCCTTGCCGCCTCCTGGTCTTGCCGGCCCCATTGGGCGACCGGCGACCATCAATTTAGAATCGGGACTTGCACCTTCAAGAGGAAGAATAGGAAAATTTTAGCGGCAATCTGGGCAAAGGCACCCATGCAACCCCTCCCGCCGGCGGGGTCACTCGCCGATGGGCCCATGGTGCAAGAACAATTACGTCGCGCTTAAATCCGATCGACGAATGGTACGAACGCGGCCACTACCGCGCTGTCACTGCCGTCAGGACCGGTAAGCTCGTCCGATTGATCCAATTGTTGCAACGCATCCATGATCGCGTCGAAGCTGACCGGTTCACCCGCCCCCGGCAGCATGCGAAGCGCTGGCACGGATTCTACCGCGCAGGCATCCGACGCCCATGACGAAAGGATGGCCCGCTTCTCCTGAACGTCCAAGGCAACGTCGGCCAAAACGTCGTGGGGATGTTTGAAATGCCGTGCCGGATGCAGCAAGCGATCCAGAAAAACATCAGGGGCCACGGGTTCAATCGATGCAAAATGGGTCGAAATGGCTGCTTCCATTGATGGTCCTCCGCTTCCGACAATCTCCTGCGTGTTGAGTTTGGCGGCGCTCGCGATTCCCGCCAGACGAAATTTTGGAACGTCTCAAGCAAGTTTCAATGGCTCGGCACGGGTCACATCCCGTCGTCAACGCCTCAGAACCATTTTATCGGGCCGGTGAAACAATCGGCGAGAATCTCAGTTCTGACGTCTGGCGAACTCGAAGGCCGAATCCGGCAGGAGAACCAGTCATGTCTTACCTCTCTAGGAACTTGTGCATTGGCTTGATCACAGGAGCCCTGATGCTCTCGACTGGCGGCCTTGCTCCGGCCACCGCACAGGAAATTCCGAACGACTTCAGCGCAATCGTGCGTCAGAAGCTGCCAGCGGTTGTCGCAATCACGACCAGGCAGATCATCCAGGATCAAACGACGCTCAACGACTTTCTCAATCCCTTCGACGGGGGAGGGCGTATCCAGCCCCAGGTGCGGGAAGCACTCGGCTCCGGCTTTGTGATCAGTCCCGAAGGCTTCATCGTCACCAATAACCATGTCGTCGCCGACGCAACTGAGATTCATGTCGTGTTCTCCGACAAGGAGACGGCGCCTGCGCGGGTGGTGGGCCGCGATCCGGCAACTGACATCGCGGTATTGAAAGTCGATCCTCGGCCCAACATGACGGCGACGGCCTGGGGGGATTCGGAGGCGATGCAACCAGGGGCCTGGACCATCGCCATCGGCAGTCCTTTCGGCCTCGGGGGCACCGTCACCGTCGGCGTCCTTTCTGCGCGCTCTCGCGATATCCAGGCCGGTCCATACGACGACTTCCTGCAGACAGACGCCTCGATCAACAGAGGTAACTCGGGAGGTCCTTTGTTCAACGCGCGCGGCGAAGTCATTGGTGTCAACACGGCAATCGTGTCGCCGTCAGGCGGCAGCATAGGCATTGGGTTCGCGGTGCCATCGCGCACAGCTCGGACCATCGTCGACCAACTGATCAGCACTGGCCGCATCGAGCGCGGCTTCATCGGCGTGCGTCTTCAGGAGGTCACGCCCTCCATTGCCGAGGCGCTCGGAATACCGGGCGCCAAGGGAGCGCTGGTTGCCTCGGTCGAGGCTGGCAGCCCGGCGCAGAAATCGGGAATTCAGTCCGGCGACGTGATCACCCGGTTCAACGGCAAGGACATCCAAGGCGTCCATGACCTGACGCTGGCGGCAGCAAGCCAAAAGCCGGGATCGAAAGTGACCGTGACAACGAACCGGGGCGGCACAAACCAGGAATTGTCGCTGACTGTCGATCAACGCAGGGACCAGGAGGAACAGACCGGTGCCATTCCAAGCCTGGGGACTGAGGACCAGCGCCTTGGCCTATCGCTGAGCGCCATTCCGGACGAAGCGCGCCAGCAACTGGGCCTGCAAGCCGACACCATGGGCGTGTTCGTCCAGGATGTCGCTCCGAACAGTCTTGCAGCCGAAAGCGGCATCCGGCCAGGCGACGTTATCGTGTCGGCCAACAACCGAAACATGACCCAGCCGTCCGACGTCCGTGAGGAATGGGCGAAATCCCGTCAGCAGAAAAAGCCAGTGCTATTCCGTATCGACCGGCAGGGACAATCGCTTTTCGTTGCTGTGGCAAACTCTTGACTGACAGGCCAGATGGCGTCGCGATCTCTGCTGTTGGGCTGGCCCACTAGCGGAGCGCACCAGAGTTGTGAAGCTGATAAGCAGTATGTTTTGAACCGGCGGTCCCTAGGTTTCGGTATCGCCTGACCGATAAACGCGCTGTCCGGCCGGGGCGCCTCGACCTCAATGAAGCGAGGAATCGCCGTGCGACGAGCCGGTGAAATTGGCGGAAGACGTGACGGAAACGCGCGAGCGTGCCAAAAGCACTGGGGACTTGCTGGTGATTGCTATCTTTAACTATGCCGATTTGCGGCTTGGCCGATCTTGGCCGATGCCTTCCTTGGCCAGGCTCTTTCGAAGAACTGAGGCCAAGTCGACCACGTTCTCCTTGGGTTTCGGCGCCGGTTTCGGGGGTTTTTTGCCCTTGCGTTTGGCGTCAATCATAGCAATCAACGCATCCTCGTAGGTGTCCTCGAACTTCGAAGGATCGAACTTTGTCACCTTCTTGTCGATGAGAAGCCCCGCGATTTCGAGCAGATCCGAATCGTACTTTGGGCTTTTCACATCGTCGAAGACGGTCTCTTCCGCTGTCATCTCATTGTGGGTCCGTAGCTCGGTCAGCAACATCCCTTTTCCAAGGGGCTGTATCAACACTTCGCGCCCGCGCTGATAGAGTACGACGCAGGAGCGTGCCGCAACGCGCTTTTTGGCCATCGCATCGCGCAGGACGGCAAAGGCCTCCAGGGAGGCACCGTCTGCCGGGATCAAGTAATATGGTTTCTCCAGAAAACGTGTGTCGATCTCGGCAACAGGAACGAAGGAATCGACGTCAAGTGTATGCTGCGACGTAAGCTTCAGTTTCTTTATCTCGTCCGGCTCGACGTGGATGAAATCATCCTTGTCCGCCTCATACCCTTTGATCTGATCCTCGGCTTCGACAACGTCGCCAGTCTCTTCATCGACATAGGCGCTTTTGACCGGTAAACCGTCCTTGCGGTTCAAAATCTTGAAGTGGATCTTGGATGCCTCGCTTGTGGCACCAACTATCTTCACCCCGCATGACACGGAACCAACCCTCAGAAAGCCCTTCCAGACCGCGCGTGGCGCCACCATGCCGTTTCTCCTAGACGTCGATCTCGGCACAACGTCAGGCACACGGTTCTGTTCCGCAACGTTGGCAGCACTCATTGCCAGCAGCCCAAGACTTATTCCTCCCGGTAATCCAGCAGCTTCGCATGTCGAAGCTTGTCCTCGCCCTTCAAGACCTGACGCGCGCGACGAGACCAGGCTTCAGCCATTCTTTCTTTAGGCCGATCGGCACCGGTCCGCCGATCTTGCCTTGCACGCGATCCTATAGTCGCTGACGCTTGTCGGCTTTAAAGGCAACGAAAGCGCCGCCGGCATAGGGGCCCTTGTCGGCCACGAGCACCATTGCGGGCTTTCCAGCCTCGCGCTGCACACCAATGATGTCCATTTCCTTTTCGGCATAGCACTTGATCTTGCGCCAGTTCGTCGTCAGCCCGCTGCGGTAGACGCTGTCCTTGCGCTTCGACACCATGCCCTCCAGCCCCGCCTTGTCGACCAGGTGATAAACCGCGTCGCCGGTGCCGGGCATGGCTTTGCTGACCTGAATGCGACCGACGGCTGGGATCAATGCCTGCAGGATTTCGCGGCGGTCTTCCACCGGCATATTGCGCAAATCATGCCCGTTCAGGTGCAGCAGATCGAACGCCACCAAATACAGGTCGCGCGACGGCTTACGGCGGGTGACGGCTGACTGCAGGGCGTGGAAGTCGGACAGGCCGGCCTCGTTGACCGTGATTGTCTCGCCATCGATGATGAAACTTTCCGCCTCGATCGCCTCCGCTTCTCCGGCAAGTTCGATATAGCGGCCGGTCCAGTCGTATCCGTTCTCGGTGAACAGCCGGATCCCGTTTTCATCCTTGATAATCTGGGTCCGATACCCGTCGAATTTCATCTCATGAAGCCATTCGTCGCCCTGCGGTGGCCTGTCGACCAGCTCGGGCTCCATGGGCTTGATGAACTTCAGAGGCATGCGCTGACTCGCATAGTGCGATTCAATTAGCGAGCGCTAAAATGGTTCCGGAACATTTTAGACGATTTGAATGTTTGATAGCTATGACGAAACTATGCGACCTTGGCCCGCCGATTCCCGGCAAGCAGCACGACGGCGAGCCTGCCGACGATCAAGAGAATTTCATGATTTGCCCGGTATGCGGCCAGCGGCTCGACATGCGTGACTTCCGCCAGGTCGCTTGGCACGATCAGCCCCAACACGAGCCGTTGGAACTGGAGCCCTATGTCACGAGCCGGAATGGATACCGATTGCGAACGTGGTCGTTGAAATAGCGGCCCTTGGCGAAGGCGGCTTTGAACGCGGTGAAGGTCTCAAGCGGTACGTCCAGAAAGTCGTACTGCCTGCCACTCGCTACAAACCACACTGAGAGAACCCTGGTTTCCGGATCGTATTCGAACTTGTGTATTGAGGTCGACGGCATGGTGCACCAGCTGTTCCGGTGAGCGACCCGCGAGATGGCCCGCCCACTGAGGAAGCAGCGAGCGGGCCGACCACGGCTGTACGTCCATGGCCATCATCGCCGCCACGGAAGGGACGGTGACGGCATTCCAACTCTCATTGGATTTCGGCGTTCCACACATAAACAAAAAGGCCCGCCACCTCTCGGCAGCGGGCAGTGTAGGTCGCTAGGATCACCCAGCGGTACTAAAGTACACGCCGCCTCGCCAAAAGGGAAACCTTAGATATCGCTAATGCATGATTCGGACCCTGGGGCTGACCGTGTCGTATCAAATCCGAGAATATCCCTGCGGGCCAGGTGATAGCGGGAATATCGTGCAGAGGCTCCGACGTCCTATTGTGCAGCCGAACAGGCAACGAAAAGGCGCGTGACGCTCCACCGATCCGAAAACGACTTTCTTGAGGTGACCGACGAGAGCAACGGCTAGCAGCGGCGGGCCGTGCCTAGGGATAGTTGGACGAAACGGTGGGTACACCCCTGCTGGATGGGTGAGGTGCAAAACGATGCAACCACAATGCCCCGATGCGCGACAGAAAGCCGTCGCAACGTCGTCGTTATTCAAGCCGGAATTCAACCGCATGCTTGTCGGCATCACTAATAAGGCCGCTGTCCATAGCGGTTTCGAAGGCCTTGGTGAAATACTGATCATCGGAGGCTTCGTGATCCTGCTGTGCAATATCGATCGGCAGTGCTCCGATCACGCGGCCTGTCGTCTTCTCGATCACCGTGACGGTCCTCTGCATCAGGGTTTGTTAACCGTGTCGTCGACTGCGTTGGCCGTCGATTTGACGTCCCTGCCGACGCCGCGGACGGTGTTGGCGCAAGCCGTAAGGGCCAAAGCACAGGCAAGAATGACAATCGGTGCGGTGCGTAGCAGTTTCATGGACGGGTTCTCCTATTTGTCCTGGTTTATCATGTCCGTTTAGTGCCGTATCGCACCGGATTGGCCTGTAACCGCCATCACCTTGTTGTGGGCGGCCGCTTCATGTGCGGTGTCAAAGGGCGTTGCGACGGTCGTCCCATCCGGAGCCAGTATCACAGCCAGGAACGGAAGGCCGATCAGCGGTGGTGCGTAGACAACGTACGCTGGGCGGGCATTTTTCATTGCCCATGTAGCACCTTTTGTCGGTTAGTACCTAATCCACGCCCTGAAAGATGAAAAAGCCCGCCAGCCGGTGCCAGCGGGATTCCAGGGTCAAAAGACCTGCTCACGTCGCAGAAAGACCGGACTCGATGACTTGCGCCGTGATTGAGGAAAGTATTCCCCGCTTCGTCAGGACCGGCTTTTCATAGGCTTTTTTCATAGCTGCTCCTCGCTTTTTCACACACCGAAACTGGTTTGGGCAATTAACTCGTCAAGCTGATGCTAAAAAGGCCGCCAGCTTTCGACAGGCTAGGTCTGAGTAGCTGGCTCAACCAGCATAGGTCAATGAGCGGCGGCATTTGGTTGCAAACCGCGCCCGATCTCGTTCGACCTCTTGCTCTTTGTTTCCCCTCCACGCCACTGGCCGGAGCATCGTCCTCGTCATTGAGCAACGGGCAGGCTCAGAAGCCGTGGATTCCCGTCAACATCATCTGAAATCGTGTCGGCATCGCGGCCGCTGAGATTGCTCGCTAAGCGTCTCCCTCTTTATCTGTCGGTGGCTGGCCAACCTTAAAATGCCGAAGCGCCTCTATTCTTCACATTGCGCCTTCCTGCACCAGCACCTTGGCAAGCGATTCCTTCTGGCGGGAAACAGCCATGATTTTTTCCTTTCGGATAGCGATAGGGGTATCGTCGTGGCGGCAGGAGGCGACCTATGCAGAGTTTCACCGTCGAGCTGATACGCGACGGCAGAGCCGTGGAACGTGCCGAGATTCAGGCCGAAAATGTTGTGGAAGCCGCGAAGATGTGGGGACCGGTAACCATCCCGTACGCCGAAGAGCCTGACATTGGCGAATGGATCAGGGTAACGCACCCCGACGGCAACACGACAACTTGGTTTGAGCGATCGCTAGGCGGCGGCAGCTAGGTGTGGGCTCGCTGGCCAGGATAACGGCAGGGTCGAGGGCAAGAGCGGTGACGCACGCCACGCGTCGCGATCATCGCAGAAGAAAACGGAGGGATGATCCGGTGCGAACCAGCGGGCGAAGAACTTCGGTCGCGTTGGACGGCAAACTGGCAATCCAGATTGACGGCTGTCCTGTCGAAATTGGTCGACCAAGACTTAGCCGGCCCTCCCAAATCCGGGAACGATGTTAGCGGGAGAGCGCTACATCCCCGGGCCCCCCATTGGGCGCGTCTTTTACTGCCGCCGGCATAAAGCGTGAGCAAGTCGTGATCGATCGCAGCGGCAGTCCGTCAACCCGGCGCCGCGAGTTGTGCGCGAGAGCACTGGCTTCCGAGCGTTTCCTCCAGCCGAGCCATTCGGCGACTGACAACGGATTTGCGACTCCCGCCACGATACGCCTCGTCCCTGCGTGATCTACCGAAGGTCCTGGCTTCGGCTTCTTCTGATCTGGCACATCGTACACTCAGTGCGTCCGGCCGGAGCGGAGATGCATCTCGATCTTATTGATTGCCTTGGTGAGGACATCGACTGCCTGCAGATTGACCGCGAAGTCGAAGTTCCCTTGCGCCGTTTCGAATATCAGAACGCCGACCTTGGCGAGGTCGTCGCTCATCATGCCTATTCCAATGCCGGTCGGCATATAGGGTGGTTTTTCTGACATGGTTCTCTCCTCAGATGCGGTGTGGGCTTGTCGGGCTTTTGGCCATCCAGCGTCCGACCTGGAGTGGCCAAGCACGATCGATGGACGATGGCCGTGTAACCCGTCTATTCGAAATGCATCGACTGGCCGCGCATCATCGCCAGGGTCAGTGCAATTGCAGGATTTGCAGGTGGCTTCTCCATAAGCAGGGAGCCGTCGAAATCGCGCCATGCCGCCATGCGCAATTCTTCACCGTCTTCGCTGGCTGCAGGGTCGAAAACGTGGGCATCATAGGGATCCCTGTCAATCTCGATCGTCCAGTCCTTGAGCGCCTTGCGAGCCATTTCTTCCACCTGGGCGAGGTCACTGGTGAAGAAGGGGATGCGGTCGCCATCTTCCGAAAGCGGCTCGACCCGATCCAGCGTCGGCCGCTCGGGCACCCAACCAAGAACGAAGGCAATATCGAAATCGATCTGGCGGTCCGGGCCAGTTGTACCCTCCAGCCGTTTGACGACGTCAGGATAGAGCTGCTTGCGCGCCGGCCACGTGTTCGCAAGTGCCTTGGCCTGCAGTCTCGTTCGGGGCACATCGATCAGTTCCATGATCTGATGGCGCGGAACCTTGTCCTCCGGCCAGCCCGCACAACATGCAGTCCTCGCAGCCTCGTCGGCCTCCATCCAGACCGAAGCAGCCTGGTCCTCGTTCTCGGTTGGCTGGTCGTCTTCCGGAAAGCCTTTGATATCCCACCTTTCCAACGCGAACAAACCTTCCGTGCCTTGCAAAGCCGTAATGCCGGCGCGCGCGAAAACTGCTTCGGCTGCCCCGACCCCGCGTGCCAGTTCCTCGGGCGTTGCCCCTTCAATGTTCAAGCGAAGTTCCATGGTTCGCCTCCTGTATCAATCCTCCCTGCAGTGAACAAAATAAGAACAAAGGTGTCAAGAGACTCCTGATGGTCGGGAAATAGTTCTTTTTTTCAATGGGGTAGGTCACATTGGGCAATCGGTTGAGGCTTCGTGCTCAATCCCAACGCAACTGCATTCATGGCCGCTGCTACACGCGGACCACAGCGGACGAGGGACAGTCGGTCCCGCGTCCTGTCCTGCGGCCGGCGCTATGTTGAGGCTCCTATGGCTGTCCTGTTAACCGCCCGCGGCGGCGGCGAATTTCCTCCGTCCCGCGCGCGACAATGTCCGCAATTGCGGACGCGCGCAGGACTGCGGTTTATACGTCGTTTTTCCTTGGGCGCCGCCAGCCGGCGCGAACATCCAACAGGACAGGTGGCCTTCGACGCCTCGTCCTGTTGGCAAACCGTTCTTCCGGTGCCACGGGGCGGTCGCGACAAACATTTCTTCCGCAGCGCCACCTCGCCATGCCATTGACTCTTTATTAGGAAGGGAACAAATGAGGAACATTCCGCCAGCATATCGCGTTCAGGGGACAGATGAGTGCATCGAGGCCAAACGCTGCTATTTCCGATCTGCGAGATCGCATTTCGCGTCTCGAAGGCGGTAATGCGCGCAAAAGGGCGGTGCTCCCATTCGGCATCTCCTCTATCGACAATCATCTGCCAGGCGGGGGTGTGGCGCTTGGCGCACTTCATGAAGTTGCCGGCGGCGGCAATGGAGCGATCGATGGCGCCGCAGCGTCGCTTTTTGCGGCCGGGATTGCAGCCAGGACGCAAGGCAAGGTGCTGTGGTGCGTGACGCGCCAGGATCTGTTTGCGCCGGCAATCGCCCAGGTCGGACTGCATCCCGACCGGGTGATCTATGTTGAAGCCGGTGACGACAAATCTTTGCTCGCCTGCTTCGAGGAAGGTCTACGGCATGTCGGGCTTGGGGCTGTGGTCGCGGAAGTGGCGCGCCTGTCCATGACTGCCTCGCGCCGGTTGCAACTGGCATCGGAAGGCTCCGGCGCAATGGGTATCGCCATCCGCCGCTGGCGCCGCCAGACCGAAGCCGCCGACTTCGGGCAGCCGACGGCGTCTGTCACCCGCTGGCGGGTTTCCGTGCTGCCGTCGCGACCGCTGCCTGTGCCCGGCGTTGGCCGGGCGCGATGGCAACTTGAACTGATCAGATCTCGTGGAGGGGAAACACTCGATATCGAAGTGGAGGCTTGTGATGCCAAGGGTCGTCTCGCTCTTCCTTCCAAACTGGTCGACCGACCGGCTCAGAAGGAAATTGGGCGACGTCTCGCCGCCACCGGATAAGCCTTTGGTGCTGGTCGGGCGGCATGGTAGTCGTCGCCTGGTGACTGCGGTGGATCGCGCGGCAATAGAAGCAGGCTTGCGCGTCGGAATGCTCGCGACGAAGGCACAGGCCCTCGTGCAGGGCCTGGCGGTTATGGACGCGGAGCCCGATGCTGACGCGGAGGCATTGGAGCGGCTGGCGCTATGGGCGTTGAGACGCTATGCGCCGATCGCCGCTGTGGATACTCCGGACGGATTGGTCATGGAGACCACTGGCGCCGATCACCTTCATGGCGGCGAACAGTTGATGCTGTCCGATATGGTCGAGCGTCTCAGCCACGTCGGCTTCTCGGCGCGGTCAGCGATTGCCGATAGCTGGGGTGCTGCTCATGCGGTGGCGCGGTACGTCAAGCAGACCGTCAGCGTGGTCGCTGTCAATGCAACCTGTGATGCGATCCTTCCTCTGCCCATCGCGGCACTGCGGTTGCCCGATGCGATCGTCAGCGGTCTGCGAATTTTGGGCTTCGACAGGGTTGGCGAGCTTCTGAAGCAACCACGCGCGCCACTGACCCTGCGCTTCGGACCGGAACTGGGTCGTCGCCTTGACCAGGCTTCTGGACGCCTTGCCGAACCGATAGAGCCCGTGCGGCCAGCCGATGTGGTCGAGGTAAGACGAGCCTTCGGCGAACCCATCGGCGCGGCCGAGACGATCGCCCGCTACATCGGCAAGCTTGTTCAAGCGCTATGTGTCGAGCTGGAGACCAAGGGCCTTGGCGCCTAGCGGCTCGACCTGCTGTTCTACCGGGTCGACAACAGCATCCAAGCCATTCGCGTCGGCACTGCCATGCCGGTCCGCGACGTGAAGCGGCTGACGCGTTTGCTATGCGACAAAATCGAGAAGATCGATCCGGGTTTCGGCATCGAGTTGATGCGCTTGTCCGCACCCTTGGCCGAGCCGTTGACGCCCAAGCAGACCATCTCCTCACTTATCGAGCAACCGGACGCTGACATCTCAGACCTGATCGACATCCTCGGCAATCGTGTGGGCTTGGAGAAGCTGTATCGGTTTACCCCGGTGGCAAGCGACGTGCCCGAGCGATCGTTCCGGCGCGTGGCGCCGGCCTCGGCCGAAACCGGCCAGGCATGGCCAGATCATTGGCCGCGGCCGGCTCGTCTGTTTGCCGTGCCGGAGCCCATCGAGGCGATAGCGTTGCTGCCGGATCATCCGCCGGCGAGCTTCACCTGGAGAGGCATCCGCCGACGGGTCAAGCGCGCCGATGGCCCCGAGCGGGTCTTTGGCGAATGGTGGAAGCGTGATGCCGAGCTTGCCGCCGTGCGCGACTATTTTCAGGTCGAGGACGAAGCCGGCGAGCGGTTCTGGATCTATCGCGCCGGCGACGGCGAGGATGCCGCGACCGGTTCGCATCGCTGGTTCCTGCATGGCATCTTCGGATGACTGCGTCGTATATTGAACTCCAGTGCACCTCGCATTTTTCCTTCCTGCGCGGCGCCAGCTCCTGCGAGGAATTGTTTGCGCAGGCCGCAATCATGGCCCTGCCGGCGCTTGCCATCTGTGATCGCAACAGCCTGGCTGGCGTTGTGCGGGCTCACGAGGCTGCAAAGGCAACCGGCGTCAGGCTGATCGTCGGCTGCCGGCTTGATCTGGCGGAAAAGATCTCCATCCTGGTCTATCCAACCGATCGCGCGGCCTATTCGCGGCTTTGCCGCTTGCTGTCGCTGGGCAAGAAGCGTGGCGGCAAGGCGAAATGCCTCCTGCATTGGGCAGACCTTGTCGCCTATGGCGAAGGCCTTGTTGCCTTGTTCATTCCGGATCAGGCTGATGACACATGCTCGCTCTGGCTGCGGCGGCTACACCAGGCATTTGGCAATCGAGCCTATATGGCGCTGACCTTGTTTCGCCGTCCAAATGACGCGCTGCGGCTGCACGAACTGTCCAACCTTGCCGGAGAGGCCGGCGTGCCGACGGTTGTTACCAACGATGTGCTCTTCCATGAACCGTCACGGCGCATCTTGCAGGACGTCGTCACCTGCATCCGCCACAATGTCACGATCGATGGTGCCGGGTTTCGGCGCGAGCGGCATGCCGACCGCTACCTGAAGCCGCCTGACGAGATGGCACGCTTGTTCGGCCGCTATCGCGAAGCGATGGCTCGAACCGTTGAAATAGCCGAGCGCTGCCGGTTCTCGCTCGACGAACTTGCCTATCAATATCCCGAGGAGCGGATGCTGCCGGGTCTGACACCGCAGCAGGCCTTGGAGAAACTTACGTGGGAAGGCGCGACGGAGCGTTTTCCCGAAGGCGTGCCGGACAAGGTTGTTGGCACGCTCAAGCATGAATTGCAGCTCATCGAGAAGCTGCAATACGCGCCGTATTTTCTGACGGTCAATGCGATCGTTCGCTTTGCCCGCAGCCAGGACATTCTCTGCCAGGGCAGGGGATCAGCAGCCAACAGCGCCGTCTGCTATGTCCTTGGCATCACCTCGATTGATCCCGACCGCAACGATCTCCTGTTCGAACGCTTTGTCTCGGAAGAGCGTCGCGAGCCGCCCGACATCGATGTCGATTTCGAACATGAGCGGCGTGAAATCGTCATGCAATGGGTGTTCGACACCTATGGCCGTGAGCATGCAGCACTGTGCTCGACCGTCATCCGTTATCGGTCGAAAGGCGCCTTGCGGGACGTCGGCAAGGCTCTGGGGCTGCCTGAAGACCTGATCAAGATGCTGTCGTCGCAGGTGTGGGGCTGGTCGGATGAAGGCGTTCAACCCAAGCATGCCGAGGAGCTGAATCTCAATCTCGGCGATCGCCGCCTGCGCCTGGCGCTGGATCTCGCCAGGCAATTGATCGGCGCGCCGCGGCATCTGTCGCAGCATCCCGGTGGCTTCGTGCTGACCCGCGACCGGCTCGACGATCTGGTGCCGATTGAGCCTGCCGCGATGAAGGATCGCCAGGTCATTGAATGGGACAAGGATGACATAGACGCGCTCAAGTTCATGAAGGTCGACGTGCTGGCGCTCGGCATGCTGTCCTGCATGAAGCGCGGCTTTGACCTGCTGTCGGAGCACAAGGGCATCACCCTTGATCTCGCCACCATCCCTGCCGAGGATCCGCGCACCTATGCGATGATCCGCAAGGCCGATACGCTCGGCACCTTCCAGATCGAGTCTCGCGCCCAGATGTCGATGCTGCCGCGCATCAAACCGCGAACTTTTTATGACCTCGTCATCGAGGTCGCGATTGTTCGGCCGGGGCCGATTCAGGGCGACATGGTGCATCCCTATCTGCGGCGGCGCGAAGGCAAGGAAGAGGTGGTCTATCCCAAGCCTGAGCTCGAAAAGGTGCTTGGAAAGACACTGGGCGTGCCGCTTTTTCAGGAACAGGCGATGCGTGTGGCGATCGAATGCGCCGGCTTCACGCCTGGTGAGGCGGATCAGCTTCGCCGCGCCATGGCGACCTTCAAGCACACCGGCGGCGTCTCCAGCTTCGGTGCCAAGCTGATCGGCGGCATGGTCAAGAACGGCTATCAGCGCGAATTCGCCGAAAAGACATTCAAGCAGTTGGAAGGCTTCGGCAGCTATGGCTTTCCAGAGAGCCATGCGGCAAGCTTCGCGCTGATCGCCTACGCCTCGTCCTGGCTGAAATGTCATCACCCCGATGTCTTCTGCGCCGCTCTGTTGAATGCCCAGCCGGTGGGCTTTTACGCCCCGGCGCAGATCGTGCGCGATGCCCGCGACCATGGCGTCGAGGTGCGCCCGGTGTGTGTGAATACCTCACGCTGGGATTGTACGCTCGAGCCCACTGAGGACGAGGATCGGTTTGCCGTTCGGCTTGGCCTGCGCGTGGTGCGTGGCCTGGCCAACACTGACGCGGCCACCATCGTCACCACACGAGCCGACCAGCCGTTCACTTCGGTCGATGATTTATGGCGCCGAGCCGGCGTTCCCGCTGCCTCTCTGGTTGAACTCGCGCAGGCCGATGGGTTTCAACCGTCATTGTCGCTAGCCAGGCGTGAAGCCCTATGGGCGATCAAGGGACTACGCGACGAGCCGTTGCCGTTGTTTGCAGCCGCATCTTCACGCGAGCAGCAGACGGTGCCGGAGATCCAGGAGCCAAGTGTCACATTGCGTGCCATGACCGCCGGCGGCGAGGTCGTCGAAGATTATAGCCATGTGGGGCTGACCCTGCGCGAGCATCCCGTTTCCTTCCTGCGCGCCGACCTGCGCCGCAAACGCATCGTTTCTTGCCGCGAGGCGATGCAGGCGCGCGACGGACAATGGCTTGAGGCGGCTGGCCTCGTTCTCGTGCGTCAGCGGCCGGGCTCGGCCAAGGGCGTGATGTTCATCACGATTGAGGACGAGACCGGGATCGCGAACCTGGTGGTGTGGGTGAAGGTTTTCGAAAAATATCGCAGGGTCGTGCTCGGCGCCGGCATGATTGGCGTCTACGGGCACATTCAGCGGGAAGGCGAGGTGGTCCATCTCGTCGCGCATCGGCTAAGCGATCTGTCAGGCGATCTCGCCAGCGTTGGTGATCGTGATGCTGCCTTCCCGCTGCCACATGGGCGCGGCGATGAATTCCATCATGGCAGCCCGACACCGGACCCGCGCGGTATGCCAAGGGGATCGCGGCCGAGGAATATCATCGACCCCTATCTGCACATCGATCAGATCAAGGTGAAGACGCGGGATTTCAAATAGGCTTGGTTGGGACGAGCTGCTTTTCCGAGAGATGGCCGGGCCGCACTCCCGGAATAGATTTAGCTTCGTGAGACGATGACGGCCAGCGATGCCAATCTGCCTTCGCTCAGGCTGCGGATGTAGTTCTTGCGTCGCTGCACGAATTCGGTGCCGAGCACGATTTCATTGGCCTGCTGTTGCGCAGGCGAAGGAATGATGCCGGAACTGGCCCTTTGCATCGCCAGTTCGACATGTTCGCCGGTCTCGTCGATGACTTCGTCAATATGGAAGCCCGCGTCCGCCAACAGGGTCTTCAGGGTATCCCGGTCAACAAGGTGGCTGGTTTCCGGCGCAACCGCCCAAGGCAAGGGGTAATTTGGCTCGCCGGCAGCCAGCACGGCTTCGGTCCAGATCAGTTTGCCGCCCGACTTCAGAACGCGAAAAGCCTGCCCGATGGCGGCGGCCTTGTCGGCGATGTTCATGCCGACATAGAAGCAGATTGCGGCGTCGAATGTGTTGTCGGCAAAGGGCAGTTTCGCCGCGTCGGCTTCGTGGAATCGAACCTTGTCGCCAAGGCCGCTGAGCGTGGTCAGTCGGCCGGATGCCTCGACAAAGGCTGGTGTGAGGTCGACGCCGTCGACCTGGCAGCCATAGGTGGCGGCCAGGAAGCGCGCCGGGCCGCCAATGCCGCTGCCGATATCGAGGATCCGGTCGGTGGGCGAGGGGGCAAGACGAGCTCCATGGTCTCGCGTGGCGATGAGCTCGCGGCCGTGAAGCTGGTCGAACGGATAGAATTGCGCGGCACTGAGGCCATCGGGTTTTGGGTCGGGGATCGCGGCCAGTATGCGCTCAACGATCCCGTCGCTGCCGTAGTGTTTTGTGACGTCGATCATGGGGCACTCCTCTGGGTACGGAGCATCCACTAACGCCTGGGTTTCGGCAATCCTGACGCTTCTTAGCGTTTCCGGTATCCTGTGCTGCTGTAGCGCTCAAAACCAGGATTGATACTGCCGGCAGCTTGCTTGCGAAGTCTGCTCAGAAGCCGGCCTTCCGGGTAAGCCGACACCCACTGTCTTTGCCGAACGGTTCACCGCTCGTTCAAGATGATCTAACGGAGCAGGCCCTCGTCGTCGAACGCGTCCCAGCCCTTCAACTTAGGCCCGGGAGCGTCATCTCTGGGGTTATTCGCGGCACCGCGAACCTTCTCGCCACCCTTTCCCGCCCGCGTGAGGGCAGCCTTGCCGGCACCGCGTCGCCTGTTCTCTGTAACGTGCTGCGCGTCCTCTTCGCGCCAAAGGCTTGGCAGATCACGATCAAGGATGTCCTCGATGTGCTTGGGATCGAAGACGTGGAAGGTGACGGCCTTGGATCGACCGCGCATCTTTACGGTGCGGGTGCCAATGCTTTGCAGCCGTCCGTCTTTCAGCCACTTGTGGCGCTCACGCGAAGAGATCGCGAGGATGTCCTCGGCCTCGCGCGGCAGGACCGGGAGTACTTCGATGGTTTCCAACATCTTGGCGATCTTGTTCCAGGCGGCCTCGAACTCTTCGGCATCGTCTTCGCGCATCCGCAATGTCATGCGACCAGTCTCGGCTTTGATGTACTTCCTCACCGCCCATGGCAGGCGGGCCCGTATTTCACGCTCGATACCTTTCGTGCGCACCGACGAGCCAAGCGTCGCTGATGGCTGAAGTGGCCACTCGGCAATCAGTGACAACGAGGTGCTCATGCTTTGGCGAGAGCCGCGATCTCGACGCGTCACAATAGCCGCAGCGATGCCGCCAAGAATCTTCCGGGTTCCCGCAAAACGCACCGGCATCTGAGCTAGTCGCTTCCTTGTCGCACCGTTTCTACCGCCAACGAGCCGGCCGGCAGGGCCTTCAACAGCTCCACCTCGGGTTTCGTGAGATAGATCCATGCCGCCCAATCCTCCGGGCTCAGCACCACAATCTGGCGATTGTGGATAGGCGCCACATCCGGCCCGGGTCCAGTCGTCAGCATTGCGAATGTCGGCGGCTTGTTGCCTTCGCCGTCCCGCCACAGTCCGGCGATGGCCATGAACGGGGCGCCGTTGAGGGTGAAGCGATGCTTCGCCTTTGGCGACTTCTTTCCGGTGAATTCGAAGAAAGCTGATGCCGGAATAAGGCAGCGCTTGCTGTTGGCGAAACTCCGTCCGTCCGAGCGAAAGTTGAAGACCGGCCCGCCTTTGGGCCCGGAGGGTGGAAAGGCAAAGGTCATGCGCGTGAGCTCGATCGTCTCGCCGGCGGCGCGCATGATCGGGGCGGGATCACTGATGCGAATGTCGTCTGCCTGCGGCAAATCCAGTTCAGTTTGATGAGAGGGAATG
Organism: Mesorhizobium sp. M1066; assembly: GCF_040318635.1. Taxonomy (NCBI): domain Bacteria; kingdom Pseudomonadati; phylum Pseudomonadota; class Alphaproteobacteria; order Hyphomicrobiales; family Phyllobacteriaceae; genus Mesorhizobium; species Mesorhizobium sp. M1066. The sequence continues at coordinate 62,217 of NZ_JAMYMR010000026.1, forward strand.
GCGAGCGCCAGCGATTGCATCATTCTGCAATATTCAGCCCAGGCGATATGCTGCTCGTAGTCATTGCACATGGCTGCCCCATCGGTTCGGTCAGTTGCAGAGTAGCCAGATAGGGCGGCTTTGCCCGTAGCGCCATGGATGAGATGGCTGGATGCGTGCCGGTCTGAGTTGAAGACCCTCCGATTGAGGCGACGCGACGCTGACTTGCTCACTGAATTGGTCTCCCACCAAAACGAATTGTCCGAGCGCCATCCCCGGCCCGCGGCATTTCTTTAGTTTCTGCGCGCCGCCATAAGTTGTCACGGTGCCGACCCGCTTCATCAGAGCCTCGGCCTGATGTTTGCTGATGCCGTCTTGCGGGGCGAAGGAATTGACCTCGGAGCCTTCACCGCCAGCAACCTGCCGACGGTCGGCGGCGCCTCGCTCCGACTTGTTGTCTGCCGTTGTCGCTCCCTTCTGCCATGATCCGCGCCCGGTTCTGCGCTTTGCATCTGCTGGGCGACGTGTCGCCGTCACCAAAGGCTCGGCATCCAGAACGACCAAACCGGCCTCTTTCGCGGCAGCGAGAAAAGCTTGGCGGGCGACTTCAACCTGCGGCGGGGTGGTGAGGCGGCCGATGCATGCTTGAAGTGCCGCCCTGTAGCGCTCGCCATGTTCTCAGGCCAGCTGTCCATCATAAAAATTGCGGCCTCGGAGACGCTGACCAAAGTGCGATAAGCGCCTGGTCTTTTCGTCTCGATGATCACCGGCTCAAAGAATGGATCCTGCATTTGGTCTGCCCGGGCCTCGCCAAAGCGAACGAGCCGAGCATGGAACACGGCGAAACAATGGGCCATTGGCGATGCGGACAAATTTCAGCCAAGTCCGCAGGGCGACGACCGGGCAGGTGGCATCAGATGAGCCACAGGCGACCTCCACTTCACGCCACCTGGTCTTGCCGCGCAGCGTAACCAGCACGCCCTTGTCCGGCAATAAATTCAGTCTCGCGGCGACCGTCGCCGGTTAATCGCGCGCAACATCGAGGCCGACGATTTTCGGAGCAGCGCAGCCTCCGGCGAAGCCCAAAAGCAGCATTGTCCGGTCGCTCAGACTGCGCAGTGTGCCGCGGTCGAGCGTTTCCAGCATGGCGAGAAGATAGTCGCGCAGGATGGCTTCCTTTTGTTGGCGAGGTGAAGCGGGTTTGTTGCTGATGCCGGCGAGCACGGTGGCGATATGCCGGTCCTTACAGTCGAAGCCGCTGGCCGCGTTGGGTATAGTTTCCATGTCAAGGACGACAGGCGTCGCTCGATGTTCGACACCGACCTTCCGTCACTGTGTCCGACTCCGAGGCTTGGGCCGTGAGGCGCCTACGCCTCGCTGGCGACAGATGCCTCCACGGAAACCAACGGCGCTTCCAACGTCCAATTGATCCCGTGCGGGCCGTACTCAAGGCTTGCCTTCCCTCCAACCGCCTCAGGCGCAACCCGCTTGAGCACCACTGTTCCAAAGCCGCCCTTTCCGACGGTCTGGACCTTCGGCCCGTCTGTTTCGCTCCAAACGAGGCGGAAGAGCTTCGAGATACCGGAACCCGTCGCGTTCCATTGGACTGAAATCGCGCCCACATCTCCCGAAAGCACGCCGTATTTGGCCGAGTTGGTCGCGAGTTCATGGAAGGCGATCCCGAAATACTGCACCGCGTTGGGGCTGAGGACAATGGATGGTCCCGACATGGAAATGCGCCGTTCATTGCCAAACGGTTTGGCCTGCGTCAGCAGCAGTTCGAAAAGGGTGACGCCCTTCCAGTCTTCTGCGACAAGCAGATCGTGCGAGCGAGACAGGGCCATGATCCGCTCACGCACCTGCCGTTCGAACACCGCGTGGTTTTCGGCGCGCTTGTTGGTCTCCCGGATCATCGAAAGAATAACAGAATACTGGTTTTTGACTCGATGGTTGACCTCCCGCATCAGCATGCGGATTCGATGCTCATTTTCCCTTGACGACGTAATGTCCCGGGCGATCTTCGATGCGCCGATGATATGCCCCGCTGCGTTGCGGACAGGCGAGACCGTCAGCGAGACCGGAACCAGGCTGCCATCCTTCCGCTGGCGGATCGTTTCGTATGTATCGACTGGTTCGCCGCGGCGTATGCGTTCAAGGATGCGGGGTTCCTCGTCCTGGTGATCATCCGGGATCAGCATCGTCACCGACCGGCCTACCGCTTCCTCGGCGGTGTAGCCGAACAGCCGTTCGGCACCGCGATTCCAGGTCTGGATAACGGCGTTCAGATCCTTGCTGACGATCGCGTCGAACGAGGACTCGACGATGGCTGACAAATGGTGCCTGGCCTCCTCGGCGCGCTGGCGGTCGGTAAGGTCGAAGAGCATGTTGACGGCACCGATCAGATTGCCGGCTTCGTCCCGGATCGGTGTGGGATAGGGCTGGAACGGGAAGAAGGACCCATCCGGACGTTGTGCTATGGCCTGCTGGTTGCGCACAGGCCGGTTTTCCTTGAGCGCGATCGCCATCGGGCACTCGTCGTGCGGCAATTCCGTGCCGTCGGGCGTGAACAGCTTGAATGTCACGCACCATTTATCCTTGCCGATCACGGGCTCCCGGCCCGCCATCTCGGCGGCGGCTCGGTTGTAGTAGGTGATGATCCCGTCCGGGTCGGTCGTGTAGATGGCAACCGGAAGGCTGTCGAGGACCTGGTGATAGGTGCTGTCCTGCCGCCTCAGCTCTGTCCGCGCCCGCTCGAGGTCGGTCACATCAACGGTGAAGCACCTTGTGTTGATCAGTTCACCATCCTGGAAATGGCCGCTCGACGTAATTTCGACGTGCTTGATTGATCCATCGCGGGCGCTCAATCGCGCCGGATATCTTGTGATCTTCTCGCCGAGGGTAAGGCGCCCCAAAATGTCCTCGATCACCTCCCGGTCGGGATAGAACTCCGCAATGTGGCGGCCGATATACATCTCCGCAGGATAGCCGAGAAGGTCGAGCTCGGCCTGGTTGGCGTGCAGAATGACGCCGTCTGCGCTTACCAGATGGAGGGCAACGGCGCCGTTCTCGAAGAAATCCTGGTAGTCGAAGTTCCGGCGATCCCGACCGGTCGTTTCCGGGTTCTTGAAGGCGACAACGGTCGCCTGTGGTACTTCATGCATCCCGCACCCCATTTTGTTGTCCAACCAAGCGTAATGCGGCTTGGGACGATTGGTTCCCCTGGATGCGCCTCGCAATATGCCCGTCAGATATCTCCACCCGTCGCCGCACGCGAACTTGATCCTAGCTGGACGTAGGCTCGACTCGTGTTTGATCTACAAACGTGCAATCGTACTCACATGGATAAACCCTTGGTCCTCGTCGTCGACGACGAAGCCTTGATAGCACTGGATGTGGAGTCCGCTCTTTCGGAGGCGGGCTTCGCCGTGGCATTGGCAACGTCATGTTTCGGGGCGGCTCGTTTTCTCGCGGACCATACTCCCGCCGCCGCGGTCCTGGACGTAAGGCTGTCGGACGGCGAGAGCGTTGAAGCGGCAAAAACCTTGGCTGGCCGGGCTGTTCCTTTCGTCGTCTATTCCGGCCTAGGTGTCGAGGAGAGCCACGAAGCATTCTCATTCGGCGTCACAGTGATGAAGCCCGCCGAATCTGCAGAGGTGGTCCGGGTTATCAGAGAGATGATTGCCGGCCAGCAGCCGAGAATGACCGGATAGATGCACCCCTGCTTCAAGCTGGCGGACTCACGTGCGGGGCCGGTCTCAAAGGTGAAGGGCGATAGCCGTTTCGCCCGTCTGCCTGCTGGCCGTTTTGCTTGGGTTCGGGGTACGAAGGCACAGAGCGCGCATTGAGCGTGGCAATACATCAACAAGGTTCCCGCAAGAGGCGGCTCGTATTGTGCATTGCAGCAACCATATGGTTGCATGTGCGTTGTGCACGACTGTGCCATTCCGGCGCGCAAGGACACTGATTTGCCAAGTATATCCGACACGATCGCTCGCCTGAGCGCGCGGCCAGCCGGATCCGGGGGCCGGAAGGACGCTCAGTTGTCCGAAATCACAGGGTTCGGGTCCAATCCTGGGGCCTTGCGTGCGTGGTTTTATCTTCCGGAGAATCTAATCCGGCAGGCGGCGCTGGTCGTTGTGCTGCATGGCTGCACCCAGAATGCGGCCAGCTATGATCATGGCTCCGGCTGGACCGAGCTCGCCGCCAAGCATGATTTTGCCGTGCTTTTCCCCGAGCAGCAGCGCGCCAACAACGCCAATCTTTGCTTCAACTGGTTTGTGCCAGGCGATATCAGCCGCGACAGCGGCGAGGCACTTTCCATCCGCCAGATGATCGAGGCGGTAGTCGTTACGCATGGTATTGATCGCAAGAGGATCTTTATCACAGGTCTGTCCGCAGGGGGCGCCATGGCGGCGGTGATGCTGGCAAACTATCCCGAACTGTTTGCCGGCGGCGCCATCATTGCCGGGCTTGCCTATGGCACTGCCTCGACCATCCCCGAAGCCTTCGCCCGCATGCGCGGCCATGGCGGTCCGTCCCGAACCGACCTCCAGCGCCTGTTGCGGGCAGCCTCGCCGCACAACGGCCCGTGGCCGCGGCTTTCGCTGTGGCAGGGCTCGGCCGACACGACCGTCGTGCCAGCGAATGCGGACGCGGTGCTGGCGCAGTGGCAAAGCGTGCACAACCTCAGCGAAAAGCCAACACGCATAGAGAAGATAGACGGCCAGACGCGGAAGATCTGGTCCGACAGCAAAGGGCGCGACGTGGTCGAGACGTTCACCATTGCCGGGATGGGGCATGGAACGCCACTGCAAACTGGCGGCGGCGATGGTCTCGGCAAAGCAGGGCCTTTCATGCTGGATGTTGGGATTTCCTCGACACGCCACATCGCCCGCTTCTGGGAATTGATGAAGCCCGTTGTGCGACGCAAAGGCAAAGCCGACGTCGCTTCAGCCGCCGCGTTGCAGTTCCTTGCACCAATGGAAAAACCGCGGGCGGTCCGTATCGATCCCACGCCGGAGCGAGCCAAAGCGCGTGGCCCGGCGAGCGGGATTTCCAAGGTCATCGAAGATGCGCTGCGCGCGGCGGGATTGATGCGCTAAATTGTTGTGGTGGAGGAGCTTTTGTGGCCCTGCCCGGGCCGCCTCTGGTCGTTGAAGTTCCGCCGGGCCTGGCTTTCAAGCTCGGTTTGGCGAGCGGAAGCCGCGCTGCGGCGGAATCCTGGAGCGGTGCGTGGCCATCTTGGGCGGATATCTCTGGGCCGGTCGCTATATCAAGAGATATGGCCAAAAGACCGACGAGATCAACATAGCAATAGCCCCCGAAGCTTGCTCTGAGTCTCGACTCCGCTAACATCGAAGTCGCCGGCAAGATCGCTTATCCCTCCGTTCGCGCTCGCGCTCCAGCTTCGAACTGCATATTTCTGCATATTAATGTCTCGGATCCTCTTTCGGTCTGGACCCCTTGTCAGCCGACGCTAAATCAAAACAATGCGACGCTTACTTCTAGGCCTTACAGCCTTCCTCATCTGCACGAGGTGGCTTCAGGCCGAAGCCTGGAAGCCCTTCGGGATCCGCAGCTTGGCTTCACATTCGATATCCCTCCAGGCTTCGCCCTGACGCAGCATTCGCATCAGGGGGCGGCCTTTCGGGGCCCAAGGGATGCGTTTCTGGTCGTTTGGGGCGCGCGACTGGGCAAAGCCAGTTTTCGCGCCGAGATCGAGCATCGCATGATCGAGGACGAAAAGGCCGGTTGGCGACTGACCTATCGGCGCATAGCCCCCGCATGGGCGAGCTACTCCGGTGTCAAGAATGGGGAGATTCGCTATGTCCGCGCAATTATGGTGTGCGACGAGCGGGCCGCACTTTTCACAATGAACTATAGGCAATCGGAAAAGGAACCGTATGATCCTATTGTCGTGGGTATGGTCCGGTCTCTGAAAGCACAAGGCTGCTCATGAGGTTCTGGGGTGGCGAGGAAATTCGCGCCACAACGGTTTACAGTGCCGCGGCATGGCTCGTGATCGCGTATCGGTGGAATATCCGGCGCGTGCTTCGGCGCAGGTGAGGGGACCTAACTCCCTGGCATGTTTCGCCAGGGCAAAGAAAATCCGAAGGGAAATCCATAGCGCCAAATCATCTCGCGACGCAGCCTGGCCCTCGCAAGGATAAGGCCAGCCTCACGCAAGAGGCTGCCGCCAAAAACCCGGATAAACGAATGATTGGAATCGAGACCAGATGCACGGTGATGGTGACACGATAGACTTGCAGCCGCGGCCGGAAGGCGGTCTTGGAGCGCCGTTCGTGTCACTTTGGACGACGCTGATCGGGGGGCCGCCCGGTCCGTCGCCGAGAACAGTGCCCAGGTGCGAGCCACCAGTCCAACGAATCCGAACGCGATTTCCAACTATCCCGGGCAGGTTTGCGCCTCGCCCCGTGCAATGCGGCGGCTGATGGAACATCGTGAATGTCGCGCCGTTTAAAAATCTTGGAGGTGGCCGCATGCACCTTGTCCAAATCCTGCTTCCTCGTTCCGACAACGCGGGAGAGCCCTTCGCCAAGGAAGACTTCGAGCGTCTGAAGCAAGAACTCGCCGATACCTTCGAAGGTGTCACTGCGTATCTTCGGGCGCCCGCGGAAGGGGTGTGGAGGCAGGGAAAAGAGTCCGACATGGACGAGATCGTCATCTTCGAGGTGATGACGGCAGAAGTCGATCTGCCCGATTGGCGAAGGCGCCGAGCGGAGTTGGAGCGCCGTTTCCGGCAGGACGAGATCATTATCCGCTACCTACCAATGGCATTGGTCTAAGCAGCCTGAGAGGTTCAGATGCCTCTGGTTGGTCAACGTGTTTGCCACGTCCGTCCCGGACGGAACAGCAACCGCGGCATTCGACGAAATCTGAAATGGGTTGTTAACATAGTTAATTGCGAGCCTCTGCGACCTGCGCAATTGGATGCAGTAGCTTTTCAGGAGAGCGGCATACCGGGTTGCTGAGACGATCAGTAAGGGCGCGGTGTCGTGCCAAGTCGCAAAGCGGGAGCGCTTGGCTGCGCGCTTTAGAACGGCTTAGCTGGGGAGGATGGATTTGCCGAGCGAAACTGGGCTTGATGCCAGTGCCGCTGTTCCGAAGCTTCCGGCAGCGATGATCAGCGAAGGCCTGATTGGTATGGGCCATCCATCCCTGTGACCGCAGCCTGGCAAGGCTTCATCCGCGATCTGGGCTGCCCGAAGCCGAGCACTCACGCTTGCCGGGCAGTTCAACTGATCAGCATGTAGACTATCGAGAGGGGCAGCTTATACTTCGGCCCTCATGTTGCAAGTCACGCATGTCACAGGTTAGAAGTCGTCTCAACGGCCGGCGTCAAAGGTTGGCCGGAATGGCTATCCAAGGTCAGATTGTTGGCCGGCCAGTGACGACGTATCCTGCGACTCGGTCATTTGCCTTTTCTTGCCGCCGATCGGTTCTGGCCGGTCGGCGCGGTTGTCCTCGCGTCTTTCGAATGCGCCGCTATTGCCGGACCCGCGCCAGTCGCTTTGCGCATATCGCCGTTACCCGCTGGACCGGACTTCTTGCCTAGCACTCTTGAAACGAGCGTACTTAGATAGCCCATTGATACTTCCCGTTGAGATGCATGCAGTGCCAGACTTCGCCTAATGCGGACTACTACGCGTTTTCGGCCGCCATGTTGACAGCCGATTCAGCGAGTTGTGTCAGCGCCTCGTCAGTCGCTTTCTCCTCTCCAAGCGTTAAATTGAGGAGAGAAACCGCTTCTTCAAGCCCGAGTTCGGAGGCCCAGGTCTTCAGTGTGCCATAGCGTGAGATTTCGTAGTGCTCCACAGCCTGGGCCGCAGCCAGCAGGCCGGCGTCCAGGGCAGGTGCCCCCTTATATTCTTCCATGATCTCGGCACCTTCCTCGGTGATGCCCACAATAGCTGCACACGTCTTACCCTGCGGCTTCTTGCCGATCACCTCGAAAACCTCTTCGAGGCGGGCAACGTGTTCCTTCGTTTCGTCGCGGTGCTTTTCGAACGCCGCCTTCAAACCCGGGCTTCGAGCGGCCTTCGCCATTTTCGGCAGCGTCGCAAGAATCTTCTTTTCGGCGAAATAGATGTCCTTCAACGTGTCGTGGAAAAGTTCGTTCAGGCCCTTCGGTGAAGCCTTCTTAGCGGTTGCCATCCTATGTTCTCCCATTCGCGCTCAAAACGAGGCAGGATAGCAACTCGATGAGGGGCAACTGGTTCCGGAGGGCGTTCTCTGATTGCAGTGAGATTGCGGCACCGCTGTATTCAGGACGCTTTCACGCTCAAGCCCAGTCTCCCAGCACCGCCGCCGATGCTCATATGGTCCTGATGCCGGTGCAACGGTGGAACTCTCAGCACGGGTGGTGGGGGTACAGCCGGCAACCCGACAGTGTGCGCGAAGAAGGTCCACGTCGCAGTCGATCCGCTTCGTCATAGGTCAGACCCTCTATGTCGTCGTGACGATAGCTTGCCAAAGGGTCTTCCGCATTTGCACATGTTAGACAGCCATCATCAATTCTCATGTACCGCAGAATGTCTGTAGGACGCGTTCATCCGGGCGTGGCGGGTCCGCGTAGCGCTCCATCCCCGGCTGCTCATCGAAGGGCCGGCTGATGACCCTCAGAATCTCCTCGAAAGGTTCGAAGTCGCCACCCAGCGCCGCCTTGATCATCGCCTCGATTCGATGGTTGCGAGGGATGAATTTGGGATTGGCGGCATGCATGGCGGCCCGGCGCGTGGCCGTGTCGGCTGCTTCGCTTGCGATGCGCTCGCGCCACCGCGCCGACCAGACATCGAATGCGCCTGGATCCTGAAACAACTGCCGCGCCGTGCCTTGGCCGTCCGCAGCGTCGAGGTCCTCGCCCAGACGCCGAAAGCCGAGCGTAAAGTCCGCTTCGCCGCGAGCTAGTACATCCAGAAAATCGGCAGCGAGTTGCAAGTCGCCTTCCGCCTCGGTCAGCAATCCGAGCTTTCTGCGGAAGCCGCGCTGCAACACAGTCTCATAGGAGGACTGGAAAGACCCAAGCACCTCTTCGGCTTCAGAGACGGCTTCATTCTCGTCCGTGCTCATGAGCGGCAGCAGAGTCTCGGCAAAGCGTGCAAGGTTCCATGTCGCGACATGGGGCTGGTTGGCATAGGCATAGCGGCCGACGCGGTCGATCGAACTGAACACCGCGCTCGGGTCATAGACGTCCATGAAGGCGCATGGGCCATAGTCGATCGTTTCGCCCGAGATCGCCATGTTGTCGGTGTTCATGACGCCATGGATGAAGCCGACCAGCATCCAGCGCGCCACCAGATCGGCCTGTGCAGCGACAACGGCCTCCAGCAAAGCGCGGTACGGCCGCGCTTGCCCCGCCAGCAGCGGGAAGTGGCGCTGAATGGCATAGTCGGCGAGGATCTTGAGACCCGCGGTGTCGTGGCGCGCAGCGAAATATTGGAAGGTGCCTATCCGGATATGGCTGGCCGCCACTCTTGTCAAAACAGCGCCGGGCAGCCGGACCTCGCGATAGACCGGGTCCCCGGTGAGCACTGCCGCCAGGCCTCGCGTCGTCGGAATGCCCAGCGCGGCCATTGCTTCGCTGACGACGTACTCGCGCAGGACCGGGCCGAGGGCTGCGCGGCCGTCGCCGTTGCGCGAAAACCGCGTCGGTCCCGATCCCTTCAGCTGGATGTCACGGCGAATGCCGTTGACGTCCACCACTTCGCCAAGCAGCAGAGCGCGCCCGTCGCCGAGCTGAGGCACGAAGTTTCCGAACTGGTGACCTGCATAGGCCAGGGCGATTGCTTGCAAGCCTGCCGGAAATCTGTCGCCAGCGAGCATATCCACTCCGTCCGGGCTGGTAAGCTGGTCGGCATCGAGCCCGAGTTCCTTGGCAAGGGGCCTGTTGAACCGGATCAGCCGGGGTTCGGACACCGGCTTCGGATCTGTCTGCGCGAAGAATCGCTCCGGCAGTTGCGCATAGCTGTTGCTGAGGACGGGAAGCCGCATCTGAATCGCTTGGGGTTGTTCAGCGGTCGCAGGTGACGTCATGACAATCTGGCTCTGGAACGGGAGGGACCCAACAGCTCCGGTTTCGAGGAGCCTGTCTTCATTTGTGGATATAGGGACGCAACTTCGCTGGTACCATCCGGGTCCATCAGGCCGGCACCGGATAGAAAGCTGGGAACCACCCGCCTAAATCGAGTTCGGGCTCCCATGTGACGACAGGCAACACCGGCAGGCTGACCCCTTCTGCTGTCTCGATCACCGACAGGCCTTGCGAATCCATTCTGCCGTTGTCCATGACGACGATCTTGTCGGCCATCGTCATAGCCGTACGGACGGCATGCCCTTCGCCGTGCCGCCCGCGCCGCCCGCGGGGCTGATGCGACCGGCCGGACTCGGGCAAAAGGCGTCTTACCTGCAGGGAGAAATCTGGCTTTGCGCGTGCCGTTGCCGAACGCGCGACCTACATGGACGCCGGTCAGATTTTCCAGGAAGGCCGTCATGACAGCTTGTTCGCCAGTCCCCAACGCCCGGACCAAGCTGTTTCAGAGCCAGATACCAAACACTAGATCAAGCGCAGTGCGCCTCACCAACAAGCCACCTGAGGTCCGTCCGCGCAATGTCGCTACACGGTTGACGAGCGGCTATTTATTATGGCCACTCTTCGGTCTACCAGGCGTCTCCAAAGATCCGGCCTCTGGGGAATGGAACTTACTGCCTTCAGTGGGCTTTCGGATGCGTCCCGTCGGAGAGCGATGTGGAGAAGTTGATGCGGAACCTTATCATGCCCTTCGCGGTACTTGCCCTAGCCGCGTGCCAATCGGCTCCTGAACCGCCGCAACCCGCCGCTATCGAACCTGCTACCATTCCCTCCCGACCCGCCTTGGATCCTACCGTTGTTCCGCCTAGCCCGGCAATCATGGATCAATCCGTGACAATCACTCCTCCTTCAAAGGGCGTTCCAACAAAGTACGCTGCTTTTTCGGGCAATTGGGCCGGACGATTGGAAGGCACATATGAAGGTAAACTGGCTGTTCAATCTGTTTCCTCGAACGGAAAGGTGACCGTAACTTACGCGTGGGGAATTCTGGGCGATAACAACCCGGGAGAGGCCGCAGGCGAGGGAAAAATTGTAGGGACTACGTTGAAGCTGGGGCGCCTCCCGAATGGCGCGGACGTCAGTTTTATGATGATGCCCGACGGTACGCTGACAGGAACCCATACGCTCGCCGGCCAGACCTACACGGGCATGTTCATCAGGCAATGATCAAAGAAGATACGGTCGCGCTCCCGCGGTTTTCATTCGAGCGAGATCAGGTCATCGGGGACGATCATGTTGAAGGCCGAGCAGTTCGTCGCCGGATTGGCCCTCAATCTTCTCGCGTCGGCGTCACACTGTTCTGGTTCCAGGCCTATGTGGCCGCCGATCAGCCGCCGACCCTCAGGGGCTTTACCAGGTCCAATCCCTATCTGTCGGACATTCCGGTCCTGAGGCCGGTGCTGTTTTCGGAGCGCCTGCTGACCTATACCAGCCCCATCCCGCCCTTCCTGGTCTGGTTCTTCCTCTACAGAACCAAATTCGGTCTTGAAGTGCGCTGTGTCGGCGAAAGCCCGAAGGCACTCGACGTGAAGGGACTGAATGTCGGCCTGAGGCAGTGCCTCGCGATCATGTTCGGCAGCATGATGTCCGGCTTCGGCGGTGCTTTCTGATGCTCGGCTATTCGGACAAATTCGTTCCCGACCTTATTGCCGGGCGAGGCTGGCTGGTGGTCGTCGCGATCATTGCCGGCAACTGGATGCCGTTGCGGGTGTCGGCGCGATCTTCATCTTCGCATTTCTGGAGGCGTTGGGCATCCATGTACAAGTGGTGGGGATACCTGTTCCCCACCAGATATTCCTCGTACTGCCCTATGTGGCGTCGCTGTCCTGCTCGCCGGTCTGCGCTCGCGCACGCATCAGCCAGTCGCGCTTGGCATACCTTACAACAGGGAATAGCCCGCGAAACAAACTCCAAGCGTCTGTTGCTCAGCTCGCCGGGCGGAAGGGCTTTGCAAGCAAGGCTGGGAAGTGCAGCACAAGCATTTGGTGGTTTCGCGAGATGAGGACCAGCACGATGATTGTGGCCAGACAGGGCAGGGCCGACAGCAGCTCGGACGGTACTTCCAGCCCGAGCGCCTGTCCTTGCAGCTGCAGGATTGTCATGCCGACCGCCATGTGGCGAACACCACCAGCGCAAGTGCTATCCAACCCTGGCGGCTGACGGCTTGGGCGATGACGCATTTGCGGGCAACTTAGATCGACGAATATCACTGGAGCGAGTGGACGGGGGCGGGAGCCAAACACCGTGAGCGCACCGTCAGATCTTCCGGCTGGCCAGCAGCCTTGTCAGCCAGTCCGGATTCATTTCCGGAACAGAGGACAAAAGCCGTTCGGTATAGGCCGCGTGCGGTGGCGTGAGAACTTCGCTCTTCAATCCCTGCTCGACGACTTTGCCGCGGTGCATCACGACGATTTCGTCGGCTATCGCGCGCACGGTAGCAATGTCATGGGTAATGAAGATGTAGCTCATTCCGAGTTCACGTTGGAGACGTATGAGAAGCTTGAGAATTTCCTCTTGCACAATCTGGTCGAGCGCGGACGTGATCTCGTCGCAGATGATAAGCTCCGGATCGGCAGCCAACGCCCGAGCAATGCAGACGCGCTGTTTTTGGCCACCCGACAGCTCGCCAGGCAGGCGTTCCAGAAAATCTTCGCTCATCTCGACCATGTGCATAAGTTCGCCGATCCGGCGATCCTTCCGCGCGCCCTTGAGGCCGAGGTAGAATTCGAGCGGCCGAGCTATGACTTCTTCGACCGTTTGGCGCGGATTCAGGGCGTTGTCGGGCATTTGATAAATCATCTGTATGCGGCGCAGGACCTCCTTCGGCCGCGTCTTCAGGCTCGTGGAAAGAAGCTGGCCGGCAAAAGAAATCGAACCTGAAATTGGCGGCAAAAGGCCGGTGACGACTCGAGCGAGCGTCGATTTCCCCGAACCGGATTCGCCGACCACAGCCACAGTTCTTCCGCGCGGAACCTTGATGGAGACATCCTGGAGCACCTTGACCTTTCCTGCATAGGCCGCGGTAACGGTGTCTATCGTCAGCAGATAGTCATCGGCTGGAACTTCGGGCTTGGCGAGCTTGCGTACGGCCCAGAGCGTTTTTGTATATTCCTGGCTGGGCGAGGCCAGCATCTGGCGCGTGTCAGCCTCCTCCACGGTTCGTCCGTGGCGCAGAACCATGATGCGATCCGCCATTTGCGCCACCACCGCCAGGTCATGCGTCACGTAGATTGCAGCGGTGCTGAATTCCTCCACGATGTTGCGAATGGAAGCTAAAACTTCAACCTGCGTGGTTACGTCGAGCGCCGTTGTTGGCTCGTCGAATATTATAAGGTCCGGACGACAAGCCATTGCCATCGCTGTCATTGCCCGTTGCAACTGCCCCCCGGAGACCTGATGAGGATAGCGAAAGCCTATGGTCTCCGGTTCTGGGAGTTGAAGGCGTCGATAAAGATCGACGGCGCTCCGGTTCGCCTCTTCCCGGCCGGCAATTCCATGCGCCACCGCGGTTTCGACGGTTTGTTCCAAGAGCCGATGTGCCGGATTGAAAGAGGCAGCCGCGCTTTGCGCGACATAGGCAATGCGGGAGCCCCTGAGGCGACGGCGCCCTTTTTCATTGACTGCCAGAAGATCAATCCCGTCGAACAGGACCGAGCCTTGCGTGATCCGGCAGCCCGGCTTGGCATAACCCATCGCGGCAAGGCCAATGGTGGACTTGCCGGCGCCTGACTCTCCGATCAGCCCAAGAACCTGGCCCCGCTTCAGCGTCAGATCGACCCCGTGGACAATGGGATGCCACCGCTCATCCGAGAACCCCTCCACATGCAGATTGCGGATTTGAAGCAGATCCTTTCCTTTTTCGCGTGGGCCTGGGCCGCTACTTTTCATCCCGCAACCCGCTTGTTGCGTGCAGGAACCAGTCCACAACGAAATTCACGGACACGGTAAGGAGAGCAATCGCGCCGGCCGGAAGTAGCGGCGTGACATCGCCATAGGTGATCAGTGTCGCGTTCTCGCGCACCATTGATCCCCAATCGGCCGTCGGGGGCTGAATACCGACGCCGAGAAACGACAGCGCCGCGACTGTCAGGAACACGAAGCAGAATCGCAAGCCGAACTCGGCGACCAGTGGCGGCATGACATTGGGAAGAATTTCCTTGGCGATGATCCATTTCGGTCCCTCGCCGCGCAATCGCGCCACCTCGACATATTCCATCACGGCCACGTTAAGCCCCACGGCGCGAGAAAGACGAAAAACCCGGGTGGAATCGAGAAGCGCAATGATGACAATCAGGCTGGTGATCGACGAGCCGAAGATCGACAGCAGCACCAGCGCGAAGATCAGACTAGGGATAGACATCAGCACGTCCACCGCACGCGACAAGATCTGGTCGAGCCACCCCCTGTACAATGCGGCAAGGAGGCCGAGCGAGACGCCTACCGCGAAGGACAGCAACGTGGTCGCGACCGCGATAGCGATGGTGTTGCGGGCACCGTAGATCAAGCGGGTGAGCATGTCGCGGCCGAGCTGATCTGTTCCCAATTTGAACTCCTGGCTCCACGGCGCGAAGGCTTCGCTGAAAACCTGCGTCTCGCCATACGGGGCTATCCAGTGCGCGAAGGCCGCAACAAAGACGTAGCCGAGGATCACGACGATGCCGAACCATGCACTGAACGGTGCCTTCTTCAGCGCAGTTTTCGCCCGGGTGGCACGCGAGCGCCTCAGCCTCTGAACCGCCGCGACGGATTCGGATCTGGTCATCGTGGGTGCAAGAGCCTGGGATTGGTGGCGATGGAAATAATATCGGCTAACAAGTTGAGAAGGATGTATGTCGCGGCAAAAATCAGGGCACAGGCCTGGACAACCGGAACATCCCTGGATTTCACCGCGTCGACCATCAGCTGGCCGATGCCGGGGTAGACGAACACGACCTCGACCACGACCACTCCGACGATAAGATACGCCAGATTGAACGCCACCACAGTGACGATCGGAGCCCAGGCATTGGGCAGGGCATGCCTCAGCACGATCACCATCGGGGACATTCCCTTGAGGCGCGCCATATCGATGTACGGGCTTGCCAGCATGTTGATGATGGCCGCTCGGGTCATGCGCATCATGTGGGCCACGATTACGAGCGTAAGGGTGATTGTCGGCAGGGCCACTTTCCAGACATGCTCCCAAAACGGCGTCTGGTCGTTCACATTCGACAATGTCGGAAACTTGGGAACCGCATTGAGCGCCCAGTTCAGCGAGACAGTGAGCCAATAAGGCAGCGTTTGAGCGAAATCGGATCCGATGAACGTGTCGCGCGAGATCACTAGGTAGGCGAGCATATAGGCGACGAAAAATTCCGGGAATGAAATGGTCGTGAGCGTCGCGACATTCACCAGCCGGTCGAACCAGCCGTTGCGGTACAGCGCAGCCAGTATGCCAAGCCCCAAGGCCAGAGGAACAGCTATCAGCGCAGTCACCGCTGCAAGGAACATCGTGTTGTAGAGGCGTGGTGCGATGATCTCGGCCACGGTACGCCGATATCCGGTGCGGCTCGCAAACGAAGAGCCGAAATCACCATGGAGCATCTGGGCGACCCAAGCGAAGTAGCGCTCGACAGGCGGACGATCGATGCCGATTTCCCGCTGGAACGCGGCGACCGTTTCGGGCGTCGCCGATTGCCCAAGCGTGGCCTTGGCGAAGTCGCCTGGAAGCATTGCGATCGCAGAGAAGATGATGATGGACACGATGAACAAAGTGACGAGGCCGAGCCCCAGGCGCTGCAGGACCGTTCTTGCGACGGGGTTCATGTGCGTGACGTTTCCCTTTGCACTCGGCCGGCCGGAGTCTCACAACCATCGCGGCTCCGGCCCGCCATCTCATGCCGTGGCGATCCACCAGCGTTCGGCCATTTTAAGTCCATCGTTTTCCCAGTTGGGCGCCACATCGCCGTGTGCGAGCTTTTTAGATTGGGCGCTGACGAAATTGTTGAAGACCAGCACGATGCTGCCGCCGTCATCGTGGGTTAACTGCTGCATCTCGGCATACATCGCCGCTCGTTTGGCCTCGTCCGTCTCGGCGCGCGCCTGGACAAGCAATTCGTTGAAGTGGGGATTTTTCCAGAACGTTTCATTCCAGCTGGACTCCGCGGCGAAGGCTTGCGTGAACATCCAGTCGGCCGTCGCCCGACCGCTCCAATAGGAAGCGCACCAGGGTTTCTTCAGCCAGACATTGTCCCAATAAGCGTCCTCGGCCTCACGCACGACATTGACGTCGATGCCGCATTGGGCTGCCGTTTCGCGAATGAGCGAAGCCGCGTCCACCGCCCCCGCAAAAGCGGCATCGGCCACCGAGAGGTCCACCTTCAGGTTCTCCATCCCGGCCTTTTTCAGGTAGTGCCTGGCTTTTTCCGGATCGAAGCTGTGTTGCGGTTGCGGATCCTTGGCGAATTTGATCGCTGGCGCGATCGGGTTGTCGTTAGCCACGGTGGCGTGGCCGAGAAAGATCTTGTCGACGATTTCTTGGCGATTGATCGCCCATTTCAATGCCATTCGCACGTCCGGATTATCAAACGGCGCCATCGTGACATTCATCGGCAAGGTATAATGGCCATAGCCGGTGACCTCGACGATCTCCACCTTGGGATTGCGTTTCAACATGCCCAGGGTCTTGAGGTCGGCGCGGCCGATATAGTCAACCTCCCCTGTCGATAGCGCGGCCATCCGAGCGGCGAGATCGGTGATGGCGATGAACTCCACCTCGTCGAGATAGGGTTTGCCGTTTTTGAAGTAGTTCGGATTGCGCTTGAGTTTTGCCGAAACTCCGGGCTGGAAATTCTCAAGCACGAAAGCACCGGTGCGAACGCCCGACCCCCAATCCGCTTTGCCGTCCTTGGCCGGCATGATGACAAGATGGTAGTCACTCATAATGTAGGGGAAGTCGGCGTTGCCGCTCTTGAGCGTAAAGACAACCGTTTCCGGGCCATCCGCCTTGATGCTTGCGACGGGCTCAAGCAGCGGCTTCGCCGCCGATTTGGTTTCCTCGCCCATATGATAGCGCAGCGAAGTCACGACGTCGTCCGCCGTCACATTCTTGCCGTTGTGGAAAGTTGCGCCTTTGCGCAGCTTGAAGGCCCAGGTTTTGGCCCCATCCGAAGATTCAAAGCTCTCGGCGAGGTCCGGTTGGACATTGCCTTTGGCGTCGACCTCAGTGAGGCTGTTGGACAGCGAGCCCGAAAATGCGGTTTGTGTGAACGTGTCGGGGTAGCCGGCCGGATCGATCGAATCCGTCGTCGCGCCGTGAGCCATGCCGAGCTTGGCGAAGCCGCCCTGCATCGGTTCGGCCCGCGCCGTGCTCACGAACAGCCGGTCGGCGGCGGCAACGGTCAGGCCCGCGGCCAGCCCAAGATGAATGAAGTCGCGGCGGGAAACCTTGCCGCCCCCGATCAGGCTTTGCGCGATACCAAGCTTGTATTCAGATTCTGACATTTGACTCTCCCATTGCGGAGTTCTCCGCGTTATTTCTTGTCAAGCACCTGCGAACAGATCTGCTGGTTGGCGACGACCACCTTTCTTTCGAATTTCCAATCCCAATCGATCTGCGCCTGTCAGGCCGTCACATAGATGCCGCCGGCTTCAACGGTGACTGGGAATGTGCGCGCGCGAACGGACGGATCGACCAAGGCCGCGCCTGACTTGATGTCGAACTCCCAGCCGTGCCAGGCGCATCGAACGATCTCGTTTTCGCGATGATAGATGAATTGCGCCTGTTCAACGGGCGCGGTTGTGCCGCATTGCGGCCCCTCGCAAAGCGGAGCGCCGCGGTGCGGACAGACATTCAGCAGCGCGTGGAATGAATCTCCGATGCGGAAAATCCCAACCGAAAGGCTGCGGATCTTGGCGATGAAGGGAGACCCTGTTTCGATCTCGTCGATGCGGCAGATATATGTCTTCTCGGGCATCCTATGCTTCCTCAGGCGGCATTCGCGGCTTGCGCGCGGGGAATGCGTTTGTAGACTTCCAGCGCGTTCAGCCCCATGATCTTGCCCTTCCAAGCAGGAGGGATCTGCAGCGTGTTGGCATCGTCGTAATCCCAGTGCGGATAGTCCGATGCAAACATCAGCGTGTTTTCGCCGTCCATCGCTTCGAGCGTGGACCAGAGATGTTGGATGTTTTCAGGCT
The DNA here is from genome assembly GCF_040318635.1 of Mesorhizobium sp. M1066. NCBI lineage: Bacteria > Pseudomonadati > Pseudomonadota > Alphaproteobacteria > Hyphomicrobiales > Phyllobacteriaceae > Mesorhizobium > Mesorhizobium sp. M1066. The sequence continues at coordinate 80,479 of NZ_JAMYMR010000026.1, forward strand.
GCTCCAGCGGCTGCGTGGAAAAGCGGATGTTGCGCCGGCAATATTCAGACGGCAGCATCTTCAGCCATGGCGTCTCCTTGCGCAGCGCTTTGTAGTCGGCGTCCAGGCGCCAAAGGACCGACGGAACCCAGGCGACGCCGCACTCGATGATCACGAAGTAGAGGTCCGGCCATTTCTCGAAGACGCCATGGGCGATCATGCTTGCCACGTGCGACATTGCCGACATGTGCAGAATGGCGTGTGTCTCCCAGAAGAATGTCGTCGGGGCAGGCGCAATGGCGGTTGAATTCACGCCGCCATGCCCGCCCAGATGTATGGCGAATGGCAAGCCTACTTCCGCGCAGGCTTCGTAGATCGGGTGGTAAAACGGGTCGCCGTACGGCTTGACGGAACCCTGGGAAGCGAGAACCTGGACCATGCGTGGATGGCTGCCAAGGCGGCGTATCTCGGCGGCGGCGAGCTTCGGATCCTGTGGCGCGATGATGATCGAGCCCATGAAACGATCGTCTTTCGGCAACCACTGATCGATCTGATAATCGTTGTAGGCGCTGACCAGAGCGCTGGCGTAGTAAGGGTTAGCCAGGGTCGACGCCTCGATAGGCTCATCGCCGGTCAGGATCGCCACGTCGACTTTGTATTTGTCGAGGTGCTTCTCTTTCATGATGAGATAGTTGTCGGCTTCCGTTTTCGGACGGATGTCCTTGCGGGAGAAGTCCTGCGGGTGGAACCAGGGCCGATGGCCATGCGGAAAAGCGCCAACGGGACCTGTTTTTTCGCCCTCTATGAACATGTCTCTCCACAAGCCGGAGAGATAGGGCTCCAACACAGTGGCGCTTGACCAGTAATTATGACAGTCGCAGTCGACTATGAACACTTGTTCCGCTCCGTAACCTTGCCCGGCGGCGCTGTCGGCCGCTGATCTGGTGGAGCTTCCGCCTTGAGTATTGTTTGATCAAGCTTATGATACGTGGAATATGATCGAGTTTTTCGATTGAGGATTTCATGCAACTTGATCACATCGAGACCTTTCTCGACATTATCGAATCGAGAAACTTCAATCGCACCGCGGATCGGCTAGGGTTGACCCAGTCGACGATCAGCACCCGCATTAAGAACCTCGAGAGCGCAATCGGGTCCGAACTGTTCCAGCGCGGACGCGCCGGGGCGGAGCCGACCGCCGCAGGGCGCCGGTTCGAAGCTTATGCAAGATCCTTGCTGTCCACATGGTCGCAGGCTCGCCACGATGTCCGGGCGTTCAATCGTTTCGAAGGCACCTTGCGCGTCGCCGCGCAGGTCGGGATGACCCGCTCGGTTTTGCCGGGTTGGGTGGAGACGCTGTGTCAGGCTCTTCCCAAATCGTCGATCCATGTCGAGTCGGATTATTCAAACCAGATGGTCAGCGACCTAAGCATGGGAAATCTCGACATCGCAGTGCTTTACGCTCCGCGATACCTACCCGAAATCTCCTATGAGCATTTGATGGTTGAGGAATATGTGATGGTTTCCACGGTGGCCAGAACCCTCTCCGAGGTCGATCCCGAAACCTACATTCGTCCGGGCTATACGGTCCTGCTGGAGAAGGCCCATGCCGAATTGCTCGGCGAGTTGGCGATCTGTCGCCTTTCCATGGGATCGGAAACCTTGGCGGAGATGATGCTACGGCGCACGGGCGGCACCTGCTATATGAGAAGTGACGATGCGCGCAGGTTCGCCCTCGAACGCCCATCGTTCATCGTCGAAGGCGCTCCGACGCTGCATCAGCCGGTACACACGGCCATCCTGGCGCGCCGCAAACACGAACCGATAATCCGCAAGGGCATCCGCGCCCTTCACGTTGCCGTGATGTCACTGGATATGTAATCGAAATAATCGATCATAACTTGGGAGGGATGCTTCTGTTGCGGGGGGCCTGGAACTGGCATCTTGGCTCGACTTCAAACCGAGATGAATGATGAACGCACACGTTTCCTTTGGGGCCCCCGACCTCCTCCCGATGAGGCGTCATCGGCAATGGGCACAAACCACATCGCAGCTTGTACTCTGCCGTCGTGTAATCGAGGAAACGCCCGATGTGAAAACCTTCGTTTTCACATCCCCGACGGATCGGATGTTCTGCTTCAGCGCGGGCCAGTATGTGCTCGTGCACCTCAAGATCGAGGGTGCCGCGGTGACGCGCTCCTACTCTGTTTCGTCACCACCGACGCGACCGCTCGACCTGCAGATCACGGTGAAGCGAACACCGGGCGGCCTGGTTTCGAATTGGCTCCACGACAATTTGGGGGCGGGCGACGAGATCGAGATCGAAGGGCCGCTCGGCTCATTCAATCTCGATGACCTGCCATATGAAAAGCCGCTCTTCCTTTCGGGCGGCAGCGGGATAACGCCGGTGATGTCCATGCTGCGTGCGCTTACCGACCGCGCGGCCGACCAGGATATCTCATTCGTTCATAGTGCCAGAACGCCTGGTGACATAATCTTTCGACGGGAATTGGACGCACTTGCCTCTCGCTTTCCCAACGTAAAAGTAACGTGCGTTTGTAGCCAGGAAGATCCCACCTGGAGGGGGCCGACTGGCAGAATAGACAGTCAGCTGCTGCTGACCCTCATTCCCGATCTCCACAACCGCACTATCTTTGCCTGCGGCCCTGAAGCGTACATGAAAGCCGCACGTGCCTGCCTGGATGCGATTGGCGTGGCTCCGTCGCGGTACCACCAGGAGAGCTTCGGCGGCGTCAGCAGCCCTCAGTTGGAACCGGCCTCGACAATACCATCTTCGGTCCGTTTCGTCCGCTCCGGGATCGTGCATAACTGCTTGTCCGGAGAGACGCTGCTGGAGGCGGCACGCCAATGTGGCGTCTACGTCCCAACCGCCTGCCAGCAGGGAGTTTGCGGCACATGCCGCATTGCCAAGCTGTCCGGCGAAGTCGCCATGGAGGATCTCGGCGGGCTGTCCCCTGAAGAGAAGTCGGCCGGCTATGTCCTGGCATGCTGCAGCCACCCTCAAGGCGCGGTTTCGGTTGATCTTTAACCCGCGCGGTTTGAGCATAGCCGAACGTGTCGGCTTCGAAGGACCCGACCAACTTCAGCCTCAGGCACGTTCCGCTCACCTGAATGCCATCGTTTGCAAACTGTTCGCCACAGCATTCAATTCGCACTCCGGTACTCGTACGACGCACTCTCATCGGGGTTCGGGAATCGCCCCCAGCGGCTCACGCGTAGATGATGACGATTTCAAAATCCGCGTTCTTCTTTTCGACATCCGCCAATAGCCGTTGCAGGCCGGCGCGGCCTTCAAGGTTCAAGCCGCTGCGACCCGCGTCCTCGTATGTGGCCACGATGTCGTAGTTCATCGCATCCGCGAATTCACGGATTGCACCCTTCTGATTGCCGATCGAATAGCTCTGGTGGTCAGTGGACATTCGCAGTATTGAGCTGCGCGCACGCGTTGTGCGTCTACAGCAGGCCGAAGGACCGTGTGCGCCTGTTCCACCATTCAGCGCTTACAAAGGCAGATTGAACGTCCGCTGGAACCGCCAACCCTAGCGGTGTGAGGCTTCAAATCCCGTTACACGTTGATCGACACTTTGTATCGAATGAGACTTGTTGCCATAAGACGAGCAGCCCGGAAAATAGCAGGTAGGGCTTCTATCAACACCCGAGAAACCATGTCTTTTACCGTGAGGGCTCGTGCCCCCGTTCCGCCGCATTGCGGCCGCAGGTGGCAAGCCATAGGGATATAAGGCCTTCAAGGGAGACTTCACATGAACTTTCACAAAGCCATTGCCGCCATATTGATGGCCGCTGCGCTGGCAGGGTGCGCGCAGACCGAAGGCCAGCAGCGGGCCGGAACTGGCGCTCTGATCGGCGGCGCTGGCGGCGCCCTCGTCGGTCAGGCCATCGGCGGCAACACCGAAAGCACGCTCATCGGCGCTGCCGGCGGCGCCCTGCTCGGCGCCGTCGTCGGCTCCGCCACTACGCCGCAACGGCGCGGCGAACAGATGTGCCGCTACCAGGACCGCCGCGGCCGCATCTACACGGCACCGTGCGACGACAGGTACTACAACGGCGATTATTGAGCAGAGGGTAGTCTGCTCATCCACTGTCCTAAGTGGGAAATGGGAACGGAAGCTCCACGGTGCGTAGTAGCCCTGGTCGTACATTTGTCTGATCGCGCCGCCGGAGGCGGCGCTACGTTGTCATCTTTTGCCCATAACATCGGGCTACCAGCAGGGACGGCGGGGGGCTGGAGGTCGTTATGACTGAGAGCCTTGCCGGCGCCCTGAAGAATCGTGGCAAACAGGCAGCAAAGCGGCTGCTTGGCTACGATTCCCGCAACTGGCTGCGTATCCGCCAGATCGAGGCGTTCACCCTCTTTCTCGAAGCCAGCAACCGTAAATCCTCCGACGTGATCGAGATTTCGCCCGGCTGGAACCGCTATTGGCGTACGATGTGCTCCAACTACCGCTCGGTTGATTTCCCCGCCTTCGACATCTGCAAGGATCGCACCGACGAGCAGTATTCGATCGTCATCGCCGACCAGGTGCTGGAACATGTCCAGCGTCCGCAGGCGGCGGTGCAGAATATCCACGCCATGACCCGACCCGGCGGTTGGGCGATGGTGGCGACGCCCTTCCTGTTTCGCGTGCACGCCAGACCGCACGACTACAACAGATGGACGCCCGCCGGCCTCAAACAGCTGATGGTCGAGGGTGGGTTCCCCGAAGCCAACGTCAAGGTCCACGGCTGGGGCAACAAGGCCTGCGCGAGGGCCCATATCGGTGGCCCTGTTCGCGCCTACGGCCTGTGGCGGGATCTCAGTAGCGATGAGGAATACCCGCTGATGTGAACTGACCCCTTAAAGTTGGACAGTTTAAGGTGCCGGCAGATTTAAGGGCTGGGTTCTGTATTGCACAGGGCTCAGCCCTTTCAGTTTCAGTTTGATGCGATCATGATTGTAGTAGTGGATGTAATCCTCGATGCTGGCCTTGAGGCTCTGAACGTTCTCGAAGGTATTGGGGTAGAAGAGCTCGGATTTGAGTGTTGCGAAGAAGCTCTCGATAGGTGCGTTGTCGAGGCAATTGCCTTTGCGTGACATGCTCTGGGCAATGCCTCGTGCCTGGAGCCTGCGCTGGTAGGCAGGCGTCTGATACTGCCATCCCTGATCGGAGTGTAGGATGGGGCGTTGGGTTTGGTCGAGCCGGTCCAGCGCTCTGGCGAGCATATTTTCCACCAGCTTGAAGAGCGGTCGCCTTGCGGTCTCGAAGGCGATGATCTCGCCGTTATAAAGGTCCATGACCGGTGAGAGATAGAGTTTGTCGCCCGCCAGATTGAACTCCGTCACATCGGTCACCCATTTATGGTTGGCGCTGTCAGCGTTGAACTGGCGTTGAATGAGATCGGGAGCCGTCCTTC
>NZ_JAMYMR010000027.1:0-85832 GCF_040318635.1 Mesorhizobium sp. M1066
GGGGGCTCCCCCCCCCCCACCCTTTATTGGGGGTTGGGGGGGCGGCCACGCGGCGGTTGGGGGGCACGGTTGTGCGAAACTGTAGTCTTCGACGGCTTTCGAGACGGTCAGGCCAGCTTTTCCTCGGCTCGTCGGCGCAGACCCCCTCTCCGTCTCGGCTTCGCCGAGCCACCTCTCCCCCGCTTCACGGGGGCGAGGAACCGAGCACCGCCTCTAAAATGACCAACAATTAACTTTGCTTGTCGCCAGTACCTTGCCTATCGTCTGCAGACAGAACCGGAGCCGTTGATGACATCCAGGATTGAATGGCTGCGCGGAACGCTGTTGGCGTCCTCTTTGGCTTTTGTCATGACCAGCCCGGTGCTGGCCGAGAGCCCTGTCTTGCCCAACACGGTTCCGGCCGAGTTCAAGGTCACGGATTTCCTGCTCGACAACGGCATGGAGGTGGTCGTCATTCCCGACCACCGTGCGCCGATCGTCACCCATATGGTCTGGTACAAGATCGGCAGTGCCGACGAGCCGCCCGGCAAATCCGGCATCGCGCATTTCTTCGAACATCTGATGTTCAAAGCGACGACCAACCATGCGGCCGGCGAGTTCGACCGCGCCATCTCCGATATCGGCGGCTCCAACAACGCCTTCACCTCTTACGACTACACCGCCTTCCACGAGACGGTGGCGCCGTCGGCGCTCGAGCTGATGATGAGCTTCGAGGCCGATCGCATGCGCAATCTCATTCTCACCGACGATGTCATCAAAACCGAGCGCGATGTCATTCTCGAGGAGCGCCGCTCGCGCATCGACAACAGCCCCGAGGCCGTGCTGGACGAGGAGGTCGATGCGACGCTGTGGCAGAACCAGCCCTATCGCATCCCGGTCATCGGCTGGATGCAGGAAATGCAGCAGCTGAACCGCGCCGACGCTGTCGCCTTCTATGACAAATATTACCGGCCCAACAACGCGGTGCTGATCGTTGCCGGCGATGTCGAACCGGACACGGTGCGGGCGCTGGCCGAAAAGACCTATGGCAAGGTGGCGCGCGGCCCCGATCTGCCGCCGCGCATCCGCCCGGTGGAGCCGGAGCAGAACACCAAGCGCACGGTGACGCTCGCCGATGCCCGCGTCAGCGTGCCGAGCTTTTCCACCCAATGGGTGGTGCCGTCCTATCACACGGGCAAGCCGGGCGAGGCGGAAGCGCTCGACCTCTTGGCGGAGATTCTTGGCGGCGGCAATCGCAGTCGGCTCTACCAGGCGCTCGTCGTCCAGCAAGGTATCGCATCCAGCGCCGGCGCCTTTTTCCAGGGCACCATGCTCGACGACACCAACTTCACCGTCTATGGCGCGCCGCGCGGCGATGCCAAGATCTCCGACGTCGAAGCGGCGGTCGATGCCGAAGTGGTGCGCATCGTCAAGGATGGCGTCACGCCATCGGAGCTGGAGAAGGCCAAGGACCGCTATGTCAGGTCAATGATTTTTGCCCGCGACAAGCAGGATTCCATGGCCAACATCTACGGCTCGACGCTGGCCACCGGCGGCAATGTGCAGGACGTCCAGCAGTGGACGGACCGCATCCGCAAGGTCACGGCAGACGAGGTCAAGGCCGTCGCCGCGCGCTACCTGGTGCTCGCCCGGTCGACCACCGGTTATCTCTTGCCGCAACAACAGGCGGGGAATTGATTTGATGTCGAGATTGAGCGTTGGCGCTGCCCCTCACCTGCCTGCCGGCATCCTCTCCCCGTATAGTGACGGGGAGAGGGGCGCCGTCATCGCCGGTTTCGCCAATTACCATGGTCGCAAGACGGGCGCCGAGGTTGCGGCCAGCCTCCTTCTCCCCGTCACTATACGGGGAGAAGTGCCCGGCAGGGCGATGAGGGGCGGCGCCGACTTCGGCGATCGTTCGTCTGGAATACAAATTGGAAGCTGTCATTTGTCTGAAGCGACTGCCCCAAGGCGCGCCATCGCCCCGCTGCTCACGTTACTCCTCTCCATCCTCTTCCTCATCCTGCCGGCACTCACGGCGCGGGCCATGGATATCCAGTCGGTCACCTCGCCGAAGGGCATCACCGCCTGGCTGGTCGAGGACTATTCCGTGCCGGTCGTCGCCATCCGCTTCGTCTTCGGCGGCGGCTCGACGCAGGATCCGCCGGGCAAGGAGGGACTGGCCAATCTGATGACCGGCCTGTTCGACGAAGGCGCCGGCCCGCTTGACAGTGAAGACTTCCAGATCAAGCTCGACGATGCCGGCGCCGAGATGAGTTTTGATGAAAGCCGCGACGGCATCTACGGCTCGATGCGCATGCTGGCCGAGCAGCGCGACCAGGCGTTCGACCTGTTGCGGCTGGCGGTCAACGAGCCGCGCTTCGACCAGCTGCCGATCGACCGCATCCGCTCCCAGATCCTGTCCGGCATCATCGCCGGCGAGAATGATCCCGACACGGTGGCGCAGAACAAATGGGCGCGAGCGCTTTATGGCGATCATCCCTATTCCCGCTCCGACCAGGGCACCAAGGAAAGCATCGCCGCCATCACGCCGGCCGATCTCAAAGCCTTGCACAAAGCGGTGTTCGCCCGCGGCGGCCTGCGTGTCGCAGTGGTCGGCGCCATCGACGCGGAGACGCTGAAGAAGAAGCTCGACATGGTGTTCGGCGATCTGCCGCAAAACCAGGCGCTGAGGCCGGTGGCCGATATCGACCCGAAGCTGGCGCAGCATATCGAGGTCGATTACGACCTGCCGCAGACCTCGCTGCAGCTCGCTTTTCCCGGCGTGAAGCGCAAGGCGGCGGATTTCTTCCCCGCCGTGCTGATGAACGAGATCCTCGGCGGCGGCACCTTCACCTCGCGCCTGTTCCAGGAAGTGCGCGAGAAGCGCGGGCTGGCCTACAGCGTCAACTCCTCGCTGATCAACCAGGACCACGCCAGCGCGCTGATCGTCAGCACCGGCACCCGCTCCGACCGGGCGGCCGAGACGCTGGGCATCATCCGCGACGTGGTCAAGCGACTGGCCGAGCAAGGCCCGACCGAGGCGGAACTGGCGGCGACCAAGAAATACATGATCGGCGCCTACGCCATCAACAATCTGGACTCGTCCAGCGCCATCGCCTCGACGCTGGTCGAGCTGCAGCTCGACGATCTCGGCATCGACTACATGCAGCGCCGCGCCGGCTACATCAACGCGGTGACGCTCGACCAGGTCAAGGCGGCGGCGAAGAAGCTGCTGACCGCCGAGCCGACCATCATGGTCATCGGCCCGAAACTGGCCGGAGCCGGCAAGGGATGAGAGCCGGCACGCATTTCCCTTTTCCGAGCGCTGGCGCTGCCCCTCATCGCCCTGCCGGGCACTTCTCCCCGTATAGTGACGGGGAGAAGGAGGCTGGCCGCAACCTTGGCGCCTATTTTGCGACGCCGGTAATTGGCGAAATCGGCGATGACAGCATCCCTCTCCCCGTCACTATACGGGGAGAGGATGCCGGCAGGCAGGTGAGGGGCGGCGCTGATCTCGCCAATTGGCGGTCTCCGCCACAGGCCGGAAACGGGGCAGGAGTCACTCAAAATGGCGCCTAGCTTCGGCATCGCTTTCGGCGGCGGCGGCGCGCGCGGGCTGGCGCATATCCATGTCATCGAGGCGCTGGACGAGCTGGGCATCAGTCCGGTGGCGATTGCCGGCTCGTCGATCGGCGCCATCATGGGCGCCGGCATGGCATCAGGCATGACCGGAAAGGACATCCACGACTATGCCCGCTCGATCCTCGGCCGCCGCGCCGAAGTGGCGAGCCGCATGTGGCGGGCACGGCCGGGCACGATCGCCGAAGCCATGCAGAACGGCATCCGCGTCAGCCAGTTCAACGTCGAGCGCATCCTCAAGGCCTTCCTCCCCGAAGCCATTCCCGAAACCTTTGCCGAGCTGAAAATCCCGCTGAAGGTGACGGCGACCGACTATTTCGGCCACAAGCTCGCCGTCTTCGACGACGGCGACCTGCACTCCGCGCTGGCGGCCTCGGCGGCGATACCCGCCGTGTTCCGCCCGGTGACGCGCGACGGCAGGCTGCTGATCGACGGCGGCATCTACAACCCCGTGCCGTTCGACCTGATCGAGAACGACGCCGACATCATCATCGGCGTCGACGTGGTCGGCGCGCCGGAAGAGGCCGACCGCAAGCAGCCGACCTCCGTCGACCTGATGTTCGGCGCCACGCAACTGATGATGCAGTCGATCATCGCCAACAAGTTGAAACAATGCCGCCCCGACATCCTGGTCCGCCCGGCGGTGTCGAGATACCGCGTGCTCGATTTCCTGAAGATCGACGCCTTGATGAACGAGACGGTGGATATCAAGGACGAGCTGAAGCGGCGGGTGGAGAAGGTGCTGGAGGCGAGGAGCGCCGCCGCCGTTAAAGGGAGGCGAGGAAAGCAGGTCGGGTGAGGATGCATCTTCCCGACGCGATCTGAAAGGCTCCAACCGATTTACGATTTCGCCACCGGCACATACTCCAGCGCCACAACACCGTTGCTGAACGGCGTCGCCGAAATCAGTTCGAGCGACACCGGCTCGCCGGCTGGGAACAGCGGCTTGCCCTGACCGACGGCGCCGGGGTAGCTGAGCAGCCTGACGCGGTCGACCAGGCCATGGCGCAGCAATTCCTGCGCGACGCTGAGGCTGCCATGCACATAGATGTTGCCGCCGCTGCCTTGCTTCAGCGTCCTGACCGATTCCGGCAGGGAGCCCTTCAGCAATTCGGCTGGCTCCCACTCGAGCGCCTTCAGGCTGGTGGAAGCGACATATTTCGGCAGCGCGTTGAACCGGTCAGCAAAATCCCCGGTTTCCGTTGGCCAAGAGCCGGCAAAGATCTCATAGGTCGTGCGCCCCAAAAGCATGGCGCCGCTGTCGGCAAGCTCGTCCTCCTTGAACCTGTTCATCTCGTCGTTCCAGGTCACGCTAGGCAGCTTCTCGACCTCGGCAATGCCATCGACGCTGATGAATTCGGTGACGATAAGTTTTCGCATGGCGCTCTCCTTCTTTGGTCAAAGGACGGAATGGGCAGGCCTTTTGCGACACGTTCCATGAAAAATAGCACGGCGCCTTGTCGTTTTCGGTCAACGCCAGAGACACGCATTGACCTCACTGGCCTGGCGGCGCCACGCAACTGATGTGCAGTCGATCGTCGCCAACAAGCTGAAGCAATGCCGCCCCGACATCCTGGTCCGACCGACGGTGTCGAGATACCGCTTCCTCGATTTTTTGAATTGATGCTTTGATGCGCGAGACGGCTGCGAGGGGCGGGAAGAGCAAGCGCGGAGAGCGGGTGGCTGGTGAGGGAGCGCAGATGTCTCAACCTCAGATATAAAAACGATAGCATCACCTGACATTGTAAAATAGTGCGAAACAGATAATATTGACAAAGTCAGAAACCGTGGTACGTTTTCGATCATGCGGGACGACATCCACAAAGAAGTTCCTCGACCGGCGAAGATTCAGAAATGGATCAAGCTTTGCCTCCGACCGGCTGATCGTAACACTGGACGTACCGTGGACGCGCTCTCAGACGCGCTTCGGGACGCATTTCGTCAAGAAGTGACCTCAGGATTTCGTAACGGGATAGTAGCTGCGTTGGAGGGGTTGCCGAGCCTCTTCTCGCCACTTGAACTCGTTGACCATCCCAAAGACCTTGGTGGTATCGGAAGCGTGATGGAGTGCAATATCCTCAATTGCATCAAACGAAGGGTCGCAGAAGGTGAGGATTTGCGGAACGCAATTTGGAATGCCGGTATCGAGATGGCGGCTTCTCGTGTCGACTCGGACATCCGCTGCGCGGAGCCAATCTTGCTCGCGGATAGCAAGTCGAATCGCCATGGCATCGCGCAGATGCAGAATGACGCCGCCGATGTCGACTACGGTTCGATTGTCGGTGCGGCCTTAGGATTGGGGCAAACCTCAGGCTCTGCTAGGTCGGGTTCGAGATTGTCGCCGGACGAAGACTTGCTTGGCGGAGCTCGCCCATGACCAACTCCGCACACATTGTCGTTCGTGGTCGAAAGCAACGACCGCCAGGTGTAAGCTTCATCGACTGCGTGATTGGGAACGACGTGGTTCTTGACTTCAACCGACTGCAAGATTTTAGCGCCAGGCTTTTGCTTGATATCGAACAGGATCTGATCCTGCTTAGCGGAGCAGTTGCCTTTGCGGATCGTGTTGTTCCGCGTAGACGCGGTAGCGGTTGGCGAAGGGACCTGACGCTGACCTTACCCGTGAATGCAATTGCGAAATGGAGCAGCAAATCCGTATACAACGCCTTGGTCGACGTACTTGAATTTGTCACCGGCGACGGTTGGACGTTTGAGTTCAGGGGCGGCGCGGAACTCCTCTCCGTACCGCAATCGAGCATCTTGGTACCAAGCGACGAGTACGTGGTGATCCCATCGAGCGAGGGCCTGGATAGTTTTCTCCAGTGGCAACTCCTAAAGAAAGAGCAAAGGCCACTGCGGCCACTGCGTATTCAAACTTCCTCGCGCTCAATAAATAAGAATCGCAATCGAAGCCTGGATGTTGCGGGCGGTCGAGACGACCCAAGACTGAGCTTGCCGGTCTCGATCTCTGTTGGCAACCATCCCGAGCAAAGCTATCGAACGCGGACGTTCTTGTTCTTTGCGCTAGCCGCGTTGGCTGCAGTGAAAGTCGGAGCCGACAAAATAGTGGTAGGTGAAAACGGCGTAGGAGCGATTGGTCCAAGTCTCGTTCCATATGGCGATGAATGCCCGCATCGGACTACGCATCCTGCCTTCACGCGGCGGCTCGCTCACTTCATCAACGTACTACTTGACGCAAAAATACAATTTGACCATCCGCAGCGGTTTCGTACCAAGGGGCAGGTGTTGACCGAGGCTATCGGCGTAGGAGTGACGGGTTGGGAGAAAACGCATTCATGTGTGAGGGATGGACGAGCGGGATTGGGAGGTCGTGGATGTGGCACTTGTTCGGGCTGTTTGCTACGTCGGACTTCGCTTTTAGCTGCAGGCCAAAGCCAAGATGGGTTTTACTGGGCCGACTTGTCCGCGAGCGATCTTGACGGCAGTCGCCGCGATACGTGCGGACGGTCGGCGAACAACAATGACATCGATATAGCAAGGCACGGGATACATGCGATGTCGTCCTTGGCAGCGCTTGCCATCTCATCTAAGCGCGACGAAATCATCCGGCGATCCGCGTGGGAACTCGAACAGGAGCTTGGAGCCAAGTTCGATGCCACAGTCGCTTCGATAACGTCGCTTGTTGAAACGCACGCTCAAGAGTGGGCCGCACTTAGGCAAATGTACGGATCCAACGGAATTCTCAATCAACAATAAAAAGCATATCATTATGGCTAGGCTTGAAGAAATAGGCGCAATTGAAATCGGGGAGCGGCTGCGAATCGCTCGCGTCTCTGTTAAGAAAACGCAGGATGAAATCGCCGGAGTGCTTGGCGTTTCTCGCCCGACGATGATTTCCATAGAGAAGGGTCAGCGGAAAATAAGGCTCGATGAGCTGCACATGGTAGCGCCGGTTCTCGGGATATCCGTTAACAAGTTCCTTGCGCGCGATGCCGTTCACGTTGATCTTTTTGCGCGGTTTAGAAAAGCCAATGCAGATCAGGATGAGGCTGCATCTAGTATTCGGTTACTTAATAAGCTGGCAAGTGCTTCCGTTGAGTTGGAAAGAATACTTGGCATCAATTTCTCTCCCTCCTATCCCCCGGAGCAGCCGATAAGCCAAGGCTCAGTAGAGCGCCAAGCTGAAGAAGCGGCGATGAGCCTTAGACATCGGCTCGGACTTGGTCACGCGCCGATCTCCGACATTGTATCGTTGATTGAGGGAGAGTTGGGTATACGAGTGTTTATCAGGTCGTTGCCATCGAAAGTGTCGGGACTGTTTGCATTTGACCCATTAGTAGGCGCTTGCATCTTGCTCAATGCGAACCATCCTTGGGAACGTCGCGCTCTGACTGCTGCTCACGAGACTGGGCATTTTGTATCGGATCGTTCTTCTGTAGATGTCTTGGAGATTGATGAACTGGCAACCAGCCAAGAAGAGAGATTCGCCAACGCATTCTCGTTCGCATTCATGATGCCTCCGATTGGAGTGAGGCGCAAATTTAAGGAACTTGCGGAAGCGGATAATCGCTTCACGCCGCGCCATCTCATACTCATGGCACATACATTCCACGTTTCGCCTGAGGCTATGTGTCGTTACATGGAACGGCTAGAACTTCTTCCGGGTGGTACGTTTGACAGTATGAAGGAGCGGGGCTTCGATCGACAATTCATTCGCGGGATTGTGGGTGATTTAGCTCCAAGTTCGAATGCCTTGCCAACCACGCCCCGTCTCGCGCAACTCGCATCATCAGCATACCGACGTGGATTGGTGTCAGAGGGGCAATTGGCTCGGATGTTGGAGTTGGATCGCATAGAAGTGCGGAGGTTGTTGGATACTTTCGGCGGAAGTGAAGAGGATGAATTTGCAATCCCCCTTTCTTAGTCTTCCGCCCGTGCCACTTGTTCTAGACGCCAGTGCCCTCATTAATCTGCTTGGCACCGGCGCTGCTGGAGAGATTCTAGGGCATCTGGCGCGACCCGTTCTCGTTGAATGTGTCGCCCTGGCGGAGCTAACGAGGCACCCATTGCCAGATCGAAACCACCAGGCCGAACTCGAGTCCCTTTTCGCCTCTAAACTTCTTACGAAGGCGGTTATGAGTGCACAAGCACTGATTGTCTTCTATGGACTAGTCTCTGATGACATCGCGGGCGGCCTCGATGACGGTGAAGCGGCAACAATTGCAATGGCCGTTTCAGAAGCTGTCGGAGCTATCCCTGTAATTGATGAAAAGAAGGCGAGTCGTATTTTCAGCGAGCGTTGGTCTGAGCGACAAGTGACCGACAGCATTACAATGCTGAGCCAAGCTGCGGTAATCGAAGGATTGCAATACGATGGCTACGTGGACGCAATCTATTCCGCCTTGTTTCACGCTCGGATGCGAACGCCCAAGGGCGCGCGACCGTGGATTGAGAATCTTCTTGGGCCTGAGCGAGTGTCGGCATGTTCTAGCCTGGGTATTCAACCCCGGTGAGAGTACGCCCGTCTATGGGCGCACCATAAGTGTGCGCGCCCGCCTTTTGGCGGGAGGGCTGTCAATAAGCCTTTCCAGCTAGAAGCCCGCAGCCCCCTCAGTCCTTCGCCCGCTCCACATACGCCCCATCCGCCGTCATCACCACCACGCGGGTGCCCGGCGCGATGTGCGGCGGCACCAGCGTGCGCACGCCGTTGGACAGCACGGCCGGCTTGTAGGAGGACGAGGCCGTCTGGCCCTTGGTCGTCGGCTCGGTTTCCACCACTTCGAAGGTTGCGCGCTGCGGCAGCACCAGAGAAATGGCGATGCCGTTGAACTGCGACACCTGCACGGCCATGCCTTCCAGCAGGTAAGGCGCCATGTCGCCGACCACGGCTTCCGACACCGCCACCTGGTCGTAGCTTTCCGGGTTCATGAAGTGAAACCCTTCGCCGTCGCGATAGAGGAAGGTGTGCTCGCGCTCTTCCACATAGGCGCGCTCCACCTGTTCGGTGGTGCGGTAGCGCTCCGAAACCTTCACCCCGTCGCCGATGCGGCGCATGTCGAGCTGCGTCACCGGCGTGCCCTTGCCTGGGTGGATGTTTTCGGCAAAGAGGATCACATAAAGCTTGCCGTCCTTGTCGACGACGTTGCCTTTGCGGAGCGAACTGGCGATGACTTTCACCACGGTTTTAAATCCTGCAAGAAGAGTTGACTGGCGTTTGCCGGCTAGTGCGGCGCTGGATGGGGGCCTACCGCATCTTGGCCGCCGCCGCCAGCCCCATTCCACCATGTTCCGAGCCGCATGACCGAAGCTTCGCCCTGGTGGACGCCTGACGTTCATGCCGACCGCCGCCCGCGGCTGATGCTGCGCAACGGCATCGCCGCCGGCCTGCGCGACTGGTTCGCCGCCCATGATTTCGTCGAGGTGCAGACGGCCGCGCTGCAGGTCTCGCCCGGCAACGAGGCGCATCTGGCGGCCTTCGCCACGGAAGCGATGGGGCCGGACGGTGCAAGGGCGCCGCTCTATCTCCACACCTCGCCGGAATTCGCCTGCAAGAAGCTGCTCGCCGCCGGTGAAACCAGAATTTTCAGCTTCGGCCCTGTCTACCGCAACCGCGAGCGCGGGCCTTTGCACCATCCCGAATTCACCATGCTCGAATGGTACCGGGTGGGCGAGGCCTATGAGAGCCTGATGCTGGATTGCGCCGCCTTCCTGGCGCTGGCCGCCACGAGGGCAGGGGCGACTCTTTTCTCGTTTCGGGGCCGCGACTGCGATCCGTTCGCCGAGCCCGAACGGCTGAGCGTGGCGGAGGCCTTCACTCGCTACGCCGGCATCGATCTGCTGGCAACGGTCGCCGCCGACGGCAGCACCGATCGCGACGCGCTGTATGCGGCGTTGACCCAGGCCGGCCTGCGCACTGCGCCCGACGATAGTTGGGCAGATTTGTTCAGCCGTGTGATGGTGGAAAAGATCGAGCCGTTGCTCGGGCAGGGGCGCGCGACCATCCTGTGCGAATATCCACTGGCCGAGGCGGCATTGGCGCGGCCGAGTCCGCGCGACCCACGCGTCGCGGAGCGCTTCGAGCTGTATTGCTGCGGCGTCGAACTCGCCAACGGCTTTGGCGAACTGACCGACGCCGACGAGCAGCGCCGGCGTTTCATCCTCGAGATGGATGAGAAAGAGCGCATCTATGGCGAGCGCTATCCGCTGGACGAGGATTTTCTTGCCGCCCTTGCCATCATGCCGCCGGCCAGCGGAATCGCGCTCGGCTTCGACCGGCTGGCGATGCTGGCCACCGGCGCGCAAAAGATCGAGGACGTGATCTGGACGCCTGTTTCCTGAGGCGCGGAAAGATCTGGCCTATTCGATTCCAGGGATCAAGACTGGACCGTGACCCCGAACCAAGAGACCACATGATCGGTACGGGATTTCAAGGTCAATCGGGAAGATCCACAGTGGCTGCTTCTGAAACGGTCGAAATCGCCATTGTCGGCGCCGGAGTTGTCGGGCTGGCGACGGCACTTCGCCTTGTCGCGGACGGCCGCGAAGTTCTGCTCATCGATCCGAACGAGCCGGGCTCCGGCGCGTCGTTCGGCAATGCCGGGACGATCGCCGAATATGCCTGCATGCCGGTCGGCACTCCTGCGGTGCTGCGGGCGTTGCCAAAGCTGCTGCTTGATCCCAACAGCCCGTTTTCGCTGCGCTGGCCGGCGCTGCTGCAGCTGGCGCCATGGCTCGTTCGGTTCATGCGGCAATCGCTGCCGGCGGCCACCCGGGCCAATGCGCTGGCGCTCGCCGGACTGCTGGCCGACGCCCTCCCGGCCTGGGAGGAAATGGCTGGGGAGGCCGATCTGGACGATCTGCTGCGCCGCAATGGCTGTCTTTACCTCTATCGCCGCGAGAGCGATTTTGCCGCTGGCGCCGGCGGCCGGGCAATGCGCGCTGGGTTTGGCATCCACCAAGAGGTGCTGACTCCGGAAGAGGTGGCGGCACTTGAGCCGGGCCTGCCGGCGACAGCAGCGCATGGCGTGTATTTTCCCGACTCGATCAATGTCACCGATCCGGCAATGGTGATGCGGCGGTTGCTGGGCGCGGTGAGTGCCCGTGGTGCATCGGTGAAGCAGGCTGAGATCACCGGCCTGCAGGTCGAGGCTGGCGGTGTCCAGCTCAGCGGCCCCGGCGTTCGCATCAAGGCTGGTACGGTGGTGATCGCCGCCGGTGCACGGTCACGCGCACTGGCCGCGCAGGCCGGCGACAGGATTCCGCTCGAGACCGAGCGCGGCTATCATCTGGAATTCCAGACCGACGCGCCGCTGCTCAACCGGCCTGTCTGTCCCGTCGATCTTGGTTTCTACCTGACGCCGATGGCTGGCCGCTTGCGGGTCGCCGGCACGGTCGAACTCGGGGGCCTGGTCGCGCCGCCAAATCCGCGCCGGCTGGCGCTGCTTGACCGTGGCGCCAGGCAAATTTTTCCCGGGCTCGGCTCGCCTGCCTCGCAATGGCTCGGCTTCCGGCCGTCCCTGCCGGATTCCAGGCCCGTCATTGGCGCTTCGCGCGGCAGCTCCCGCGTAATCCATGCTTTCGGGCACGGCCATCTCGGCCTGACGCTGGCTCCGATCACCGCGCGGCTGGTCGCCGACTTGATCGGCGGACGCGGCGATCCGGCGCGGCTCGCACCTTTCGCGGCGGGCCGTTTCGGCCGTTGATCGACCGATGCCATCGATCTGAGCTAGTGTGCGAAAATCTGCTCCAGCGAGCGAAAACCCTTGAATTCCAGGGCATTGCCCGAGGGGTCGCGGATGAACAGCGTCGCCTGTTCGCCGGGTTCGCCCTTGAAACGCACCATCGGCCGTTCCAGCCAGTCGATGTCGTCGCGCGCCTCCAGCCGCGTCGCCAGGCGTTGCCAGTCGTCCATCAAGAGCACGGCGCCGAAATGCGGGATCGGCACGACAATGCCGTCGACCTTGCCGTCGCTGGGGGCCTGTGCGGCCTGCAGACGCAGATGCGCCGACATCTGGTGGCCGTAAAGGTCGAAATCGACCCAGGTCGCTGACGACCGGCCGATGGCGCAGCCCAGCACCTCGCCATAGAAAACGCGGGTTTCATCGAGATCACGGACCGGAAAGGCGAGATGGAATGGCGTCATCGAAATGCTCCGTGCAGGCTGCGAACCGATTTTGCGTCACAGGGTTGGCGATTTGAACCGTCCACCTGCATTTTGATTGAAGCCTATGCCATTGCACAAGCCGGACCGGAACAATAGATGGGTGGGCAACGGCCGCACACCGGCCGCACCAGCAGGATTTCAGGCATGACCGATATATCAGACGCAGCAAAATTGACCGACCGCGTCGCGGCTCTGGTCGAGGCTGCAAAAAAGGCCGGCGCCGATGCCGCCGACGCGGTGGCCGTGCGCGGCCGCTCGACCGGCGTGTCGGTGCGTCTCGGCAAGGTCGAGGCTACCGAAGCCTCCGAGAGCGAGGATGTCGCGCTGCGCGTTTTCGTCGGCGGCCGCGTGGCGAGTGTCTCGGCGACAGCGGCGTCCGACCCGAAAACACTGGCCGAGCGCGCTGTTGCGATGGCGAAGGTGTCGCCGCAGGATCCTTATCAGGGGCTGGCCGACCCGGCATTGCTCGCCAAACAGACGCGCGATCTCGACCTGTTCGACGCCACCGAAGTGTCCGCCGACCAGTTGAAGGAAGCCGCATTGGCGGCGGAAGCGGCAGCGCTTGCCGTCAAGGGCGTGACCAATTCGGCCGGCGCCAGCGCCGGTGCGGGGCTGGGTGGCCTGGTGCTGGCCACCTCGCACGGCTTCCTCGGCCACTATGTCGGCTCGCGTTTCTCGCGCTCGGCCAGCGTCATCGCCGGCGAGGGCACCGGCATGGAGCGCGACTATGAATTCTCCTCGCGCCAGCATTTTGCCGATCTCGATGCGCCCGAGGACATCGGCCGCAAGGCCGGTGAACGCGCCGTGCGCCGCATTGGCGCGCGCAAGGCGGCGACCGGGCCGGTCGACGTGGTTTTCGATCCGCGCGTCGCGCGCGGCATCGCCGGCCATCTTGCCGGCGCCATCAACGGCGCCTCGGTCGCGCGCAAGACCTCGTTCCTGCGCGACATGATGGGCAAGCAGGTGGCCGCGTCCGCCATCACCGTCACCGACGAGCCGCTCCGGCTGCGTGGCCAGGCCTCGCGGCCGTTCGACGGTGAAGGCGTCGAGGGCGAAAAGCTGTTGATGGTCGAGAAGGGCGTGCTCAACCACTGGTTCCTGTCGACCTCGGCTGCAAGGGAACTGGGCCTCGTCACCAACGGCCGTGGCGCGCGCGGCGGCTCTTCCGTGACGCCATCCTCCACCAATCTCGCCATCGAGCCTGGCGAGCGCTCGCCGGAAGAGCTGATCAAATCGCTCAAGACCGGCTTCTACGTCACCGAAGTGTTCGGCCAGGGCGTCGACATGATCACTGGCGAATATAGCCGTGGCGCCTCGGGTTTCTGGATTGAGAACGGTGAACTGGCCTATCCGGTCGCCGAGGTCACCATCGCCTCGAACCTGAAGACGATGTTCCTCAACATGGTGCCGGCCGATGACCTCGACCGTAATTTCGGCACCGCCGCCCCAACGCTCCTGATCGAAGGCATGACCCTTGCCGGAGCATGACTTGACCATAGCCGGGGCCATCTCCGGGGCCACCGAAGACCTGCCGCTGCTGCGCGATGCCGCCCGCGAGGCGGGGGCCATCGCCATGCGCTACTTCGGCAACAGCCCGCAAGTCTGGATGAAGGGCGGCACATCGCCGGTCAGCGAGGCCGATCACGCCGCCGACGCCTATCTGCGCGAAACGCTGCTGGCGGCACGGCCGGATTATGGCTGGCTGTCGGAAGAGACGGTCGACGATCCGGTTCGGCTTTCGGCACGCCGCACCTTCGTCGTCGACCCGATCGACGGCACGCGCGGTTTCCTGGAAGGCCAGCGTACCTGGTGTGTCAGCGTCGCCGTCGTCGAGCATGGCCGCACGTTGGCCGGCGTGCTGGAATGCCCGGCGATGGAGGAGACCTATTGGGCGCTGCCCGGTCAGGGCGCCTTCCGCAACGGCAAGCGCATTGCGGTGCGCAAGCTGGCGGATACGGCCGAGATTTCCGGGCTGAAGCAGTTGACCGACCTGATGCCGGCCGAATGGCAGGCGCGGCTGAAGCGGGCGCCTTACAGCCCTTCGCTCGCCTATCGGCTGGCCATGATTGCCAACGGCGCGCTGGATGCCACTTTCGTCAAGCCGAACGCGCATGACTGGGACATTGCGGCGGCCGATCTCATCCTGCGCGAGGCCGGTGGCCGGTTGCTCGACCAGCATGGCCGCGCCCCGCTCTATGCCGGCGAGGTGACTCGTCACGGCGCACTTGCTGCCGGCAGCGGTGAATTGCTGGCCGTGCTCGCCGGCGTCCTCGCCGGTCTGGACGCGTGAAAGCGTTTTCCCGGGCGAGATGAATTCATCTCGCCCCAAAGGTTCCAAAGTCGGCGGCTTTGGTCTAGACCTGTCACAAACTCACGATATGTGAAGGACCGACATGGCCGCGGAAGACGGAAAGAAACAGCTTTTGCATCTGGTGTTCGGTGGCGAACTGAAGAAGCTTGGCGGCACCGAATTCCGCGATCTCGACGGGCTCGACATCGTCGGCATCTATCCCGACTATCAATCCGCGCACACGGCATGGAAAGCCAAGGCGCAAGCCAGCGTGGACAACGCCCACATGCGTTACTTCGTCGTTCATCTGCACCGGCTGCTGGACCCCGACAACAAGGCTGCCGGTTGACTTCGATGGAGCATGACCTGGCGAAAGGGCCAGCAAGCGATGCCGCGCCCACGGGCAGGGGACGCAGCCGCACGACCAAGGCCTTCTGGCGCAAGATTCGCCAACCGCTGGCGCAGTCGCGATTCGTCAAGAACGCCATTGCCAGCCTGTTCGCCCAGTTCGTCCGCTTCGTGCGCCTCACCAATCGCGTCGTCGAGGGATCGGCACGGTTTTCGGGCGGTGCCTATACCGAGTTCGAGCCTGGCATCATCGCCTTGTGGCACGGCCAGCACCTGCTGACGCCGGCCTATTACCCCAAGCGCAAGCCGCTGGTTGCCATGGTTTCGCGCAGTGCCGATGCCGAGCTCAACGCCTTGATGCTGGAAAAATTCGGCATCGAGGCGGTGCGCGGCTCCGGCGGGCGGGAAAATGCCAGGCACCTCGACAAGGGTGGGGCAAAAGCGCTTATCGCCCTGAAAAAGTCGCTCGCCGTCGGCAAGAACGTCGCCATGATCGCAGATATTCCGCACGGCACGCCGCGAGACGCAGGGCTTGGCATCGTTCTCCTGGCCCGCCTCTCGGGCCGGCCGCTTGTGCCCGTCGCCATCACCACCAGCCGCCGCAAGGTGCTGGAGAAGAGCTGGGACAAGACCACCATCAACCTGCCGTTCGGCCGTTCGTCGATCGTCATCGGCCAGCCGATCTTCGTGGCGGCCGGCGCCGATGACGCCGAAATGGAGCGCAAGCGCCAGGAAGTGACGACCGCGCTCAATGCCGCGACCGCCGAGGCCTACCGTCTCGTGGATGCTCCGCGATGAGCGGCCGCTGGGCACGGGCCATGCTGTCGGCTTACCGGTTCGCGGGTGCGGCAGCCTATCCGCTGGTCGGGCCCTATGTTGCCTGGCGCACCTCGCGCGGCAAGGAAGACCGCTACCGCCGCCGCGAGCGCTATGGCGTCGCCGGCCGCGCGCGCCCCGATGGGCCGGTGATCTGGATCCATGCCGCGAGCGTCGGTGAGACCATAGCCGTCGTGCCGTTGGTCGAAAGCATTCTCGACTACGGCGTCAACATCGTGCTGACGACCGGCACGGTCACCTCGGCGCAGGTCGCCGACGAGCGTCTCGGTGACCGGATCATCCACCAATATGTACCGCTCGATCTCAAGCCGGCGGTCAGCCGGTTCCTCGATCACTGGCAGCCGGATCTGGCGATCATCGCCGAATCAGAGATCTGGCCGATGACCATCCTCGAGCTTGGCGCGCGCCGCGTGCCGCAGGTGCTGGTCAATGGCAGGCTGTCCGACCGCTCGTTCAAGTCGTGGAAGAAACGGGCCAACATCGCCGAGGCGTTGTTCGAGAACCTGGCTCACGTCGTGGCGCAGTCGGATGTCGATGGCGAGCGGTTTCTGGCGCTCGGCGCGCGGCCGGTCACCGTGTCGGGCAATCTCAAGGTCGATACCTCGCCGCCGCCCGTCGACGAACGGGCGCTGGCGACGCTGCGGCGGCAGGTAGGCACGCGCCCGACCTGGGCGGCGATCTCGACCCATGACGGCGAGGAAGTGGTCGCGGCTGAAGTCCACGCGATGCTGCACAAGCGCCACCATGGTCTCCTGACGATCGTCGTTCCGCGTCATCCCGATCGCGGCGAGGCGCTTGCGGCGCAGATTTCCGGCATGGGCCTGAAGGTCGCGCGGCGCAGCAAGGGCGACAGGATCGCCGCCGACACGGATATCTTGCTCGGCGACACGATCGGCGAGATGGGGCTCTATCTCCGGCTGACCGAAATCGCCTTCGTCGGCCGCTCGCTGACCTCCGAGGGTGGCCAGAACCCGCTGGAGCCGGCCATGCTCGACACGGCGGTTCTCGCCGGGCGCAATGTTCAGAATTTTCGCGAGGCCTACCAGCGTCTCCTCGACAGCGGCGGCGCCAAGCTGGTGCGCGATCGCGACATGCTGGCCGGCGCCGTCAATTTCCTCCTGACCAACGAAGTGGCGCGCCACGAGATGATGGCGGCGGGTGTAGCGACCGTCGACGAGATGCGCGGCGCGCTGGCGCGCACGCTGAAATCGCTTGAGCCCTACATCCAGCCGCTGGTCGTCAAGTCGCGCCTGAAGGGCGCGAACGGGCGCTAGCGTGGCCTCCGAAGCACCACCATTCTGGTGGGAAGAGCCGGACTGGCGGGTCTTGGCGCTGTCGCCGCTATCGGCCATCTATGCCGCCGCCGCCGGCCGCGGCATGCGGCGGGCCAGGCGCGAGAAGATCGAAGCACCCGTTCTGTGCATCGGCAATTTTACGGTTGGCGGCACCGGCAAGACACCGGTGGCCATCGCGCTCGCCAAACGGGCTAAGCGCATGCATCTGAAACCAGGCTTCCTGTCGCGCGGCCATGGCGGCTCCTTCGCCGAGCCGCACGTGGTCGATATCGACCATGACAGTGCCAGGCATGTCGGTGACGAACCGCTGCTGCTCGCCGAACACGCGCCGGTGGCGGTGACGCCGAACCGCGCCGCCGGCGCTCGGCTGCTGCTGGAACGGCATGGCTGCGATTTCCTGATCATGGATGATGGCTTCCAGAGCGCCCGCATCCACATCGATTATGCGCTGGTCGTCGTCGATGCGCGCTATGGGATCGGCAATGGCCGCGTCATTCCGGGCGGGCCGCTCAGGGCCAAAATCGTCGACCAGCTGGTCTTCACCAGCGGGCTGTTGAAAATGGGCGAGGGCACTGCCGCCGACGCCGTGGTCCGCCAGGCGGCACGCGCCGGCCGGCCAATCTTCGAGGCCCATATAGAGCCAAGCAGCAAGGCAGGGCTTGCCGGCAAGCGGTTCCTCGCCTTCGCCGGTATCGGCCATCCCGAGAAATTCTTCGACACGGTGCGCGAAGCCGGCGGCGAACTGGCATTGACGCGGCCGTTTCCGGACCATCATTTCTATGCC
The DNA here is from genome assembly GCF_040318635.1 of Mesorhizobium sp. M1066. NCBI lineage: Bacteria > Pseudomonadati > Pseudomonadota > Alphaproteobacteria > Hyphomicrobiales > Phyllobacteriaceae > Mesorhizobium > Mesorhizobium sp. M1066. Next base: position 18,300 of record NZ_JAMYMR010000027.1, read on the forward strand.
GAGGACGAACTTGCCGAGCTGGCGGCGACCGCACGCGCCGAAGGGCTGGTGCTCATCACCACCGCCAAGGACGCCGCCCGGCTACGCCACGGCGCCTCACAGGACTTTCTCGACCGGCTCGAGGTGCTGGAGATCGACACGGTCTTCGAACTCGACCACGTTCCCGAGCGCATCATCGACGAGACGCTCGATGCCTGGCGCCAGCGCAAGCTGAAAGGCTAAAGCAATTCCAGGAAAAGTGTGAAACGGTTTTCCCGGAAAAAGCGCATAGCGCTTTCCCTTGGGAATTGCGTCAAACAAAGAGATAGAGCGGTTCGCCGTTCCGTGAAACGGTGAACTGCTCTAACCGCGCTTACGCAGCTCCGGATGCATCTCGATTTCGCGGCGCAGCGAGGCGGTGGCGCTGATGTAGGGCTCCTGCCTGGCGACGCTCCAGTATTTCAACTCGTCGAGCGGAATGCTTTCGCCTGTCACCGCGCAGCGCACGAACGCGCCGGGACTGGTAACCTGGAAGTCGCCATCCAAATAGCGGATGCGGGCTTCCTTGCCGCCGGGGCCTTCGAAACGGTTCATCATGCGGGGACGCCAGGGTTCATGAGGATTTCTCGCCATAAATTCCCGGCGAGGTCAAGCATGCGACAAGCCTGAGACAATGCTGAACGCTTATTGTGAAGCGGAAAAATGGTGTTGGCAGGCCGCAATGGACATTTCCTCCACTCGTCTTCCCGCGTTGCTCAGGGAAGTGATGACGCCGCAGGCAGTGCCCTCGGGGCAGGCTGATCCAGTCATGGCGGCACTGGTCAAGGCGCTGGTCCAACCGCCGGCACCGTCTCTGCTCGCACAACAGACAGCGCCAGCGCTGTTGACTTTGCCGGCCGCGCCAATGGCCGTCAAATCGCAGCAGATCGCATCGGCTGGCATCGTCGATGCCTATCTTGCCCAACTTGAGACGGGCGAAGAGGCGGCGTTGGCGACCATCGCGGCGAGAAAGGCAAAACCCGAAGCCGAAACACTGCGAGCCTTCTTGCCGCCTTCGACAACAGCCAATGACAATGCCCCTGCCAAGCTTGCGGGGCTGTCATTGCTGTCGCTTATCCCGCCGCAGGCTCCAGTCCCGCGCAATGCTGCCGCCCTGGGTACATTGGCGGGCAGGCACAGGCCGGCCAATCAATCCCACGGTGCGGCGCCGAACCCAGAGCAGTTGCTGGTGAAAATTGGCTTTGTTTCGATAATGGCCGGTTTGCTGGGAGCCGTGATCCTCGGGTTCGTTCTGTTGTTGCTTCGTTGAGCTTCGAATCGGCTGGTTCTCGATATATGCCCGGCGGAAGGCCTACCGCTCGGCTTCGATGAACGCCTCGATCTTTTCCGGCGCCAGCCCGGCCTCCGCCGCGATGCGGCGGGCGAGGTCGGCGGCGGCGGCACGCGGCCGCCCGATCGGCCGGTCGAGCCAGTAGGACACCGGATTGAGCGCGGTGCGCTCATCGACCGTGGTGATGCGGCCCGATTGCAATTGATGCCCGGTCAGGGGTGGGCGTGCCAGCGCGATACCCAACCCATAGGCGGCGGCGTCGAGCACCAGATTGTAGTCCTCGAAGCGGCGGTCCTGCGGGCGCGGGCGATAATCCATGCCTTGCGCGGCAAACCAGGCGCGCCAGGCCGACGCGTCGGAATCGTTGATCAGCGGATATTTGAGCAGCCGGGCAGGGTCGCCGCGGCCGATCTCGCGGGCAAGCTCGGGTGACGCGACGGGGAAGACATGTTCCTCGAAAAGCTGCACCGAGACGCGGCCCGGAATGCCGCCGCGGCCACAGCGTATAGAGAGATCGATGCCCTCATCGGCAAGGTCGGCCTGGCGGATATCGACGTCGAGCACAATGCGCAGCTTCGAGGGATTGTTTTCCAGAGCCGCCATACGCGGCATCAGCCACAGTCCGCTGACCGAGGGGATCGAGGTCAGCCGAACCACGGCGGTGCCGCGCGGCTCGACCCAGCGGTCGGAGTGGGTAGATATCAGCGCGAAGGCTTCCGCTGTGCGCAGATGCAGCCTGTTGCCCTCGATCGTCAACGAGACGCCGCGCGCGCCGCGATCGAACACTTTCAATCCCAGCCAGTCTTCGAGCTTGGCAATCTGCCGGCTGACGGCGCCGTGGGTGATATCGAGCTTCTCGGCCGCCGCCGAAAAGCTGCCTGTCCGCGCCGCCGCATCGAAGGCGCGCAGCGTCTCGAGCGGCACCATTGTGTCCGAGCTGTGATCCATAGTCACAGGTGATCCTCGATTTGGTCGTTTGTCAACTGGCCTGAAATGGCGTTTTCTGCCTTTCAGGACCGAAGAAATGCGAGGGTAGTGAGATGAACGCAATGACGGGCACGTTGAATTCGACACAGCGGATGGACACCACCGCAGCCATTGCTGTCGCGCTGACGGTGGTCGGCTGGGCTTCTGCCTTTCCCGCCATCCGAGCCGGTCTCGCCGCGTTCGGACCGCTGGAACTCGGCGCGTTGCGCTTTGCCATCGCCGCGGTGCCGGCGGCGATCTTCCTGGCCGTGAAGCGCCCGGCGCTGCCCAGGCTCGACGAAGTGTGGCGTCTGGTGTTTGGCGGCGCCATCTTCGTCGCGCTCTACACCGTCATGCTCAATTTCGGCGAACTGACCGTCTCGGCCGGTGCCGCCGGCTTCATCATCAATGTCAGCCCGATCTTCACCGCCATCATGGCAATGGCGCTGCTCGGCGAGCGCTTCTCTGGCATGGCCTGGATCGGCACCGTGATTTCCTTCGCCGGCATTGGCGTCATCGCCATGGCCGACGGGCATGGCCTGTCATTTAACACCGGTGCTCTCCTGGTGCTTGGTTCGGCCTTGTGCTCGGCCGTCAACACCATCGTCCAGAAGCCGCTGTTTGCCCGCCACCATCCGTTGACCATTTCGGCTTCGAACATGGTGCTCGGCGCACTCTGCCTGTCGCCCTTCCTGCTGAGCGGCTTTGCGCAGGCCGCGGTTGCCAACACCGCCGGCCTCGGCGCTGTGATCTTTCTCGGCATCGTGCCCAGCCTCATCGCCTATGCCGCCTGGGCGACCGCGCTGTCGCGTCTGCCCGCCGCACGGGCCTCCAACTTCCTCTATCTGGTCTCGCCGATGTCCGCGCTGATCGGCTTCTTCTGGCTGGGCGAAGTCCCCACGCTGCTCGGCATAATCGGCGGTGCGCTGGCGCTGGGCGGTGTCATCGTGGTGAATTTGAAGAGATGAATATTGCCGTCCGTCCGTTTCCCTCATTCGGAACGATCCCTCGGTCAAACGCGTTTAGCCGGTGTTTATTCGACGGAGGTCCGAATGCCGGGTGCAACGACGCACCGACGCATGCAACTGGATGATCTATCCATTTTTTATCGCGAGGCAGGGCCGCCAGAAGCACCTGTCTTGCTCTTGCCGCACGGCTATCCCTGCTCTTCGTTCCAATTCCGCCGACTGATGCCGGCGCTCGCCGACCGCTGGCGAACGATTGCATTCGACTGGCCCGGCTTCGGATACAGTGGCACACCCGATCCGGCCGCCTTTGGCTATGATTTCGACGCCTATTCTGACGTGCTTTCCAAGCTTGCCGATGAATTCGGTCTCGAACGCTACGCCTTGTGGCTGCATGATTATGGCTCGCAGATAGGACTCCGGCATGCGATCTCGTATCCGGAGCGGATCAGTGCCCTGATCATCCAGAACGGCGACATCTACGAGGACGTGCTTGGCCCCAAATACGCCACGATCAAGGCTTGGTGGACCGACAAGACGCCCGACAGGCACCGTCCGCTCGAGGCCGCCGTGAGCGAGGATGGGTTCCGGGCCGAGTTCATCGGGGAAGTGGCTGACGACGTTGCCACGCGCGTGCCGCCCGATCTCTGGAGCCTTCACTGGCCATTGATGAACACGCCGGTTCGCCAGCAGATCGCCGTCGGTCTGATGGAGAAGCTGGAAGCCAATCTGACCTGGTTTCCGCGCTACCAGGCTTATTTGCGTGAACACCACCCGCCCACGCTGATCCTTTGGGGGCCAGAGGACGGCTATATGCCCGCGGCGTCGGCACGGGCCTATCATCGCGATCTGCCCGATGCGGAACTGCATCTGATCGAAGGGGCGGGTCACTGGCTGCTCGAGACACATTTCGACGACGCGATGCCGCTGGTCCGCGAGTTCCTGGCTCGTGTTCACGCCTGATCCCACCCGGCGTCGCTTGCTGCGCTCAGTTGCTGTCCCCTGTCTGAAGGAGAACCTCATGCCGACCAAACCGACCATCGCGCGCATCTGGCGCGGTCGCACCCGCCGCGACGTCGCCGACGCCTATGAGCCATACCTGCGTGCCGAGGGTATTCCGCCCCTCGACAAGACGGCGCTTGGCGTCCAATTGCTGCGCGAAGACCGCGATGCCGAGACGTGGTTCACGACCATCTCGTATTGGGCCGACATGCAAGCGATGACGGCCTTTACCAGAGGCGAACCGACCAAAGTCCATCATCTGGACCGCGATGCCGAGTTCCTGATCGAGTTGCCGGAGCGGATCGACATCCACCGGATACTTGTCGATCGTCAGGGACTGCGCTGAGCGGCGAATCTGGTGGTTCGCAATCTCGCCTTCTTCGCGGTGATGTCGCTGATCTGGGGGCTGACCTGGGCGGCGATCAAGCTCGGTCTCAATGACGTGCCTCCGCTACTGCTGGCGGCGGCGCGCTATTTGCTGACCGCCGCGCTTCTGGCAACAGCGGTGCGTGGAGCCGGCGCGGCATTCGCCCACGGGCGAACGGGGCGGACGGTGGTCTCGGCATTGCTGGTCAATACCGGCACCTACGGTCTGCTTTTCTGGGGAATGCAGCACGTGCCCTCGGGATTGTCGGGGCTGGTCAACCTGGCGCTGATCCCGATCCTGCTGTTCGCGATTGCCGCATTCACCGGCGAGGAGCGACCGACCTGGCGCCACGCTTCCGCGCTCGCTATCGGCAGCATCGGGCTGGTTGGGCTGTTCTGGACGCGGCTTGGCGCGGGAAGCGGTTCGAGCGGCATCGGGCTCGCTGCGATCGTCGTTGCGACCGCCTGTTATTGCTTCGGCAGTGTGGTTTCGCGCCCGCTGGTGGGCGCGGTCAAACCACTGGCGCTGACAATGGTCCAGGCTGCGATCGGCGGTGTTGCACTGCTTGCGCTGTCGCTCGTGCTGGAGCCGATCTCGGGTGAGACGCTCGAGGCGCTGCACACGCCGGCCGCCATCGGCAGTCTGCTGTTCCTGTCGCTGTTTGGCACGATCGTCGCCTATACGCTCTATCTCGTGCTGATGCGTGATTGGGGCACCGTCCGTGCCGGGCTCTACGCCTTCGTTTCGCCGATCGTCGCTTTGGCGGCAGGAGCCTGGCTTTTCGGCGAGGCGGTCGGCTGGGCTGAAATCGCCGGTGCGATCCTCCTGCTGGCGGCGGCTGCGATCGCGCTGCTCAGGCCGCCAGGCGAAAATCGCGGGTGACGGCATTGTCGGCCGATCTCCTTGGCTTGCCGGTCTCAAGCGGTGAAGCGATGGCCCGCAATCCGTCCGCAGCTATCGCCGCCCGAAAAGCCGCTCGATATCCGCCAGCTTGAGTTCGATATAGGTTGGCCGGCCGTGGTTGCAGGTGCCCGAGCCGGGCGTCGCCTCCATCTGCCGCAGCAGGGCATTCATCTCCTCGGCCTTGAGCAGGCGGCCGGAGCGCACAGAGCCGTGGCAGGCCATGGTCGCGGCTATTCTGTCCAGCCGCTCCTTCAGCGTGTCGACCGTGTCGTTGTCGGCGATCTCGTCGGCGAGGTCGCGCACCAATTGCCCGACATTGGTCTCGCCCAGCATCGACGGCGTCTCGCGCACCGCGACGGCGCCGGGGCCGAAGCGCTCGATGCCGAGACCGAAGCGGGCCAGCGTTTCCGAATGCAGCGCAAGCCGCTCGGCATCCTCCTCCGGCAGGTCGATGATCTCGGGCAGAAGCAGCATCTGCGAGGGCACCGGGCGCGAGTGCAGCGCATTCTTCAGCGCCTCGTAGACCAGCCGTTCATGCGCCGCATGCTGGTCCACGATGACAAGCGAATCCCTGGTCTGGGCGACGATGTAGTTCTCATGCACCTGCGCACGCGCCGCACCCAGCACCGCGCCGAGCAGCGTCTCGGTCGCCTCATCCTGCCCGGCACGCGCATCGGCACTGGCAAGCGGGCCGGCATCGAACGCCGCCTGCTCGTTTTCGCGCAAACCACGACGCTCGAAACCCGCACCGTCGAAACCCATATCGAGCGGCCGCTGCGACGACCGGGCGGGATCGAAGCCGGACGGACCCGAGGCGCGGTAGGCGGCGTCGTAGCTGCGGTGGCCGTTTGCCGGTCCGCCGTGGCCGTAGGATGCGGCCCCTGGCCGGAACGCCGCCATCATGCCGGCGGCCCCCGTGGTGGCGGCGCGGACGCCGGCATCGGCCAGTGCCTGTCGGATTGCCCCGACGATCAGTCCGCGCACAAGGCCGGGATCGCGGAAGCGCACATCGGCCTTGGCTGGATGGACATTGACGTCGACGATGGCCGGGTCGAGCGTCAGGAACAGCACCGTCACCGCATGGCGGTCGCGCGGCAGGACGTCGGCATAGGCACCGCGTATGGCGCCGGCGATCAGTTTGTCGCGCACCGGACGGCCGTTCACATAGGCATATTGCTGCAGCGCGTTGGCGCGGGTGAAGGACGGGATCGACACGTGGCCGGTCAGATGCACGCCTTCGCGCATCGCGTCGAGGGCAATGGAATTGTCCGGAAAGTCGGCACCCATCACTTGAGCGACACGGCGCAGGCTGCCTGCGGCGCTGTCGTCCGTCGCCGGCAGTTCCAGCGTCGAGCGGTCCGAGCCGGCCAGCGTGAAGCGCACGGCGGGGAAGGCGATGGCGATGCGCTTGACCACATCGCTGGTGGCCGAGCTTTCGGCGCGCTCGCCCTTCATGAACTTCAATCGGGCCGGCGTTGCGAAGAACAGGTCGCGCACCTCGACCGTGGTGCCGCGATTGGCCGCCGCCGGCCTGACAGGCAGGGCGCGGCCACCCTCGATGCCGATCTCGGCGGCGCTGTCACTTGCTGCCGTGCGCGAGCGGATCGACAGTCGCGACACCGAGCCGATCGACGGCAGCGCTTCGCCGCGGAAGCCCAGCGAGCGGATGTCGTTGATATCCTCGGTCAGCTTGGAGGTGCAGTGACGTGCGATCGCCAGCGCCAGCTCCCGTTCGGGAATGCCGGAGCCGTCATCGGTGACGCGGATCAGGTTCAGCCCGCCGCCGGCTGTGACGATCTCGACGCGTGAAGCACCGGCATCGAGCGCATTCTCGACCAGTTCCTTGACCACGCTCGCCGGACGTTCGATGACTTCGCCGGCGGCGATCTGGTTGATCATCGTTTCGGAAAGCTGGCGGATGGGCATGGCGCCACTATAGGCGGATTCGACGCCGATGAGGAAGCATTCGATGTCGGCGGAATAGCGATGATGCTGGCGGGACAGCACCCCCCTCTGGCCTGCCGGCCATCTCCCCCGCAAGGAGGGAGATCGGATGTCGCCACGGCTTCGCCAATCTGCAGCGCTGCAGGAAGGGCGGCGAGGCTGGAACTGCCAATCTCCCCACTTGCGGGGGAGATGTCCGGCAGGACAGAGGGGGGTGCTGTCCCGCCGACTTGCAAGGGACTGGGAGGCACTGCCCCTCATGCCTGAGCGGCCAGCCAGTCGCGCACCTTGCGGGCGTTGTCGCTGAGTTCCCGGTTCTTCGGCCAGACGACATAGAACGCCTTGCCGGTCTTCAGCACATGATCCGTCACCGGCACCAGCAAGCCCGACGCCAGCAACCGCTCGGCGAGGTGCCGCCAGCCGAGCGCGATGCCTTGGCCTTCCATGACGCCCTGGATCACCAGGCCGTAATCGTTGATGCGCAGGCCGCGCGCGGTATCGCTGAGATTGGCGCCCGCCGACTGGAACCATTCGTCCCAGCTGGCCGCCTCGCGATACGGCTCCTCCAGATGAATCAGGCGGTGCGTGGCCAGTTCGGCAGCGGATTTGGGCAGGCCGAACTTTGCCGCATAGCTGGTGCCGGCGACGGGAAATATCTCCTCGTCCGCCAGCGGCAACGAGTGATAGTCCGGCCAGTCCCGCGGCACGCCGCCACGCACGCCGAGCGGAATGCCTTCCGCGATGATGTCGAGGTCGCGGTCGGCGGTCTGGATACGCAGGTCGATGCCCGGCAGTTCGTCGCGGAACTGCTGCAGGCGCGGCATCATCCAGAACGAACCGAAGGCGGTCGAGGCGGCCAGCGTGACATGACCGCCGGTTGCCTGCAGGCGTAGATCCTCCGCCGATTTGCGGATATGCGAAAGCCCAAGCGAGACATCGGCATGGAAGCGCTCGCCGGCCTCGGTCAGGAGAACCTGGCGATGGCGGCGCTGGAACAGCTTGGCGCCAAGCTGTTCTTCCAGCCCGCGCACGGCATAGGAGACGGCGGCCTGCGTCATGCCGAGTTCGCGCCCGGCCGCGGTGAAGCTCGAAAGCCGCCCGGCCGCCTCGAAGACGATCAGGCTGCCGGCCGAGGGCAGGAGGTGGCGCAGGCTTCGCATAAGCTGAGCTTATACAAGAGATCAGGATTTTCCAGCGTCACATCACCATTTTGTCGCGCTAGGCTCCTTCATGAGTGGAATGGAGTTGCCATGAACGCACCGGCCCCTGAAGTGACCGAACATGCCAACCGCCGCAGTGGCGGCCGCCTGGGGCGCAAGGCGCTGCGCGGAGCCCCTGTAACGTCGTTCCCGACCCTGGTCCGCCAGATCCCCGTCTACCAGATGGTCCCCGATGAGGCGGTCGAGCTGATCCACGAGGAGTCGCTCTTGATCCTCGAAGAGGTGGGATGCGAATTCCGCGACGACGAGGCTATCGCGCTGTGGAAGGCGGCGGGCGCGGATGTCTCGGAAACTCGTGTGCGGATCGACCGGGCCCTGCTGATGGAACTGGTATCGAAGGTCCCGTCGGAGTTCACGCTCAATGCGAGGAATCCGCAGCGTACGGTGCGGGTGGGCGGCAACAATACCATCTTCGTGCCGATGTATGGCGCGCCCTATGTGCGTGACCTCGACAACAACAGGCGCTACGGCACGCTGGCCGACCTCAACAATTTCCACAAGCTCGCCTACATGGCGCCGGCGCTGCATTCATCGAGTTCGGTCATTTGCGAGCCGATGGAAATCGCGGTCCCGAAGCGTCACCTCCACATCATCCATTCCGCGCTAAAACATTCCGACAAGCCGTTCATGGGCATCGTCACGTCCAAGGAGCGGGCGGAAGACACGATGGCGATGGCGGGAATCGTGTTCGGCGAGGATTATGTCCGCGACAATCCGGTCCTGGTGTCGATCACCAATTGCAATTCGCCGCTGGTGTGGGACGCCACCATGCTGGACGCGATGAAGGTCTATGCGCGAAGCAACCAGCCGCTGATCCTCGCACCCTTCGCGCTGTGCGGCGCCTCGACTTCGGCGTCGGCCGTCGGGGCAGTTGCGCAGGTCAATGCGGAAGCGCTGGCGGGCGTCGCCTTCACGCAACTGCTGCGCCCGGGTTCGCCGCAGATCTACGGACAGTTCATGGTCACGGTGGACATGAAAACCGGCGCTCCGATGGGCGGCACGCCCGAGGCGGCGCAGATGATGTATCTGATGGGAGCCTTGGCGCGGAAATACCGGCTGCCGTGGCGCACGTCCGGATTCCATGTCGGGTCGAAGCTCAACGACGCCCAGGCGGGTTACGAGGCGAACATGCTGATGCATGCCGCCATCCTCGCCGGCGCCAACTACATCTGGCACTCCGCGGGATGGCTCGAGGCCGGCCTGACCTGCGGCTATTCGAAATTCGCCACCGACTGCGAACAGCTCATCGGCTGGTACAAATATGCCGGCGGTCTGCCGTTCGACGATTTCAAGGAAGCCATGGCGGCCATCCGCGAGGTGGGACCGCAGGGCCATTTCCTCGGCACCCAGCATACGCTGGAACATTTCGAATCCGCCTTCTTCATGCCCTCGATCATGGACTTCAATTCGTTCGAACAGTGGAAGGCGGAAGGGGCGAAGGACCACGACACGCGCGGCCGCGAGAAGGCGCGCAACATGCTGGCGGATTACGAGGAGCCGAAGCTCGACGAAGGCATCGCCGATGGCCTGATGGATTTCATCGCGCGGCGCGAGGAGAGGCTGCCGGACAGCGTCAGTTGACACGAAGAACCAAGATCAAAGGGAACCAGACGGGAGGAAAAAATGGCATTCTTCAGAAGCAGTGGCGATCGCGTGCCGAGCGCTATCGAGGCAATGGCGGTCGAAGCACGCGCGGGTCGTGTCGACCGGCGCGAGTTCCTGGCGCTGGCAAGCGCCTTCGGCGCATCGACGGCGCTTGCCTATGGCATGATCGGCCTTGCCGTGCCGGATCGGGCCTTGGCCGAAGAGCCGAAGAAAGGCGGAACGCTGCGCGTCTCGATGTCGGTGAAGGGGCAGAAGGATCCGCGCACCTACGACTGGGTTGAGCTGGCGAACATTTCGCGCTGCTGGCTGGAGCCGCTTGTCCGCTACACCAGGCAGTTCACCTTCGAGCCGGTCCTGCTCGAAAGCTGGGATATCAATGACGACGCCACCGAATACGTGCTGCATGTGCGCAAGGGCATCACATGGAACAATGGCGATGCCTTCAACGCCGATGACGTCGCTCACAATCTGACGCGCTGGTGTGAGAAGAATGTCGCTGGCAACTCCATGGCCGCCCGGGTCGGCGCGCTGATCGACGCAAAGACCGGCAAGGCCAGGGAAGGCGCGATCACCAAGGTCGACGACAACACGGTCAAGCTGAAGCTAAGCGAACCAGACATTTCACTGATCCCGAATTTCACCGACTATCCGGCGCTCGTCGTGCATCGCAGCTTCGATGCCGACGGTGCCGATCCGATCAAGAAGCCGATCGGCACCGGACCGTTCGAACTGGTCTCCTACGATGTCGGCCAGAAGGCGGTCGTCAAGCGTCGTGAGAATGGCAAATGGTGGGGTGGTGAAGCGCCGCTCGACAGCGTCGAGTTTGTAGACTACGGCACCGATTTCAACGCCACCGTGAACGCGTTCGAATCCGGTGAGATCGACCTCAATTTCGAGTCGCCCGCCGACTTCATCGACATTCTCGACAAGATGGATCTGGTGAAATCGGAGGTGGCGACGGCAACGACGCTGGTTGCCCGCACCAACATCACCCACAAGCCCTATGACGACAAGCGGGTGCGCAACGCCCTGCAAATGGCCGTCGACAACAATGCGGTCCTCCAACTTGGTTATGCCGGGCGAGGCACCCCTGGTGAAAACCACCACGTCGCCCCGATCCACCCGGAATACTATCCGCTGCCCAAGAAGACACGCGACGCCGCCGGCGCCAAGAAGCTAATGGCGGATGCCGGACAGGCTGATTTCGAGCATGAGCTGATCACCATCGAGGACGATTGGCAGAAGAATACCGGCGACGCCATTGCCGGCCAGCTGCGCGATGCCGGAATCAAGGTGAAGCGCACGGTGCTGCCAGGTTCGACCTTCTGGAACGACTGGACGAAATATCCCTATTCGATGACGATCTGGTACATGCGCCCGCTTGGCGTCCAGGTGCTGGCGCTCGGCTATCGCACCGGCGAGGCCTGGAATGAATCGGCATATTCCAACCCCGATTTCGACGCCAAGCTCAAGCAGGCGCTATCGCTCATCGACGTGGAGAAACGACGCGAGGTCATGAAGGATGTCGAGCAGATCCTGCAGGATTCGGGCGTCATTATTCAGCCGTTCTGGCAGAAGCTCTACAGTCACCAGAACAAGAAGGTGAAGAACTATGGTGTCCACCAGACATTCGAGATGGACCTTCAGAACGTCTGGCTGGACGGCTGAAACAAGGCGCGGCAGGACTTCATGAGCCGTAAAAAAGCCGATATGCAGGATACGTGGTATTGATAGGCTCAAGCCATCAAAAGCCGGAGATTCTGCATGAGACTGACAGTGCTCGTTGCCGCCCTTTCGATAGCCCTGCCGGCCGCCGCCGTCGCCGGACCGGCGTCCGATGCGGTGAAGTTCTTCTATGTCCCGGCGGTCAAGTTCGAGGCCGACGAACAATATCGGGACCGGTTCACCGAACCGGTGACGAAACTGTTCGAGCTGAACGACCAGGCAACGAAGAAGAACCCGGACCAGGTCGCCTGCATCGATTTCGATCCTGGTCTCGACGCCCAGGATTTCGATCAGAAAACCGTCTCGAAAACGCTGAAACTGTCTGAGAAGCTGGATGGCGACAACGCACAGGTCACGGCATCCTTCAGCCTGTTCTCCGAAGGCGATGATTCCAAACGTGAAATGCTCTGGTCGCTCAAGAAGATCGACGGCAAGTGGAAGATATCGGACATCGCTTCCAAGACCAGCGACTGGACGCTCAGTGCGCTGGAATGCATGGCCGGCCAGACGCCGGAGTGAAGCGATGGCCCATCGCCGGTTCCTGGCACTGTCGGGTGTGTGCCTGCTGGCGGCTCTGAGCGGCGCCGCCGCGCAAGGCCTGTTGGGTGCGCCGCCGGCAAACGCCCCTGCTGACGCCGCGCCGGGCGACAGCGGGGCACCGCCCGCAAATGCGCCGGGCGGAGCGGCGGAACCGGTCACGCCGCCGGTTGGATGGTCGCCTGCCGAAGCCGCGCCCGCCGCACCGATCCAGCCGGGCTCGCCGACCGCCGTGGTGCGGCCGTTTTACGATCAGGTCGGGCTGGAGATCGATCCAGCCGAGCGAAGCCATTTCATCGACCCGGCCAAAACCGTGCTCGACAAGAGCGACGCCTTGCGCAAATCCGGGCAGGGCGAGTGCCTCGACCCCAACATGGCGCTCGACAATGCCGATTACGACAAGGCCGAGATCGACAAGAGCCTGAAGACGCTCGAGGCGATCAACGGTAACCAGGCCAAGGTCATCGTCGCCTTCGTCATATCGGGCAACCCGCACCGGCTGGAATGGAAATTCAAGAGGGTCGACGGCGACTGGAAGATATCGGACCTGCTGTCGGTGACCGGCGAATGGGCACTCAGCCAATATCAGTGCGAATGAACCGGCGATGAAGCTTCGCTTTTGGCTCGCCATCGTACTAGTCGGGCTCGGCGCTGCCGGGGGCGTGTTCGACTGGCACATCGGCACGATACTGGTCGCTCGCCAGCCGCGGCAAGCTCTGGCAGCGCCTGGCGACTTCCCCATCGAGCGCGTCGTACTCGACCAGGCCGATGCGCCCGAGCTTGTCGGCTGGGTAGCCGAACGAAAGGGCAGTTGCGGTGCGATTGTGCTGCTACATGGGCGCGGCGCCAACAGGCTGGCCTTGGTTCAAAAGGCGAAGCTCTTGTTTGACGCTGGCTATTCCGTTGTCTTGTTCGACCTATCCGGTCATGGAGAGAGCGGTGGCGCCGTTCAGGGCTTCGGGTATTCGGAAGGCCCGGACGCCGCCCGTATTATTACCTTTGCTCGGCAACGCTTTCCAGGCCAGAAGCTTGGCGCTATCGGCTCGTCGCTTGGCGCCGCCGCACTTGTCTTTGCCGCGCCGCAAGCGCCTGCCGATGCCTATGTGCTGGAGCAGCTCTACGCAACCTTGCGCGAAACCACAGCGTGGCGAATGCCTTTTCACTTCTGGCGCGGTTTCCAAGCCGATGTCCTTTTGGCACAGATGCCGCTTCGTCTCGGGTTGAGCGCCGATGATGTCAAGCCGGTCGACCATCTTGCTGCTATCGGCAAGCCGCTGATGCTGCTTGCAGGCAGCACCGACCCTTTCATCGATCATGGACAGGTGCTGGCGCTGCAGAATGCTGCCGCTGGTTCACAACTCGTCTGGTTTGGAGGCGCAGGCCATGTCGATCTGCTGCGCTACGACCAACTGCGCTACAGCGATGCTATCTTTTCCTTTCTTGCAACAAAGCTCTGCCGGACGGGTGCCATCCATGGTTGACGTTCGCTCAACCCCGCCCGCGATAGGGCGCCACCCCGGTGTCGGGCAGCCAGGCGCCTTCGGGCGGAGCGCCGGTTTGCCAGAACACATCGATCGGAATGCCGCCGCGTGGATACCAATAGCCGCCTATGCGCAACCACAGCGGCTTGGTTGCCGCCACGATGCGGCGGCCGATCATGACGGTGCAGTCTTCATGGAAGGCGCCATGGTTGCGAAACGAGGTCATGAACAGCTTGAGCGACTTCGATTCCACCAGAGCCGCATCGGGTGCGTAGTCGATGACGATATGGGCGAAGTCCGGCTGGCCGGTAACGGGGCACAGCGAGGTGAATTCCGGACAGGTGAAGCGCACGATGGCTGGCGGGCCGTCGCCGCGCGAAAACGGTACGGTCTCCAGGACCGCTGCTTCGGGGCTTTGTGGCGTCTCGACGTGCGCGCCGAGCTGGGTGAGGGTTTTGGTGTCGATCATGGGCCCAATCCTTGTCGCATGCGCCCGCAGTGCGTGCGGGACGACATGCTTGAAAACGAATTTTGCCGCTCATTAGCACAATTTGAAACCGCAGGAAGACGATGACCAGCAACGATCCGCTTCTCCAGCCCTACCAGCTCAAACACCTGACGCTGAAGAACCGGGTCATGTCGACCAGCCATGAGCCGGCCTATTCCGAGGACGGCATGCCGAAACAGCGCTACCGGCTCTACCATGCCGAGAAGGCCAAGGGCGGCATGGCGCTGACCATGACCGCCGGCTCGGCGATCGTCTCCCGCGACAGCCCGGCCGCTTTCGGCAATCTGCATGTCTATGACGACGGGATCGTGCCGTGGCTGGCCGAGCTCGCCGACGCCTGCCACGAGCACGACTGCAAGGTGATGATCCAGATCACCCATCTCGGCCGCCGTACCGGCTGGAACAAGGCCGACTGGCTACCGGTGCTCTCGGCCTCGCCTGTGCGTGAGCCGGCGCATCGCGCATTCCCGAAGACGATCGAGGACTGGGACATCGAGCGCATCGTTGCGGACTATGCTTCGGCCGCCCAGCGCTGCGAGGCCGCCGGCCTCGACGGCATCGAGTTCGAATCCTACGGCCATCTGATGGACGGCTTCTGGTCGCCGGCCACCAACCATCGCGACGACGAGTTCGGCGGCTCGCTCGACAACCGCCTGCGCTTTACCAACATGGTGCTCGATGCCGTGCGGGCAGCCGTCGGCGACAAATTCGTCGTCGGCATCCGCATGGTCGCCGACGAAGATTTCGAAAAAGGCCTGTCAAAGGCGGAGGGGATCGAAATCGCCAGGCGGCTGGCGGGCTCCGGCAAGGTCGATTTCCTCAACATCATTCGTGGCTCGATCGAGAGCGATGCGGCGCTGACCAAGGTCATCCCGGTAACCGGCATGCGCTCTTCGCCGCATCTCGATTTCGCCGGAGAGGTGAGGGCGGCGACGAAATTCCCGACCTTCCACGCGGCGCGCATATCCGACGTCGCCACCGCACGCCACGCCATCGCCACCGGCAAGCTCGACATGGTCGGCATGACCCGCGCCCATATCGCCGATCCGCACATCATCAAAAAGGTGATGGAGGGGCGCGAGCATGAGATCCGCCCGTGCGTGGGCGCCACCTATTGTCTCGACCGCATCTATGAGGGCGGCGAAGCGCTTTGCGTCCACAATGCCGCGACCGGCCGCGAGGCCGAAATCCCGCATATCATCGTCAAGACCGAAGGGCCGAAGCAGAAAATCGTGGTCGTCGGGGCCGGCGCCGGCGGGCTGGAGGTTGCGCGGGTCGCGGCCGAGCGCGGCCACAAGGTGATGGTGCTTGAAGCATCGAGCCAGGCCGGCGGGCAGGTGCGATTGGCGACGCAGAACCCGCGCCGCAAGGAGCTGATCGGTATCATCGACTGGCGGGTGGCCGAACTCGATCGGCTCGGCGTCGAGATCCGCTACGACACCTGGGCGGAAAAAGACGATGTCCTGGCGCTGTCGCCCGATGTGGTGGTGGTCGCTACCGGCGGCCTGCCGCAGAACCCGCCGCTGACGGCCGGCGACAACCTTGTCACCTCGAGCTGGGACATCATGGCCGGCAGCGTCAAGCCGGCCGAAAATGTGCTGCTCTATGACGACAATGGCGGCCATCAGGGCATGGGCGCCGCCGAACTGATCGCCAATGCCGGCTCGAAACTCGAGCTTGTATCGCCGGAGCGTTTCTTTGCCCCGGAAATGGGCGGCATGAACCATGTGCCCTATATCAGGGCCTTTCAGGAAAAGGGCGTCACCATCACCATCAACACGCGGCTGCGTTCGGTGCGGCGCGAGGGCAATCAACTGATCGCAGAGCTGGCTTCGGATTTCGCCGATGGCTGGCGCGGCGAGCGCAGGGTCGACCAGGTGGTGGTCGAGCACGGTACGCTGCCGCTCGACGATCTCTACCTATCGCTGAAGCCTCTGTCGAAGAATGGCGGTGCGGTCGACTACGAACGGCTGGTGAGTGGTGGCGACATCTTTCCCAAGCGCAATCCAGAAGGCGGCTTCGTGCTGTTCCGCATCGGCGATGCGGTCGCCTCGCGCAACATCCATGCCGCCATCTATGATGGCATCAGGTTCGGCTTGCGGATCTGAAATTAGCTATCGCGAGGATCGGTGGCGCGCGGTCGGACCTGCGTACGAGAGCCCGTATACTTTGGTCTGGCCGCGCGCCCGCACGTCATTGGCTCGTCGCCAGACAACGTACGATTCTGTGAGCTTGTGCTGCGTGGCGGCGCTCAAAACATTCTGGCCGTGGCCATGCACAGCACGGTCAGCACCAGCAGCCCCCCGGCGATGCGCTCGCCTCTTGTCATCTTCGCGCGCAACTGGCTTTCCGTTGCCGCATCAGCACCGGCAAGTTGCCTGCTGGCTGAGCCCACCAGCGCGCCTTGCACGCCGGCGGCGATCAGGGCCGTCACGATGCCCAGCGCCAGCACCTTCTCCATCGAGCCGAAAACGCCCTCGTGAAAGAAATACCAGAGCAGTATGCCGGTCAGGAAAACCAGACCGGCAGCGCCCATTTGCGGCCGGAAGAACCGTTCCGCCCGGATGTCCGGGTCACGGCCGACCGCGATCGTCGTACCCGCCCAGAATACACCTGCCATGACATGAAGGCCGATAACGACGATGTAGACATATTGCATGACCGGATTTCCTCTTTAGCCCGCCATCTCTCGGTAATTAGATATCAAATGGTTAGATGTCAATGTATAAGTCGCGCCAGTTCCATCCGTGCATGACACCGTCTAGTGTCCTGCAATGACACCCTTCGAACGCCCGCCAGTCGGCATGAATCTCGGACGAACCGCCAAGCTGGTTGCCCAGGCCTTCGACGCTGCCCTGGTCGAGGCCGGTGGCACGCTGCCGGTCTGGCTCACTCTGCTGTCGGTCAAGTCGAGCAAGCTTGCCAATCAGCGTGAACTCGCCGGCATGATCGGCATCCAAGGCGCGACGTTGACCCACCATCTCAACGCGATGGAGGCGCAGGGCCTGCTGACGCGCCGCCGCGATCCCGTCAACCGCCGGGTTCATCTGGTCGAACTGACCGCGGCCGGAGAAGCGATGTTCGAGACATTACGAAAGGCCGCGTTGTCTTTTGACAAGCGGCTGCGGGTCGGACTGTCCGACGAGCGGCTGGCGGAGTTCGCGCAGGTGCTGGCCGTGTTGCGGGCGAATGTGGGATGATCTTGGTGGGATCGACAGGCCTTGTTTGATCCGAGTTGCTCTACTATATGACCACTCTAGTCATTTTGGAGCAAGCCATGCGCGAGATTCAGTTGAAGGATGCCAAGGCAACACTTTCAGCGGTGGTCGATCAAGCCGTCGCCGGGACGCCTGCCGTCATCACCCGTCACGGGCGCAAGCAGGCTGTCATTCTGTCTTTCGAAGACTATGAAAGGCTTTCGCGCGTGCCAAGTTTTGGACAATTGTTGGCGGCCTTCCCTGGTGACCTTGGCGATATTCCGCCTCGTTCCCGCAAACCGGCTCGCAAGGTCGCGTTGTAACGCGGTCGATGTTTCTGCTGGATACCAATATCATCTCGGCAATGGCGCCGTCCAAGAAAGCGGATCGGCATGCATTGGCGACTTGGCTCGACCAGGCGAGCAACCATCTGTTCCTGTCCGTTGTCACCGCATCCGAAGTTGCCGCTGGAATAGCGAAGGCCGAACGTGAGGGTGCGACAACAAAGGCGAACTCGCTGCGCGGCTGGTGGCAAGCGGTTCAGCACCTTTATGGAGAAAGAGTGCTTCCCTTCGATTTGCGCGCCGCGCATGCTGCGGGACTAATCCGGGATCGGGCGAGGGCGCACCGGCCTGGATTTGAAGACATAGCGATCGCTGCCACTGCCGAGGTCCATGGTTTAACGATACTGACGGACAACGAGCGTCATTTCGCGCCACTTGGTGTGCCAATGCTCAATCCGCTGAAGAGCTTGCCGTCTTTGCCGGCTCAGTCGTCGTAGCCCTGGATTGTCCCAAAAGTGTAATGGCGCAGCTTCAGAGCGGTGATCAGGTTGGTCAGCTTCGTCTTGCCGTCGAACGCGTTCTGGAACATCTCGTCATGCATCAGCAGGATCAGCTTGCCGGGTTTGACGAAGCGGCCATAGCCGAACAGGTGATCGATCTCGCTGACCAGATGATCGACGCTCTGCACCGGCTCGCCGTTGTCCTTGTGCACCCATTCATGGTCCCAGCCGTAGAGATAGAAGCCTGAGGCCGCGACAAACTCGTAATCGGGCTCTTCACGCCCCTCCTGGGCGAGGCCAAGCGAAGTGTCGTTCTTCGACATGGAGGGCAGCCTGAACACGTCGCGCCCCGGCAGCCTTGCATGCACCACGGGCTTCAACCCGAGCACCGCGTTTGCCCGTACCATGTCGGCGACGACACCTTCGGTGTCGCCGTAAAAATGCCGGTAGTGATTGTAAGCATGGCTGTAGCTGTGGTTGCCGAGCGTCACCAGAGGAAGCTGCTTGGCGCGCTGAACGATCGCTCTGTTGGCGGCGCTAGCCTGTGCGTGCATGCCGACCATGAATAGGGTTGCAGGAACCTGCTCGGCTTCCAGCACATCGAGGATATTGCTTGTGCCGTTCAGCGGCCCATCGTCGAAGGTAAGATAGATTATGCGATCGGCCCCTTGGGCGGGAACCGCAAAATTCAAAAGCGCCGCCAGCACAAACCGAAACGTTGTCATCAGCCCCGATAGCCGGTTGCGATCACGATAAAGCCGCCATGTCCACAACGGCTTGTCAAGGCGAGCCGGTGCATGTCGCCCAAAAGTGCGCAGCGGTTTTGGGATAACGACATGCACAAACAAAAAGGCAAACCTATGCCAGGCTTCCTTGCAGCACCGTCAGCTTGGCCTTCTTGGGCATGCGGGCGGTCAGCCATTCCAGCGCCTTGTCGTGCGGCATCGGGAAGGCGATGGAGTAGCCCTGCACCTGGTCGCAGCCGATCGCCATCAGCGAATTGAGCTCGGCCTCGGTTTCGGCGCCCTCTGCGACGATCGAGATGCCAAGGCCACGCGCCAGCTCGGTGATGGCGCGGACGATCTTCGAGTTGTCGCCATTCTCATGGATGTTCTGGACGAAGCGGCGATCGATCTTCAGCCGGTCGATCTCGTTCGGGTTGACATGGCTGAGCGAAGCATAGCCGGTGCCGAAATCATCGAGTTCAAGATGGACGCCGGCTGCCCGGATGTGCCGCAGCTTGGCCGCGATGCCCGTCTTTTCGTCGTCGAGGATGACGGATTCGACGATTTCCAGCGACAGTTTCTGCGGCGGCAGCCCCGCCTTTTCCAGCGTCTCGAACAAGAACGCATCGAAGTCATGCTCGCGCAGCTCGGTGCCGGAAACATTGACGGCAAGCCGTCCGAAGGCAATGCCGGCGCGATTCCATTCGGCCGCCTCGTTGATCGCCTTGGTGATGACGATGCGGCCGATCTCGGGCATGAAGCCGCATTTCTCGGCGACCGGAATGAACTCGCCGGGCGGGATCATGCCGCGCTCCGCATGGTTCCAGCGCACCAGCGCCTCGATGCCGCTGATCGTGCCGTTGGTCAGCGAGACCTGCGGCTGGAAATAGACCTGGAACGCCCGCTCCGCGATGGCGACCTTGATGTCGTGCTCGAGCTGCTTGCGATAGTCGAGTTCGCGGCGCAGCTCCTCGGAGAAGAAGGAGAAATTGCCGCCGCCAAGCTTCTTGGCGGAGTAAAGCGCCAGATCGGCGTGGACCAGCAAATCCCCAGCATTGTCGGCGTCGATCGGATAGACCGCGATGCCGGCGCTGGCGCCTGGGAGAATGGTCGTGCCCTGGAAGACGATCGGCTCGTTGATGTGTGCCAGGATGCGGCGCGCCAGCATATTGATGTCTTCGGTGCCGCCGGCGCCGCCGAGGATCATGACGAACTCGTCGCCTCCCAGGCGCACGCACAGATCCGACGCCCGGCAGGAATCGCGCATGCGCTGTGCTGTGACGACCAGCACATAGTCGCCGGCGGCGTGGCCGAGCGTATCGTTGATCTGCTTGAATCGGTCGAGATCGAGCTGGACGACGGCAAGGCGTTCGCGACGCCGGTGCGTGCCCTTGATCAGCGTGTCGAAATGATCGGTCAGGAACGTGCGGTTGTGCAGGCCGGTGAGGCCGTCATGCACCGCGATGAAGGCCATGGAATTGCGCGCGTCGATCAATTCATGCGTCTTGCGCAGGATGGCGTTCGACATCGGCCTGAAGATGAACAGCGCCACCAGTATGATGACGCCGATTGTGGCGTAGAACAGCGTGCGATGGAGAGCGAGCAGCTTCTCGGAGCGGTCGTCGGCGTCGGCAGTGATCCGCTGGCCGAGCGCGGCGTAGCCCGACAAGGTCGCATTGGCGACAGAGGCGTCGAGATTGACGCGTTCGCCGCCGCCCTTGTAACCGCCATTGCCGCTGAATTGCGATTCATAGGCCGAGATCAGGCGGTCCCCATTGGCGATCAACCCGACCGAGAAATAGTCGAGGTGGAAGGGCTTGGCGAAAAGCACGCTTTCGATCGACTTCGGGTCGAGCTTGGCCGGCGATTGCGGATCGGCTCCCGTCTGATCGAGCAGCAGGTCGTAGTTCGTCTCGAACTCCGCCGTTGCCTGCTTGAGCGCGCTGACCAGCGCCGGTTGCTTGTCGCGTGAACCGGCACCCGTTGCACTGGCAAGGAAGACGATGCGCTGCGACAGCGTCTTTTGCGTGCTGACGATGTCGAGCAAGGTGTGATTGTGCTGTTGGGTGGCCATCATCTGCTGCAGCAGGATGAAGGAGGCGATCACCATGGCCGCAATGATCAG
Organism: Mesorhizobium sp. M1066; assembly: GCF_040318635.1. Taxonomy (NCBI): domain Bacteria; kingdom Pseudomonadati; phylum Pseudomonadota; class Alphaproteobacteria; order Hyphomicrobiales; family Phyllobacteriaceae; genus Mesorhizobium; species Mesorhizobium sp. M1066. The sequence continues at coordinate 39,663 of NZ_JAMYMR010000027.1, forward strand.
CAGGGCCAGCCAATAGCCAGCCTTGATCAGCAGTATGAGCTTGCCTGAAACGGTTTGCACCGGCTGCTGCGACATTTTCGGGGGCGGCCCTCTCGCCTACGGATTCTTGCCTAAAGATTCTTGTATGAGCACCATTGAACTGCAAACGTTAACAGGACCGGAAATCGACGGCTGCCCGGCGAGGGGCGGCTGTCGAAAGATCGCGAAATGGTTATCGGCTCGTTTAGCGCCGTACCGGCATTTGAGCGGTCATCGGCCAGCCCCCTTTGTCGCGGCGTCGTTCCGCGGCTGCATGATGATCGACATCGGGGCCGCATCGTGCTGCTTGCCACCGGTCCGGTCGTTTTTGCGATGGATTTTTCGCGCGGACGAGACGACAGTCAGCCCACATCAAACGAGGCCGACTATGACCGCAGCATTCCTCTCCCACATCGACAGCGAACTCGCGGGGCTCAAATCGGCAGGCCTCTACAAGTCGGAGCGGGTGATCACTTCGACGCAGTCGGCCGAGATCGAGGTCGGCGGCGACAAGGTGCTGAATTTCTGTGCCAACAACTATCTCGGCCTCGCCGACAGCGCCGACTTGCGTGCGGCGGCCAGCCAGGCGCTCGACCGCTATGGCTACGGCATGGCATCGGTGCGCTTCATCTGCGGCACGCAGGAAGAGCACAAGCAGCTCGAGGCGACGATTTCATCCTTCCTCGGCCTGGAAGACACCATCCTCTACGGCTCTTGCTTCGACGCCAATGGCGGCCTGTTCGAGACGTTGCTCGGTGAGGACGACGCGATCATTTCCGATGCGCTGAACCACGCCTCGATCATCGACGGCGTGCGGCTGTCGAAGGCCAAACGCTTCCGCTACGCCAACAACGACATGGCCGATCTCGAGGCGCGCCTGAAGGAAGCCAAGGACTGCCGCTTCCGGCTGATCGCCACCGATGGGGTGTTTTCGATGGATGGCATCATCGCCAATCTCCGGGGTGTCTGCGATCTCGCCGAGCAATACGACGCCATGGTGATGGTCGACGACAGCCATGCCGTCGGCTTCGTCGGCCAGAACGGCCGCGGCTCGGCCGAGCATTGCGGCGTCGAGGGCAGGGTCGATATCATCACCGGGACGCTCGGCAAGGCACTCGGCGGCGCGTCCGGCGGTTACACCTCGGGCAAGAGGCAGGTGGTCGACTGGCTGCGCCAGCGCTCACGGCCCTATCTCTTCTCCAACACGCTAATGCCGGCGATCGCCGGCGCTTCGATCAAAGTGTTCGAGTTGATCAAAGACGGCGATGGGCTGCGCGACAAACTCTACGACAATGCGGCGCGCTTCCGGTCGCAGATGGGCAAACTCGGCTTCACGTTGGCCGGTGCCGACCATCCGATCATTCCGGTGATGCTGGGCGATGCCAGCCTAGCGCAGGAGATGGCCGCGCGCATGCTGAAGCGCGGCATCTATGTCATCGGCTTCTCCTTCCCGGTGGTGCCGAAAGGGCAAGCCCGCATCCGCACGCAGATGTCGGCGGCCCATTCCAGCGCCGATATCGACCGCGCGGTGGAAGCGTTTGCCGCCGTCGGGCGCGAACTCGGCGTCATTTCCTGACAGGCCAGAATCGAAAGCGATTCCGGATCAAGAGATTCAAGGGACAAAAGCATGTCGAACATGATGAAGGCGCTGGTGAAGGCCAAGGCCGAACCGGGCATCTGGATGGAAGAGGTGCCGGTGCCGGAAATCGGCCCCAACGACGTGCTGATCAAGATCAAGAAGACGGCGATCTGCGGCACCGACGTGCATATCTACAATTGGGACCAGTGGGCGCAGAAGACGGTGCCGGTTCCGATGGTGACTGGTCACGAATTCGTCGGCACCGTTGCCGATTTCGGCACCGCGGTCACCGAATACAAGGTCGGCCAGCGTGTGTCGGGCGAAGGCCACATCGTTTGCGGTCATTGCCGCAACTGCCGCGCTGGGCGAGGGCATCTCTGCCGCAACACGCTCGGTGTCGGCGTCAACCGTCCCGGCGCCTTCGGCGAATATCTGGCAATCCCGCAGCACAATGTCGTGTCGATCCCCGACGATGTGCCCGACGAGATCGCCGCCATCTTCGATCCCTTGGGCAATGCCGTCCACACGGCACTGTCCTTCGATCTGGTCGGCGAGGATGTGCTTGTCACCGGCGCCGGGCCGATCGGCATCATGGGCGCGCTCGTCGCCCAATGCGTCGGCGCGCGCAAAGTGGTCATCACCGACATCAACCCGGTGCGGCTGGCGCTGGCCAAGAAACTCGGCGTCCAGCATGTCGTCGACGCCTCGAAGGAAAAGCTGCGCAACGTCATGCCGGCGCTTGGCATGACCGAAGGCTTTGACGTCGGCCTCGAAATGTCGGGCGCCGCCCCCGCCTTCCGCGACATGATCGACACCATGAACAATGGCGGCAAGATCGCCATTCTGGGCATCGCGCCGACCGGCTTCGAGATCGACTGGAACAAGGTCATCTTCAAGATGCTGCATCTCAAGGGCATCTATGGCCGCGAGATGTTCGAAACCTGGTACAAGATGATCGCGCTTGTGCAGGGCCCGCTGGATGTTTCCGGGCTTATCACGCACCGCATCGGCATCGACGATTTTCAGATCGGTTTCGATGCGATGCGTAGCGGCAGTTCCGGCAAGGTGGTGATGGACTGGTAGATGCCGCCGCCCTACCGCAGAATTCTGTTTTTCATCAGCCATTTCACGGAGCGGGGCCACGCGTAGTTCGCACCCATGCGAAGATCGGTAAACCCCTCCGAAACATGTCTCCCGGTTTCGGCGTCAAGGATGCGAATGAACATAGTATGTTCTGTTCGGTTGACGCGCGTTACGACGCCAAGCAAGGCAAGCGACGCGCCGTGCTCCTTGGCAATCGGGCCTTCACAACCAGCGCAGTTGCGCAATCCGTGCGGCGCAGCAGCCTGTGTATCCCTCGCCGGCACATCAATTACTGTAAAACGCCCAGACTTGGAGAGCATGTCCCTCGCAACTTGTGCCGATTCCGACAGATAGCGCCTGTCATATTCATCCGGGGGAATTATTCCCGCCCCGGCGCTCTTATCCTCCAATTCGAAAGGGAACACTTCGATCGACATCGGCTTTGTCTGCTGGGCCTGCGCAAATGTGCAGGTGCCTACAAGCAGCGTCACCAGGACACTTAATGTGCGAATGCTCATCGTAGTCCTCCCGTCGGTGTGATGGGCATTATACGCGGCCTGACAACGCAAATCACGATCAAATCGAAGGCAATGCTATGCTTTGGCTGTGGTGGGAGCTCCCACGCAGTCTCGCTCGAACTCCGTCGTCCAGAGTGATTGGCTTGATCTTGGACTAGCTCGGGACCAGGCATTGGTCTCCAATGCAGCCAGTCCGCTGGTGATCGCCGCGCGCTCTTCAGCACTTAATCTTGCCAGCAAATCCCGTTCGAACGCCTTCGCCAGCGGCACCATCTCGCGATAGGCGGCAAGCCCCGTTCCGGTCAGCGTCAGATGTTCGATACGGCGGTCTTTTTCGTCCGGTTTTCGCGTCAGCCAGCGACGCCGTTCGAGTTCGGCGACAGCGCGCGAAACCTTTGTCTTGTGCATGGCCGACTGTTCGCCCAACGCCGTCGCCGTCATCGTGCCACGCTGTCCGAGCCCGGCCAGCGTGCGCCATTCGGGACGCGTGAGGCCGTGACGATCCTTGTATATCCTCGAGAATTCCCGGCTGACGGCCTCGGCAAGCCGGTGGAGCCGGTAGGGCAGGAAATTTTCCAGATTGAGAATTTCAGGCGCGTCGGACGCTTCGCTCTTGATCACCATTTTTCAAAGTCGCCATTGATGGTTACATTTTCAATGGTTACAAATGAAACCAGTTTGGTCAATTGATATCCATTTCGGGAGGAAGCAATGGCCTTTTCCTATATGCCGGGCTTCGGCAACGACTTCGAAACCGAGACGCTGCCCGGCTCGCTGCCGCAGGGACGGAATTCGCCGCAGCGGCCGGCCTACGGTCTTTATGCCGAACAGCTTTCCGGCTCTCCCTTCACCGCGCCGCGCGGCACCAATGAGCGCTCCTGGCTGTACCGCATCCGACCGAGCGTCAAGCACACTGGGCGTTTCAAGGCGGCCAGCTATCCCTTGTGGAAGACCGCTCCCAATGTCGGCGATCATGAACTGGCGCTTGGCCAGTATCGCTGGAATCCGGTGCCGATGCCGAAGGAGCCGACCGATTTTATCAAGGGCATGCGCAGCATCACCACATCAGGCGATGTGCTCGGGCAGACCGGCATGGCAGCTCATGTCTATGTCGCCAACCGCTCGATGGCGGACGATCATTTCTTCAACGCCGACGGCGAGTTGCTGGTCGTGCCGCAGGTCGGCGCCTTGCGCTTCGTCACCGAGATGGGCGTCATAGAGCTTCGGCCCGGCGAGATCGCCGTGCTGCCACGCGGTCTGGTCTTCAAGGTCGAGCTGGTCGACAAGGAAGTGCGCGGCTATGTCTGCGAAAACTACGGTGCTAAGCTGACGCTGCCCGACCGTGGCCCGATCGGCGCCAATTGCCTGGCCAATCCGCGCGATTTCAAGACGCCTTGCGCCTGGTTCGAGGAGAAGGAAACGCCTTGCCGGCTGACGGTGAAATGGTGCGGCAATTTCCATGTCACCGAGATCGGCCATTCGCCGCTGGACGTCGTTGCGTGGCACGGCAATTACGCGCCCTACAAATATGATCTGGCGACCTTTTCGCCGGTCGGAGCGCTGCTGTTCGACCATCCCGACCCGTCCATCTTCACGGTGCTGACCGCACCGAGCGGCGAGGAGGGCACGGCCAATATCGACTTCGTCATCTTCCCGCCGCGCTGGCTGGTGGCCGAAGATACCTTCCGGCCACCCTGGTACCACCGCAACATCATGAGCGAGTTCATGGGCCTGATCCATGGCCAGTACGACGCCAAGGAAGAAGGCTTTGTGCCCGGCGGCATCAGCCTGCACAATCTGATGCTGGCCCATGGGCCGGATGCGCCTGGCTTCGAAAAGGCCTCGCGCGCGGACCTGAAACCGGTCAAGCTCGACAACACCATGGCGTTCATGTTCGAGACCCGATTTCCGCAGATGCTGACCCGCTACGGCGCCGAACTCGAAACCCGGCAGGACAATTACATCGACTGCTGGGCGGATCTGAAGAAGCGTTTCAACGGCAGGCCCGAGGGCGACTGGTCTTGAGCACCGAGCCAATGCCGGATCGGTTGGTGCTTTTGGGCTCGAAGGGTGGCCCGGCATTGCGGCCGGGTGGTCCATGGCCAAGCTCGTCGGTTCTGCAGATGGGCGGCCGCTGCATCGTCGTCGATTGCGGCCTTGGCGTGACGCGCGGTCTGGTCGACGCCGGCATCGGGCTGAAGGCGCTCGACCTGATCTTCATCACGCATCTGCATTCCGATCACGTGCTGGAACTGGGGCCGCTGATCCACACCGCCTGGACGGCGGGTCTGGCGGCGCCGGTCCAAGTGTTCGGTCCGCCCGGCACCGGCCACTACTGGCGGCGCTTTTGCCAGGCGATGGAGTTCGACATTGCAATACGCATCGTCGATGAGGGTCGGCCGGATATTCGCCACCTGGTGTCGATCGTCGAATTCGGCGAAGGCCAGGTGATCGAACAACGCGGCTTGACGGTTTCGGCGCTGCGCGTCGAGCATCCGCCGGTGACCGACTGTTTTGCCCTGCGCTTCGAGCATGGCGGGAAAAGCGTGGTGTTCTCCGCCGACACGGCCTTCTTTCCGCCATTGGCTGATTTCGCGAAAGGCGCCGATATCCTGGTCCACGAAGCCATGCTGGAAGAAGGCATCGAGCGGCTGGTGGCCAGGACCGGCAATGGTGCGCGGCTGAAAGACCACCTGCTCGCCAGCCACAGCTTTGCCGAAGAGGCCGGCAGCATCGCCAGCGATGCCGGGGTGAAGAGACTGGTGCTCAATCACCTCATTCCAGCCGACGATCCCGGGATCGGCGAGGCCGATTGGACTGCCGCTGTCAGGAAAACATGGGCCGGCGACTTGACGATCGCCCGCGACGGCCTTGTTGTGGGCCTAAGCAGCGGGAAAGCTGCACAAGGAGAGGAAATCGCATGAAGCTTGCCACATTGAAGGACGGGACGCGCGACGGAAAACTCGTCGTCGTCTCGCGCGACCTGACACGCTTCACCGACGCCTCGTTCCTGGTGCGCACGCTGCAGGCGGCGCTCGACGACTGGCGCCGCATCGCCCCGCATCTCGCGACAATAGCGGAATCGCTTGAGAACAATGCGATGCCGGCCGAGCGCTTCCACGAGCATGACGCCCACTCGCCGCTGCCGCGCGCCTATCAATGGGCCGACGGCTCGGCTTACGTGAACCATGTCGAGCTGGTGCGCAAAGCGCGCGGCGCCGAGATGCCGGCAAGCTTCTGGACCGACCCGCTGATCTACCAGGGCGGCTCGGATTCTTTCATTCCGCCACGCGATCCGATCCGCATGGCTGACGAGGCCTTCGGCATCGACATGGAAGGCGAAGTCGCCGTCATTGTCGACGACGTGCCGATGGGCGCCAACCTCGAAGAAGCGCGCGCTGCGATCCGGCTGGTGATGCTGGTCAACGACGTCACGCTGCGCGCACTCACCGGACCGGAACTGGCCAAAGGTTTCGGTTTTTTCCAATCAAAGCCGTCCTCGGCGTTTTCGCCTGTCGCAGTCACGCCGGACGAACTGGGTGACGCCTGGGATGGCGGCAAGGTCAGCCTGCCGCTGCTCGCCGACCTCAACGGCAAGCCGTTCGGCCGGGCCAATGCCGGTATCGACATGACCTTCGACTTCCCGGCGCTGATCGTTCACGCGGCAAGGACACGGCCATTGGCCGCCGGCACGATCATCGGCTCGGGGACCGTCTCCAACAAGCTCGACGGCGGGCCGGGCAAGCCTGTTTCGGCCGGTGGCGCCGGCTATTCCTGCATCGCCGAACTGCGCATGATCGAGACGATCGTGTCAGGCGAACCCAAAACGCCGTTCCTGCGCTTCGGCGACACGGTGCGCATCGAGATGAAGGACAAAACCGGGCATTCGATCTTCGGCGCCATCGAGCAGAAGGTCGAAAAATACGAGAGGTGAGGGCATGACGGGGGTCTATCTGCTGGCTGGTGTCTGGGCACTCGCCATACTGGCGGTCTTCATCCAGTCGATCCGGCTGAGCTACCGCATCGAGGCGCGCTCGCCTGACCTGACCAACCGCAGCGGCTTTCCGCGCAAGGCGATGATGTTCCACACCATCACCAACATGAAAGTCGCGGGATGAGGAGACGCAAGCCATGCGGCGACGCATGAACGGGCTGCTGTTGATCGTTCTTGCCGGATTCGCGATCATGGGGGCAGGCTTGCATCTGGTGCGGGCAGGGGGCTGATCTCGTGAACCTGCTCGACCATCTGCGCCGTATGGCCGGCAACAATCTGTGGTCGAACGACCGGCTCTACCGCGCGGTGCTGTCCCTCCAGCCCGGTGAGTTCGAGGCCGAACGCACCAGCTTCTTTCCGTCGATCAAGGCAACGCTCAACCACATCCTTGCGGTCGATCTTCTCTATCTCGATTTTCTCGAAGAGGGTGGTCTCGGTGCTGCCGCCCATGACGACTTCGTGCCCCTCGACGAGCCGGCGGCGTTGTTTGCCGCGCAGGTCGCAGCCGACCGGCGGCTGATCGCCTTTTGCGATAGGCTGTCGGCCGACGATCTCGATCGCCGCGTCATCACCGACCGGCGCGAGGACGGCATGATCCCCGAGCGCATCGGCGATATCCTCGCCCATGTCTTTCTGCACGACATCCATCACCGCGGCCAGGTGCACGCAATGCTTTCGGGCACGTCGGTCAAGCCGCCGCAATTGGATGAATTTCTGCTCTGTTATGATGCGAAGCTGAGGGAGAGAGAGGTCGAGCGGTTGGGTTTGTGAGAGCGACTTGTCTCGCTAATCATCCCAGAGCGACATCATAACGGGCAAAACACGGGTCGGATGTAAGGATTGCTAGGTTCTCCATTTGCGCCTGCGCGATCAGCAGTCTGTCGAATGGATCACCATGATGGTGGGGTAGGCTGCTGACGGCGTTCGCATGCTGCAAAGTGACGGCAAGTGTCTGAAATTGCATTCTGGGAAGCAGCGTTGGCAGATCGTCCGGCGCGTTGAGTTTTCCGATTGAGCGTTTGATGGCAATTTCCCAGACGCTTGCCGCGCTCGCGAACACCACCGCTTCCGAAGCCAAGATAGCGCGGTGGTGCTGGCTAAGACGTGGATCGTCTGAAATCGACCACAGGATGATATGCGTGTCGGCGAGAAACGGCCCGACCGTCATTTCACGTACTCGTCCCATTCGGGACCGAGTTCATCAAAATCGTCCGCAATCCAAATCTTGCCCTTCAAGGCGCCAATACGCGGCAGTGGTTCGGCCGTTGCCGGCGGTACGATGCGCGCGGCCACCTTGCCGTGGCGTGTGAGAACGATCTCCTCGCCGGCTTCCGCGCGGCTGACGAGTTCCGACAATTTGGCCTTGGCCTCGGCGATGGAAACATTCATGGCGCGATCCTTATGACCATAATTTAGGTCATAATTGGTCGCGCCGCAAGAAGCCCGGTTCGAATCTACCTACTCCGCAGCCTGAACCTTGATCACCCCGCGCTTGATCTGGTCCTGCTCGATGGATTCGAACAGCGCGCGGAAGTTGCCCTCACCAAAACCTTCGTCGCCCTTGCGCTGGATGAACTCGAAAAAGATCGGGCCGATCACGGTCTTCGAAAAGATCTGCAGCAGGATCTTGGTCGTGCCGCCGTCGACGACGCCTTCGCCGTCGATCAGGATGCCGTGCTTCTTCATCCGCTCGATCGGTTCGTCATGGCCATTCACGCGGTCATACGACATGTCGTAGTAGGTTTCAGGCGGGCCGGGCATGAACTTCAGCCCGTTCTCAGCCAGCCTGTCGGTGGCGGCATAGATCTCGTCGGTGCCGACAGCGATGTGCTGGATGCCCTCGCCATTGTACTTCTTCAGATACTCGGCGACCTGGCTGGTCTCGTCCTTGGACTCATTGAGCGGAATGCGGATCTTGCCGCAGGGTGAGGTGATGGCGCGGCTGACCAGGCCGGTGATCTTGCCGTCGATGTCGAAGAAATGGATCTGCTTGAAGCCGAACAGATTGCGGTAGAAATCCCACCATTTGTCCATCTGGCCGCGATAGACATTGTGGGTCAGGTGATCGAGGTAATAGAAGCCGACGCCTTCCGGCCGCGGGTCGCGAGTGCCCAGCCATTCGAACTCGGCATTATAGGCCGAACCCTTCTTGCCATAGGTCTCGATGAAATAGAGCAGCGAGCCGCCAATGCCGATGATTGCCGGCACGTCGAGCGCCTTGTCGGCGCCTTCGTAAGGCGTGGCGCCCTTGGCAACGGCGTGATCGAAAGCGTGTTTGGCATCGACAACCCGCCAGGCCATCGAGGCAGCACAAGGCCCATGCTTGTCGACGAACTTCATCGCGTGAGAGCCAGGCTCGGCATTGACGACATAGTTGATGTCGCCCTGCCGCCAGATGGTGATGTCTTTCGTGCGGTGCTTGGCCACCGCAACATAGCCCATACGGGTGAACAGCTCAGCGAGCTTCTGCGGCTCCGAATGCGCGAATTCGACAAACTCGAAGCCGTCGGTGCCGGCCGGGTTGTCCTTGCTGATCTTGGCGGGCGGGGCGTCGTGCGGGAAGGGACCCATCATATTCCTCCGAAAGCTGGCCTGGCCTGAAAAGACCATTTGACACGATCATAACGCGGAGGAGGCGCACGGTGCTTGCATTCAAACGCTTGAAATGATGATGTCATGCGTGAAGCGTGCACGATGTGAGGAAAAACCATGGATGAAGCGCGCAATGATCAGTTCGACCGCAAGATAATGGCGCTGTTGCAGGGTGATGCGCGGCTGACCAACAATGATCTTTCGGAGCGGGTGAACCTGTCGGCGTCGCAATGCTCGCGCCGCCGCCAGCGGCTGGAGGAGGATGGCTTCATCAGAGGCTATCGTGCCGTTCTCGACCGCGACAAGCTCGGTTTTTCCCTGGTCAACGTCATTTCGGTCACGCTCGCCACGCACAACCGCGACAATGCGCGGCGCTTCGGCGAGCTGGTGGCGCGGCTGCCTGAGGTGCAGGAAGCGCACGCGCTGACCGGTGAGATGGATTACATCCTGAAAGTGGTGACGCCCGACCTGAAATCGCTGTCTGAATTCGTCAACGGCGTGCTGCTGCCGCATGAATCGGTGCAGCATGTGAAGACGGCGATCGTGCTGGAAACGCTCAAGGAAACCGGCGCGTTGCCCATCTAAATCTTGGGCGGATCAATCCTTCGACTGTTGGATCAGCCCATAGAGATTGGTGCAGCGGGCGCCGGAGCGGCAATAGGCGAAGACCGGGCCGTCGAGTTCGTCGAGCGCTTCGGCCTGATCCTCGACATTCTCGGCGGTGATCTGTCCGCTGATCACCGGAATGTAGCGGAAAGCGAGCCCTGCGGCTTCGACCGCCGCCTTGACGGTGTCGGCAGAAGGCTGGCCGGGCTGTTCGTCATCGGGCCGGTTGCAGATGACGCTCTTGAAGCCGGCTTCCTTGATGGCGGCGACGTCCTCAGGCTGGATCTGGCCTGAAACCGAATAGTCCTCGCTGATTTCACGGTATTCCATGGCGGCATCCTCGCAAACTGTCAGGCGGCAGTCTTGCCACTCCCCGACATGGGCGGCAATCCATACCGAAGGAATTCTCTGCCAAATAGACACTGCGTGCCGGAAAATCCAACCGGGCCGATGCGGCCCGGCTGGACAATCCTTCATACTCAGCTGCCGAGAATGGCGCCTTTGATCTGACGGATGTTGTTGTGCATCATGTCGATATAGGTCGCGGCCGAGCCGTCGGGCTGCGACAGCGCATCCGAATAGAGCGTGCCGCCGACCTTGATGCCGGTTTCGCTGGCGATCTGTTCGATCAGGCGCGGGTTGGTGATGTTCTCGACGAAGATCGCAGCCGCCTTGTCCTGCTTCACCTGATTGACCAGTTTGGCGACGTCTGCGGCGGATGGCTCGGAGTCGGTCGAGATGCCTTGCGGGGCGAGGAAGGTCAGGCCGTATGCGTGTTCGAAATAGCCGAAGGCGTCATGCGAGGTGATGACGACGCGCTTGCTCTCCGGGATCGAGGCAATCGCCGTTTTCACTTCACCTTCGACCGCGTCGAGCTTCTTGGTGTAGGCGGCGGCATTGGTCTGGTAACTGACGCAGCCTTCGGAATCGGCCGCGCAGAAGGCCTCGGCGATGTTCTTCACGTAGATCCTGGCGTTGGCGATCGACTGGAAGGCGTGCGGATCGGTGACCGTCTTGCCGCCGCCGGTGCCTGCACCTTCGGCCGCGTCGGCGTCGGCGAATTCAGGCTTGAAATCGATCGGCGTCACGCCCTTGGTCAAGGTAATGATAGACGCCTTGGTGGCGCTGGCATCGACCAGCCGCTGCAGGAAACCTTCGAAATGCAGGCCGTTGACCAGCACGATGTCGGCCTTGGCCATGGCCACAGCATCGGCCGGGCTCGGCTCGTAGACATGGGCGTCGCCATCCGGCCCGACGATGGTGGTGACGTCGATGCGGTCGCCGCCGACATTTTTGGCGAAATCGGCAATGACGGTGAAGCTGGCGACCACTTTCAGCGGTGCCGCCAAGGCCGACGATGCGCCAAAGGCGGTTAATGTTATAACGCTCATAGCCAGGGCGGCATGGATCGATTTCAGCATAGACGGGTCTCCTTCTAGGGGCGGGGATCAGGCCGTTCTGTGACGGTGATGGATGATGCGCGCGCGCAGAATGCCGCGCGTGCCAAACAGGATCGAGGCGAAATAGACGACGCCGGCCGACAGGATGATGGCCGGGCCGGACGGCAGCGACGCGTGATAGGACAAAAGCAGCCCGGCGACGCAGGAGGCGAAGCCGATCAGCACCGCCAGCACGCACATCGGCTCGACGCGAACTGTCCAGAAGCGGGCGGCTGCGGCCGGCAGCATCATCAGCCCAACCGACAGAAGCGTGCCGAGTGCCTGGAAGCCGCCGACAAGGTTGAGCACGACAAGGCCGAGGAAGATGAAATGCACCGGACTGCCGAGCCGACTGACCGAGCGCAGGAACAGCGGGTCGAGGCATTCGGCGACCAGCGCCCGCCAGAAGATGGCGAGGCTGACCAGCGTCACCGCGACGATGCCGCCGATCAGCGTCAGCGCCTCATCGTTGAGCGCCAGCACGGTGCCGAACAGCACATGCATGAGATCGACGCTGGAACCGCGGATCGACACCATCAGCACGCCGATGGCGAGCGAAATCAGATAGAAAGCCGCCATCGAGGCGTCTTCGCGCTGGATGGTGAAGCGCGAGACGGCGCCGGCGCCGAGCGCGACGATGACGCCGGCGATCAGGCCGCCGATGGTCATCGGCAGGATCTCCAGCCCATAGAACAGGAAGCCGGCGGCCGCGCCGGGCAGGATTGCATGCGCCATCGCGTCGCCCGACAGGCTCATGCGTCGCAGCATCAGGAAGACGCCGATAGGGCAGGCGCCGAGCGACAGCATCAGCGAACCGATCAAAGCCCGCTGCATGAAGCCGAAATCGGCGAAGGGCGCGATGACAAGACCGTAAAGCATGTCCATCAGGCAGCCCTCGGTCCGACGCCGTGTCGATGGTCATGGTGATCGTGGCCATGGTGATCGTGACCATGAGCGTCCTCGCCCGGCTCGCACCAGGGTGCATTTTCTTCCCAGGCTTCGTGGAAGCGGCGGGCGCGCAACAGGTTATCAGGCTTCAGCGTTTCCCGGGTTTCGCCCCAGGCGATCGGCTGGCGAGCGAGAAGCAGCGTTTCGGGGAAATTCTGCCGCACCAGATCGAGATCGTGGACGACGACCATGATGGTGCGTTCCTCGCCATGCCAGTGCTTGATCAATGCGATCAGGTCGCCGACCGTCTTGGCGTCGACGGCATTGAAGGGTTCGTCGAGCAGGATGAGGTCGGCGTCCTGCAGCAGGACACGCGCAAACAGCGTGCGCTGCAACTGGCCGCCCGACAGCGTGTCGATCGGCCGCTTCTCGAAACCGCCGAGGCCAACCGCCATCAGCGCCTTGCTGACGTCCTCGCGATCTTGCTTTGTATAGCGGCCTAGCAGGCCGCGCCGTGGCCACAGGCCGAGCGAAACCAGATCCACCACTCGCGCCGGAAAGCTCCGGTCGAGTTCCGACTGTTGCGGCAGATAGGCGGCGCGCACGCCGGGCGCGCGGATGACCTCGCCGGCCATCGGTTTCAACACGCCGACAATGCCTTTCATCAGCGTTGATTTGCCGGAGCCGTTGGCGCCGACCACAGCGGTCAGCGATCCCTTGCGGATGGTGCCGTCGAGATGATGGATCGCCGGATGGCTGCCGTAACCAAGCGTCAGGTCGCGGAATGTCAGGCAGGTATTTGTCATTCTGCGATCCGTGGGGCGGCGAAATCCGGCTGCTGGCAGCGTCGACTGGATATGTGATGTTATTACATTAGTCAACAAGCCAATCCGGCGGAATTGCGGCCGCAGGGTCAACTTGCCGTGTTTGCACATCCATATGCCCTTGGCCCAAGGGGATTCGACCTGGCGATCTTGCCCGAAGCCGGTCGCGACTCTAAAGAAGCGCAACCGCCACAGGAAGGAACCATCCAATGAGCATTCGTCGCATCGATGTTGGCCCGCGCATGAGCCAGATCGTCATCCATGGCAACACCGTCTATCTGGCTGGTCAGGTTGGCCAGCCAACCGGCAACGTCGCTTCGCAGACCAGGGACATCCTGGCGGCCATCGACGACCTGCTGGCCAAGGCCGGTTCCGACAAGACCAAGATACTGCAGGCGATCATCTGGCTGGCCGACATGAGCACCTTTGCCGAGATGAATGCTGAGTGGGACAAGTGGGTGCCGCAGGGCAACACGCCGGCCCGCGCCACCGGCGAAGCAAAGCTCGCCACCCCGGACTATCTGGTCGAGATTATTATTACCGCGGCGATTTGAGTTTTACCCTCCCACAAGGGGGAGGTGAAGAAAGACTACCCTTGCGGCCTGAACCTTGCCACCAGCGTGTGGCTCTCGGCCGCGTAGGTAAAGCGCACATGGGTGACCGGATGTTCGGCGCTCCATGTCCGTCGCTCTACCACCAGGCATGGCGCGCCGGCTTCGATGTCGAGTGCGGCCGCTATATGCCTGTCGGCTGCGACAGCGCGAATCCGGTGCTCGGCTTCGCTCCACGGCACGCGGCCAATCAGCCATGGTCCTGGCGCTATGGCCAGGAATTCCTCATCGGCTGCTTCAGGCACGGCGGTGAGGTTGATCAGCCGCTGCTCATGCGCGAACGGCCGCTCGCCGGCGAAATGCCCGCATTCCAGCGCCAGAACCGGTCCGGCCAAGCCCAATTCCAGCGAGGCGCGGTCCCCGGCGCTGCTGCGCCTTTTGTGTCGCATCACGCGCTCGTAGCGATAGGGCAGACCGAGCGCTTCGACCTCGATGCGGATATCGTGGATTTCCAGCACCGCCGCTTGCGACTGCGGCCGGCGCACAAAGCTGCCTGAGCGGCGGCGGCGTTCGATCAGCCCGGCCTTGGCAAGCTGTGACAGCGCCTTGTTCACCGTCATGCGCGAGCAATTGTATTGCACGCTCAATTCGTGCTCGAACGGGATGCGATGGCCGGGCGCCCAGGCACCGGACGTGATTTTTTCGCTGATGTCGGTCAGGATGCGCTGGTGCAGCGAGCCGCCGCCTTCCGCTACCACTGTGTCGGCCATGCTCATGCCGAAAGCGCCGTCATCACGCTGCGAAACCGCCCGGCGATGGCCTCTCGCTTCACATGCCTGCCGCCGCTGACCTGTTTGCGGCCATGCACCCAGACGCAGTCGACCTTGCTGCCATTGGCGAAGATCCAGGCGTCGAGAATTGCGTCGCCGGTCTTGCCGGCCAGCGAGGGATTTTTGGGATCGAGCGAGACGAGATCGGCCGAGGCGCCGGCGGCGATCGCGGAAGCACCGGCGCCAAGCGCGACGCTGCCACCGTCGAGTGCGGCGTCGAACAGCGCGCGGCCGGTCGAGCCGCCGGCGACCGCCAGCACATTGCGGGCGCGGTGGGCGAGGCGCTGCGAATATTCGAGCTGGCGCAACTCGTCGGGGAGGCCGATGAGCACGTTGGAATCGGAGCCGACGCCATAGCGGCCGCCATGTTCCCTGAACAGCGGCGCGGCAAAAGTGCCGTCACCGAGATTGGCCTCGGTGATCGGGCACAGGCCGGCGATGGCGCCGCTCCTGGCCATACCAACGGTTTCCGCATCGGTCATGTGCGTGGCGTGGATCAGGCACCAGCGCTTGTCGACCTTGGCATGCCCAAGCAGAAATTCGACCGGCCGCGCGCCCGACCAGGCAAGGCAATCCTCGACCTCTTTCACCTGCTCGGCAATGTGGATGTGGATAGGCCCATCCGGTGCCATGGCAGTCACCTCAATCAGTTCTTCCGGCGTCGCGGCGCGCAAACTGTGCGGAGCGACGCCGACGACAGCCTGATTCAGTGCACGAACCGATTCGCGGCATTTCTCAACAAGCCGCGAGAACCGATTCACATCGTTGATGAATCGCCGCTGGCCTTCGTTTGGCACGGCACCGCCGAAAGACGAGTGCGCATAAAACACCGGCAACAGCGTCAGGCCGATGCCCGTCTCGCCGGCCGCGGCCGCAATGCGTTCGGCCATCTCGGCGAGGTTGGCATAGGGTTTTCCATCGCGGTCGTGATGCAGATAGTGAAATTCGCCGACGCGGGAAAAACCGGCCTCCAGCATCTCGACATAGAGCTGCGCTGCAACCGCCTCGACCTGATTGGGCGTCATCGACAGGGCGAAGCGGTACATCACCTCTCGCCAGCTCCAGAAACTGTCGGCGGAGGGGCCGCGAAGCTCGGCAAGGCCGGCCATGCCGCGCTGGAAGGCGTGGCTGTGCAAATTGGGCATGCCGGGCAACAGGATCGCGTGGCGTTCGTCGTCGGCTGTCGCAGCGGCACCAGGCTGAACGGCTGTAATGCGCCCCTCGGCCAGGGTGATCCGCACATTATCGCGCCAGCCATTGGGAAGGAGCGCCTGTTCCGCAAAGATCGCTGCCACTTTTCTCTCCGGTTCTCTGTCTCTCATGCGATGATGGCACTTGCAGTGCGTTTCGATATGTATATACATAATCGTCATCGATTGAAACGGAAAAGATGATGGCTGGACGACAGAGCAAAAGCCGGGCAGGGGATCTTCGTCTGTGGCGCAATGCGCGGCTCGCGACCATGGCCGAAGGGTCTGCCGGACTTGGCATCGTCGAACACGGCGCGGTCGCTTCGCGTGACGGCCGCATTGTCTATGCCGGCCCCGAGTCGGAGCTGCCCCCAACACTTGCCCAGGGCGTCGAGACGATCGATTGCGAGGGCCGCTGGATCACACCCGGCCTGATCGACTGCCACACCCATCTGGTCCATGCCGGCAACCGCGCCAACGAATTCGAGATGCGGCTGGCCGGCGCCACTTATGAAGAGGTCGCCCGGGCCGGCGGCGGCATTGTCGCCTCGGTCAAGTCGCTGCGCGCCGCCAGTGAGAGCGAACTGGTCACTCAATCACTGCCACGCCTCGATGCGCTGATCGCCGAGGGCGTAACGTCAGTGGAAGTAAAGTCGGGCTACGGCCTCGACCTCGAAAACGAGAAGAAGTCGCTGCGCGCGGCCCGCCAATTGGGTGAACGGCGACCGGTGACGATCCGCACCACCTTCCTCGGCGCCCATGCGCTGCCGCCGGAAGCCAAGGGTGACAAGGACGCCTTCATCGATCTGGTCGCCAAGGAAATTCTCCCGGCGGTTGCCGCCGAGGGACTGGCCGATGCCGTCGACGGTTTTTGCGAGGGCATCGCCTTTTCGCCGGAACAGATGGCGCGCGTCTTCGATGCGGCCAAAGCGGCCGGCCTGCCGGTCAAGCTCCATGCCGACCAACTGTCCAATTTGCATGGCGCCGAACTCGCCGCCCGCTATGGTGCGCTGTCGGCCGACCATCTCGAATACACCGATGAGGCAGGTGCGGTGGCGATGGCCAAGGCGGGGACCGTTGCGACGATCCTGCCAGGCGCCTACTATTTCATCCGCGAAACCAAGAAGCCGCCGATCGGCCTGTTTCGCCAGCACGGCGTCAGGATGGCCGTCGCCACCGACAACAATCCCGGCACCTCGCCGCTGACATCGCTGCTTCTGACCATGAACATGGCCGCGACCCTGTTCGGCCTGACCGTCGATGAATGTCTTGCCGGCGTCACCCGCGAGGCCGCCCGCGCGCTTGGTTTGCTGGGGGAAACCGGCACGCTTGAGGTCGGAAAATCCGCCGACCTGGCGATCTGGGACATCGAGCGCCCCGCCGAACTCGTCTACCGCATGGGCTTCAACCCGCTGCATGCCCGCATCTGGAGAGGACAATGACCGAACTGACCCTGAAGCCCGGCAATGCGACGCTGGCGGACTGGCGCGCCATCTATCGTGGCGCCGTGCCCAAGCTGGACAATGCCTGCCGGCCGAAGATCAAGGCGAGCGCCGAGGCCGTCGCCAGGATTGTTGCCAAGGGCGAGCCGGTCTATGGCATCAACACCGGCTTCGGCAAACTGGCCAGCGTCCGCATCCCGGCCGAGGATCTCGAGACCTTGCAGCGCAACATCGTGCTGTCGCACGCCGCCGGCGTCGGCGAGCCGATGCCGGTTGCTGTCTGCAGGCTGATGATGGCGCTGAAGCTCGCCAGCCTGGCGCAGGGCGCGTCCGGCGTGAGGCCGCAAACCATCGAATTGCTGGAAGCGATGCTGGCCAACGACGTCATCCCGGTGGTGCCGGCGCAGGGTTCCGTCGGCGCCTCCGGTGACCTTGCCCCGCTGTCGCACATGACGGCGGTGATGATCGGCGTCGGCGAATGTTTTACCCCGCATGGCCGTTTTCCGGCCAAGGTCGCCTTCGTCTCGCATGGGCTGGAGCCGGTGACACTGGGCGCCAAGGAGGGCCTGGCGCTGCTCAACGGCACCCAGTTTTCGACCGCCTATGCGCTGGCCGCCTTGTTCGAGGCCGAAGTGCTCTACCAATCGTCGCTGGTCGCCGGTGCCCTGTCGACCGACGCGGCAAAAGGGTCCGACGCCCCCTTCGATCCGCGCATCCATGTGCTGAGAAAGCATCCCGGCCAGATCGAGGCGGCCGACGCCCTGCGCAATCTGATGGCCGGCAGCGCCATCCGAGAATCGCACCGGGTTGGTGACGAACGCGTGCAGGATCCGTACTGCCTGCGCTGCCAGCCTCAGGTGATGGGCGCTGCACTGACCGTGCTGCGCCAGGCGGCCGACACGCTAGGCACCGAAGCCAACGGCGTTACCGACAATCCGCTGATCTTCGCCGAGGACGACACCGCACTTTCCGGCGGCAATTTCCACGCCGAGCCGGTGGCCTTCGCCGCCGACATGATCGCGCTCGCGGTCTGCGAGATCGGCTCGCTGTCGGAACGCCGCATCGCCATGCTTGTCGATCCGGCACTGTCCGGCATGCCGGCCTTCCTCACGCCGAAGCCCGGTCTGAACTCCGGCTTCATGATCCCGCAGGTGACGGCGGCGGCTCTCGTCTCGGAAAACAAGCAGAAAGCCTATCCGGCCAGCGTCGATTCGATTCCCACATCGGCCAACCAGGAAGACCATGTTTCGATGGCCGCGCACGGTGCGCGCCGGCTGATCGGCATGGTCGAGAACGCCACCGCGGTGATCGGCATCGAATTGCTGGCCGCGGCCCAAGGCTGCGATTTCCACGCACCGCTGGCCTCGAGCGACGCCCTGGAGGCGGTGCGCAAGCTGGTCCGGGCCGAAGTGCCGCATCTCGACAATGACCGCCACTTCCACCCCGATATGGAAAAAGCCATCGCCATGGTGCGCAGTGGTGCGGCCATCAAGGCCGCCGGCGGTGTGGCTCTGCCGTCGATTTCGGGAGCGATGTGATGGCAAGCGCGCCCTGGCTGACGGTCACGCCCGGCACAGCCCCGTTGCTGGTGTCGATACCACACACCGGCATCGACCTCGCCGGCCTTGAGAATCGGCTGGTCTCGCCCTGGCTCGGCCGCCGCGACTGCGATTGGTGGATCGATAATCTCTATGACTTTGCTGCCGGCCTCGGGGCGACGGTGGTGCACACCGCGATCTCGCGCACCGTCATCGACGTCAACCGCGATCCCTCTGGCGCCTCGCTTTACCCCGGCCAGGCGACGACCGGCCTTTGCCCGACCGAGACTTTCGATGGCGATCCGCTCTATCGCGAGGGCGAAGAACCCGGGCCGTCGGAGATCGACGAACGTCGCGAGAAATTCTTCGTGCCCTACCATGCCGCCCTGCAGGTCGAGATCGACCGGTTGCGTGGCTTGCACGAAAAGATCGTGCTCTATGACTGCCACTCGATCCGTTCAGTGCTGCCGCGCCTCTTCGAAGGCACGCTGCCGGTTTTCAATCTCGGCACCAATGACGGCAGGAGCGCCGATCCGACGCTGCAGGCGATGGTCGGCCAGATCATGGCCGAAACCGGTGAAACCTCTGTCATCAACGGCCGCTTCAAAGGCGGCTGGATCACACGCCATTTCGGCCAGCCGCAACAAGGTGTGCATGCGCTGCAGATGGAACTCTCCAACCGCGGCTATATGCGCGAGCCCGATGGCAAGGGCACGCCGGACAATTGGCCGGTGCCCTATGACGCCGAGTTCGCAGCACCGATCCGCGCCACCCTGCGGAAAATCCTCGAGACCGCGACATCCTGGGCGCGCGTCTGACATCAGGTCCTTTTATGGAGTGACGCCATGAACAATCCTCGCCACAACATCCGCGAAGTCCGCAGCCCGCGCGGCACCGAAATCAGCGCGCGCTCCTGGCTGACGGAAGCGCCGCTGCGCATGCTGATGAACAATCTCGACCCGGATGTTGCAGAAAATCCCAACGAGCTGGTCGTCTATGGCGGCATCGGCCGGGCGGCGCGCACCTGGAACGACTTTGACCGCATCGTCGCCTCCTTGAGGACGCTGGCCGATGACGAGACTTTGCTGGTGCAGTCCGGCAAGCCGGTCGGCGTCTTCCGCACCCATCCGGACGCACCGCGTGTGCTGATCGCCAATTCCAATTTGGTGCCGCACTGGGCGAATTGGGAAAAGTTCAACGAGCTCGATAAGAAGGGCTTGATGATGTACGGCCAGATGACGGCCGGCTCGTGGATCTACATCGGCACGCAAGGCATCGTGCAGGGCACCTACGAGACCTTCGTCGAGGCCGGCCGCCAGCACTATGGCGGCAATCTCCGGGGCAAATGGATCCTGACCGGCGGTCTCGGCGGCATGGGTGGCGCCCAGCCGCTCGCCGCCGTCATGGCCGGCGCCTGCTGCCTGGCGATCGAATGCAATCCGGACTCGATCGATTTCCGCCTGCGCACCCGCTACGTCGACGAGCGCGCCGACACGCTCGACGAGGCGCTGGAAAAGATCGAACGCTGGACCAAGGCCGGCGAGGCGAAGTCGGTCGGCCTGCTCGGCAATACGGCCGACATCGTGCCGGAGATGTTCAGGCGTGGCATTCGCCCCGATATGGTCACCGACCAGACCTCGGCGCATGATCCCATCAATGGCTACCTGCCGAAGGGCTGGACGATGGCCGAGTGGCGCGAGAAGCGCGTCAGCGACCCCAAGGAAGTCGAGAAGGCAGCCCGCGCCTCCATGCGCGAACATGTCGAGGCGATGGTGGCGTTCTGGAACGCCGGCGTGCCGACGCTCGACTATGGCAACAACATCCGCCAGGTGGCCAAGGAGGAGGGGTTCGAGAACGCTTTCGCCTTCCCCGGTTTCGTGCCGGCCTATATCCGTCCGCTGTTCTGCCGCGGCATCGGCCCCTTTCGATGGGCGGCCCTGTCGGGCGATCCGGAGGATATCTACAAGACCGACGCCAAGGTGCGCGAACTGACGCCCGGCAATACCCATCTGCACAATTGGCTCGACATGGCGCGCGAGCGCATTGCCTTTCAAGGGATGCCGGCGCGCATCTGCTGGGTCGGCCTTGGCGACCGCCACAGGCTCGGCCTCGCCTTCAACGAAATGGTGGCCAAGGGTGAGCTGAAGGCGCCTGTCGTCATCGGTCGCGATCACCTCGATTCCGGCTCGGTCGCCTCGCCGAACCGCGAAACGGAATCCATGAAGGACGGCTCGGACGCCGTGTCCGACTGGCCGCTGCTCAACGCGCTGCTCAACACAGCGTCGGGTGCCACCTGGGTGTCGCTGCACCATGGCGGCGGCGTCGGCATGGGCTTCTCGCAGCACGCCGGCATGGTGATCGTCGCCGACGGCACGCGCGAAGCGGCCAGGCGCCTGGAGCGGGTGTTGTGGAACGATCCGGCGACCGGTGTCATGCGCCACGCCGATGCCGGCTACGACATTGCCGTCGAGTGCGCCAAGGAGCACCAGCTCAACCTGCCCGGCATTCTCGGGTGATTGGCTGAGCCGATGCGCATCCTGCGGGCAGCCGAATACCGGTCGATGCCGTGGAAGAACGGCGGCGGCGTGACGACGGAAATCGCCGTTTCGCCTGGGGGTGCCGGGCTCGACGATTTCGACTGGCGCGTGTCGATGGCGCGTGTCGAATTGAGCGGTCCTTTCTCGCAATTTGCCGGGATCGATCGCACCCTTGCCGTGCTCGAAGGCGAGGGCATCGTCCTCGAGATCGCCGGCCACCCGCCGACATCCATAAACAGGACGACTGCCCTGTTTTCTTTCCCTGCCGACGTGCAGACCTCGGCCGCGCTGATCGGCGGACCGATCACTGATCTCAATGTCATGACCCGCCGAAGCCGGATGACGCATTCGGTCGAACGCCTGGTGATTTCGGCCCCCGTGGAAATCCGGACTGAAGCCGGCACAACGCTGATCCTGTGCTTGAACGGCGACGTCAGCGTGCCCGCCGCTGAACCGGTTCGCCTCGGGCCGCTCGACACGCTGCGGTCCGGTCCGGTCAGCACCGGCCTGCTCGTCCAGCCCGCCCATGAGGCAACGCTGTTCGTGATCCGGATCTGCGCCATCGCCGGCAACGATTAACGCTTGTTTCCAAACATGATCGCGGTACCGGCGAAATATAGCGTAAGCTGCTGGCGGCATCACGAAAAAGCCTGAATCCTCTCCGCCGATCTGGCTTGGCGGGAAGTGGGGTGCTTGTCTTTGAGTTTTGCTGAGAGACGACGCCCTGTCGCGGTGCGGAAACAAACTTTTCGGCAAGTGGGGTTTATGCAACCAATTGCATTTGACCTGGTTTTAGGGCCATTGCCGTGGCGGTGACGCCGTTCAGTGCCCGCTTACGGAATTTTCAATGAATATTCAGACGAATCCTGCCCAAATCGAGAAGACAAGCGCAAGCTTCCCGGCCATTACCGAAGAGCCGATCCGTTCCAATTACCTGCCCGAAGAGCGCCTTCGGCTGCTTGGCGAAAGCCTGGCAAAAGGCGACCTCACGGACCTGTTCGGCCTGACGCCCTTTGATTTTCAGGCCCGTATCCGGGACAGCGCCAAGAAGATTTTGGAAGTCTACCGGTCGACCAATGCTGCGCAGGCGAGGGGCGAGACGATCACGCCGGCGGCACAATGGCTGCTCGACAACAATTACTTGGTCGAAGAGACCATTTTCCAGGTCAAGCGCGACCTGCCGCGCCGGTTCTATCGTCAGTTGCCGACGCTGAAACTGCCTGACAACGGCACTGTGCCGCGCGCGTTGGCGCTGGCCTGGACCTATGTGGCGCATTCGGACAGTTCCGTTTCGGCGACGATGTTCAAGTCCATCGTCCAGGGTTTCCAGTCGGTCGAGCCGCTGAAGATCGGCGAACTCTGGGCGCTGCCTTCGCTGTTGCGCTTCGTCCTGATCGAAAATCTCCGCCGGCTGGCCGTCAGGGTCAATCGCACCCGCCAGATGCGCCAGATCGCCAACGATGTGGCCGACAAGGTCCTGGCCACCGACGACAGCGCCGACCGGCAGTCGATCCTGTCCAACTTCAGCGCCCACGCGCAGGACACCACCTTCGCCACCCAACTGCTCTATCGCTTGCGCGATGGATCGCAGAATGCCGGCAAGGCTCTGGAATGGCTGGAAGGCGAGCTTGAAAAGACCGGCTCCGATGCCGAGGAAATCATCATTTCCGAACATCACACGCTGTCCAGCGGCAATGTGACGACGGGCAACATCATCCGCGGCCTGCGCCTCATCAACGACGTGGATTGGACGGTGTGGTTCGAAGGCGTCAGCCGCATCGACACCGTGCTGCGCGAGCGCACCGATTTCGCCGCGCTCGACTTCTTCTCGCGCGATCAGTACCGGACCGCGATCGAGGAATTGGCGCGCCGCTCGAACCTTTCGGAATATCGCGTTGCCGAGAAGGCCATCGAGCTGGCCGGCCACGCTGCCAGCGATGGTGACGGCGACGTCGTTTTAACCGGGTCCGCCCACACCGATGTCGGCTTCTTTCTCGTCGGCCCACGCCGGCTAGAGCTGGAGAAGGCGATCGGCTACCGGCCCACCATCAGCCAGACAGTCAAGCGTGCCTTTCGCAAGACCGGGTGGCTCGGCATCGTCGTACCCGTGTTTGCGCTGACGGCCCTGCTTCTCGTCCTCTCCGGCAACGCGCTTGCCAATCTCGGCCTGTCGGTGCCCTCGATCGTCCTCATGCTGGCGCTTTTTGCCGTGCCGGCCAGCGAGGGCGCGCTCGCCTTCTTCAACACGGTCGTTTCGCTGTTCCTGAAACCGACGCGCCTCGTCGGCTACGATTACCGGCACGGCGTGCCGCCCGAGGCGCGCACGCTGGTGGTGGTGCCGTCGCTGATCGGCTCGCGCGACGATGTCGAGGAAAACATCCGCAACATCGAGGTGCATCATCTCGCCAACACGGCCGATGAAATCCATTTCGCGCTGTTGTCGGACTGGCCAGACTCGAAGACCGAGATCGATGCGGCGGACACCGAGATCCTCGAATTCGCGCGTGCCGAGATCGCTCGTCTCAACGCCCGCTATCCCTCCGAAGGCGCGCCGCGTTTCTATATCCTGCACCGGCGCCGGCTGTTCAATGCGGCGCAAGGGTCGTGGATGGGCTGGGAGCGCAAGCGCGGCAAGCTGCATGAACTTGATCTTCTGCTGCGCGGCGATAGCGACACCACGTTCCTGCCGCTCGACGTGCCGCTGCCGGAGAACGTCGTCCATGTGATGACGCTCGATGCCGACACGCGCACCACCCGTGACGCGGTCGCCACCCTCGTGGGCAAGCTCTGCCACCCGCTCAACCGGCCGCATTTCGATGCCAGCAAGCGCGTCGTCACCGCCGGCTACGCGATCCTGCAGCCGCGCATCACCGCGTCGCTGACATCAGGCGACGATGCGTCGTTCTTCCAGCGGGTGTTTTCGGCCAATCGCGGCCTCGACCCTTATGTCTTTGCCGTGTCCGATCTCTATCAGGACGTCTTCGGCGACGGGTCCTTCACCGGCAAGGGCCTCTATCATGTCGACGCCTTCGAGGCCGCGCTGCAGGGCCGCATCGAGGAAAACACCATCCTCAGCCACGATCTGCTGGAAGGCGCGCTGGCGCGCGCGGCGCTGGTCACCGACGTCGAACTGGTCGAGGACTATCCGACCCGATACTCGGTCGACGCCTCGCGCCACCATCGCTGGGCGCGCGGCGACTGGCAGCTGCTCGGCTTCATGCTCGATCCGCGCTCCGGCGTGCCGGCGCTGTCGCGCTGGAAGATGATCGACAATCTGCGCCGCTCGCTGACGCCGATCTTCTGGGTGATGGCGGCGATCGCCGGCTGGACGCTGCTGCCCTTCACGCAGGCCGCGCAATGGCAGGCCCTGCTGATCCTCAGCCTGTTCATGGCGCCGACATTCGACATCGTCAACGCCATCCTGCCCAAGAGCGGCGACCAGACGCCGCGCGGCCATTTCTCGGCCCTGGCGCGCGACGTCGCCTTCGGCACCGCCATGGTGGCGCTGAAGATCGTGCTGATGGCGCACAACGCCTGGATGATGGGCGATGCCATCGTGCGCACGCTCTACCGGCTGTTCGTCAGCCGCCAAAACCTTTTGGAATGGCGCACCGCCTCGCAGGCGCACAAGGCGGGCGACAACGATGTCGGGTCGTATTACGGCATGATGTATGGCGCCGTGATCATCGGCTTCGTCGGCCTTGCCATTCCCGTGCTGGCCGATTCGACCGGCGCCTTCGTCGCCTTCTTCTTCGCGCTGTTCTGGATTGGCTCGCCCGCCATCGCCAGCTGGATCAGCCGTTCGGCTGAAACCGAGGATCGGCTGCGCATATCGCAGGCCGACATCCACACGCTGCGCACGGTGGCGCGGCGCACGTGGCACTATTTCGAAAGCTTCGTGACGGCAGAACACCACCATCTGCCGCCCGATAATTTCCAGGAAAGCCCGGCGCCGGTGGTGGCGCCACGCACCTCGCCGACCAATATCGGCGTCTACCTGCTGTCCGTCGTTTCCGCCCGCGACTTCGGCTGGATCAGCCTGTCCGACGCCATCACCCGCATCGACGCCACCATGGCGACTATCGAGGGCATGCCGCGTGAGCGCGGTCACCTCTTCAACTGGTACGACACGACGACACTGAAGCCGCTCTATCCGCTTTACATCTCGGCTGTCGACAGCGGCAATCTCGCTGGCCATCTGGTGGCGGTGGCGGCGGCCTGCGCCGAATGGGCCGAAGCGCCTTCCGTCCATCTCCAGGGCGATTTCGAAGGCATTCTCGACACGGTCACCATCCTCAGCGAAAGCCTCGATGATTTGCCCGATGACCGCCGTCAGTTGCGCCCGCTGCGCCAGCGTCTCGCCGACCGTCTCGACGGCATGCGGCGCGCTGTCGACACCATCAAGGCGCAGCCCGAAATGGCGTCGATCCGCACCATCAACCTGGCTGTGCTGGCCGGCGAGATCCGCAAATTGGCCACCGCCATCCATACCGAGGCCGTGTCGCCCCAGAGCGACGTCATTGTCGACTGGGCGGCAAGGCTGGAAGCCACCTGCGAAGCGCACGTCCATGACGCGCACAGCGACGACAATGCCGTCGAGGCGCTGCGTGCCAAGCTGCTCACCTTGCGCGAGCGCACGCGCCGTTACGCCTTCGAGATGGATTTCTCCTTCCTGATGCGGCCGGAGCGCAAGCTGTTGTCGATCGGCTACCGGGTCGAGGAACACCAGCTCGATGAAAGCTGCTACGACCTTCTGGCTTCCGAAGCGCGGCTGACCAGCCTGTTCGCCATCGCCAAGGGCGACCTGCCGACCGAGCACTGGTTCCGGCTTGGCCGGCCGATCGTCGAAATCGGTTTCCAGGGCGCCCTGATGTCCTGGTCCGGCTCGATGTTCGAATATCTGATGCCGCCGCTGGTGATGAAGGAGCCGCAGGGCTCGATCCTCAACCAGACCAGCAAGCTTATCATCAAGCGCCAGATTCAGTATGGCCGCCAGAAGAACGTCCCGTGGGGCATTTCGGAGGCCGCCTACAATGCGCGCGACCGCGAACTGACCTACCAATACACCAATTTCGGCGTTCCAGGTCTCGGGCTGAAGCGCGGCCTTGGCCAGAACACGGTGATCGCGCCTTACGCCACCATACTCGCGGCCCAGTTCAATCCGCGTGAAGCCGTGCTGAATCTCGCCCGATTGCGGGAGATCGGGGCGCTCGGCCGCCACGGTTACTACGATGCCGTCGACTTCACGCCGCAGCGCGTGCCGGAAGGCACGGATCATGTCGTCGTCCAGAACTACATGGCCCACCATTCGGGCATGTCGATCGCGGCGGTTGCCGACGCCATCTTCGAAGGCCGCATGCGCGACCGCTTCCACAGCGACCCGGTCATCGAATCGGCCGAACTCTTGCTGCAGGAGAGGGCGCCGCGCGACATCCCGACCGCGACCGTCAGGACCGAGGCCGACGAACGCTCCAAGGACGAGACCGAAGTCGACAGCCCCGACACCCGCATCGTGCTCAATCCGCTGCAGTCGCTGCGGTCGACCAACGTCATGTCGAACGGCCGCTATTCGGTGATGGTCACCGCGACCGGCTCGGGCTACAGCCGCTGGGGCGATCTCTCCGTCACACGCTGGCAGCCGGATCCGACCGAGGACCGGCTCGGCTCCTACATCTTCCTGCGTGACGCAGGCTCAGGTGACTGGTGGTCGGCTACAGCCGAACCGAAGCGCGCCGCCGAGGAAAAGGCGCAGACCTTGTTCTCCGACGACAAGGCGAGCTTCGTCAAATCGGTGGGCACGTTGCGCTCCGAGGTCGAATGCATCGTCATCTCGGAAGGCAATGGCGAGGGCCGTCGGGTCACGCTCTACAATGACGGTCCGTCCGACCGTCACATCGAAGTGACCTCCTTTGCCGAACTGGTGCTCGGCCTGGAGGCGTCCGACAACGCGCATCCGGCCTTCTCGAAGATGTTCGTGGAAACCGAAATCTCTGCGAACAACGCGGCGATCTTCGCCACGCGGCGCAAGCGCGAGACCAGCGAGCCCGATATCGCCATGGTGCATTTCGTCACCGATCCGTCCGGATCGGCGCGCGACGCCGAGGCCGAGACCGACAGGCGCGCCTTCATCGGCCGTGGCCGTACCATCGTCGACGCAGCCGCCTTCGATCCGGGCGCCAGGCTGGGCGGCCATTCAGGCTTTACGCTTGATCCCGTCGCCTCGCTGCGCCGCCAGGTGCGCGTGCCGGCCAACAAGAAGATATCGCTGACCTTCTGGACGGTTGTCGGCGCCGGCCGTGCCGAACTGGACGAAGCCATTGCCCGCCTCGACCATCCGGAGAGCTTTGCCCGCCAGGCCATGCTTGCCTGGACGCGCAGCCAGGTGCAGACCCGCCATATGGGCCTCAGCCTGACCGATGCCGCCAACGTGCAGAAGCTGGCGCGCTACCTGATCTATCCGGATCCGTTCCTGCGTCTTCCCGCAGAATCCATCGCCTCCGGGCTGGGCAAGCAGTCGAGCCTGTGGCCGACAAGCATTTCCGGCGACTTCCCGATCTTCCTGGTCAGAATCGGTGACGTCGCCGATCTCGAAATCGTTGCCCAGGCGCTGCGTTTCCAGGAATATATGCGCACCCGCGGCATGATGATCGACTTCGTCGTCGTCAACGAGCAGGCGTCCTCTTATGTCCAGGATTTGCAGCGGGCGGTCGAGACGCTGTGCGAAAACAGCCGTCTGCGCGGCAAGGAGCTCGGACCGCGCCAGCACATCTTCGCGGTGCGCCGCGATCTCATGGACGAGACCACCTACAAGACGCTGCTCGCTGTCGCCCGGGTGGTCCTGCACACGCGCAACGGCACCATCTTCGACCAGATCGAGCGCGCCGAGGCCGCGGCTCTGCAGGCGCGGGACGCCCTGGCAGCATTGCCGATTCCGCGTGAATTGCCATCGCCGACACCCACGACGCATACCCCTGCCTCGCAGGCGGTGGCCAATGCCGGCGCCGATGGAAGCGGACTCAGCCAGTGGAACGGCTTTGGCGGTTTCGACGGCGACGGGCGGCACTATGTCGTGCGCCTGGCCGGCCGGCGCACGACGCCGCAGCCTTGGATCAACGTCGTCTCCAACGCCTCGTTCGGCTTCCACACCTCGGCCGAGGGCGCTGCCTTCACCTGGAGCCGAAACAGCCGCGACTACCAGTTGACGCCGTGGTCGAATGATCCGGTCTCAAACCGGCCGGGCGAGGGCCTCTATATCTACGATCAGGCCAGCGGCAAGGCATTCTCGCCGCTCGCCGCCGTGGTGCGCGATCCCACGATGACCTACGAGGCCTGGCATGGCCAGGGGTTCTCGACCTTCCGCTCGAAGCGCGGACCATTGTCGATGGATCTCACCCATGTCGTCGATCCGGTCGATCCGCTGAAGATTTCGCGGCTGCGCATCCAGAATTCCGGCTCGGTGCCGGCGCGGCTGCGTGTCTATGCCTATGCCGAATGGGTGCTCGGCGGACACCGGTCGCGCACGGCGGCAACCATCGTCCCGTCGCGGGATGCCGCCAGTGGGGCGCTGCTGGCACAAAACCCCTACGGGCTGGATTTTGGCGAGCGGGTTGCGTTCCTCGCGGCCGACGGCGGCGTCCATTCGGTGACGACAGACCGGTCGGAGTTCCTCGGCCGGCATGGCTCCAGCGAGCTGCCGCAGGCGGTGCTGAGTGGTGCAGCGCTGTCTGGCCGTGTCGAGGCCGGCGACGATCCGTGCGCGGCTATCGCCCGCGACGTCGACATTCCGGCTGGCGGCGACGTGACGCTGCTCTGGCTGCTCGGCGATGCCGAGTCGATCGAGGAGGCGAGCGCGCTGGTGCAGGAGCACCGGGTCAAGGACTTCGACCAGCGGTTGGCCGACAATGAGCGCGAATGGCGCGGCTTTCTCGACACCATCCAGGTCGAGACGCCTGACAAGGCGCTCGACGCCATGGTCAATCACTGGCTGCCCTATCAGAGCCTGGCCTGCCGCATCCGTGCCCGCTCCGCCTTCTATCAGGCCAGCGGTGCCTTCGGCTTCCGCGACCAGTTGCAGGATACGCTGGCGTTGCTGGCGCATGACCCGCAGCTGGCGCGCGACCAGATCCTCAATGCGGCGCGGCGGCAGTTCCCCGAAGGCGACGTGCAGCACTGGTGGCTGCCGCGCACGGGTGCTGGCGTGCGTACGTTGATCTCCGACGACGTGGTCTGGCTTGCCCACGCCACGGCGCGCTATTTGCTGGTCACCGGCGATGCCACCATCCTGAAGGAGCAATTGGCCTTCATCGATGGACAGCCGCTGGGCGAGGGCGAGCACGATGCCTTCTTCACCCCGGAAATCTCGAAGAAGACAGCGTCGCTCTACGACCATTGCGCGCGTGCGCTCGATCTCGCCATCAAGCGCAGCAGCCCGGCAGGCCTGCCGCTGATCCTCGGCGGCGACTGGAACGACGGCATGAACCGCGTCGGCGAGCACGGTAAGGGCGAGAGCGTCTGGCTTGGCTGGTTCCTGCTGAAGACCTTGGGCGATTTCGCCCCCGTCGCCAAGGCCGAGGGCGACGCCAAGCGAGCACAGGCCTGGGCAAAGCATGCCGATGTTCTGAAGCGGGCGCTTGAGAGCACCGCATGGGACGGCGAATGGTACCGGCGCGGCAGTTTCGACGATGGCACGCCGCTTGGGTCGCGTACCTCGCAGGAATGCAAGATCGATTCGATCGCCCAGTCCTGGAGCGTGCTTTCGGGAGAGGGCGATCCGGCACGGTCGACAACGGCGATGGAGCAGGCGACGAAGCTGCTCGTCGACGACAAGCTCAAGATCGTCAAGCTGTTCACACCGCCCTTCTCGAAGACCGACAAGAACCCGGGCTACATCAAGAGCTATCCGCCCGGTGTGCGCGAAAATGGCGGCCAGTACACCCATGCCGCCGCATGGTTCGTCATCGCGCTCGCCGAGATGGGGCGCACCGACGAGGCCTATCGCTGTTTCTCGATGCTCAACCCGGTCAACCATGCGACCGACGAGGCCGCGGCCGAACAGTATCGTGTCGAGCCCTATGTCGTGGCGGCCGATATCTATGCCGGGGACGATAATGCAGGCAACAGCAAGGGCGGCCGTGGCGGCTGGACCTGGTACACCGGCTCCGCCGGCTGGCTCTACAGGGCCGCTGTCGAAGGCATTCTGGGCATCGAACGGCGTGGCAAGCGTGTCCAGTTCAAGCCGAAGCTGCCGAGCCACTGGGACGGTTACTCGGCAAATCTCAAGATGGTGGGGGCGGAACTCAGGGTTCGCGTCATCCGCGACAATAAGGCCAAGGCCGTGTCGCTGGAGCTGAATGGGGCAAAAACCAAGGCTTCGGCAGTCGAACTGAAGGATGGCGAAGTTGCCGAGGTGGTCATCAGGATCCCGGCTTGATGCATGTTGCTCAAAAACTATGCGCTCGGGCCTGGGTCCGGGGCGCGACTTTTGTCACCACGGCGGGATGAGAGGCACCGTCCCGCCTGGCGTTGTCGCCTGCCGATTGAAGGACATGCCACCGAGGAGTGCATGAAATCAAAGGCTTGAGGCGTCCGACAGGGGCACCACGAGCAGTGAGAGTTTGGCCTCCCTTCACTTGGCGGGGCGCCCTGCAGCTTTGTTTCGCTCTATACTTCGAGGAAGACGATTTCGGCCTTAGTCATCCGCCCGACATTGTTGCTGATTAAAATTGTGGCAGCACGTGCCAACTGCCATGATTTCGCCGCATGCCTGACATTTTACCTGTCTTCTCAAACCGTTAGGTGATCACGGCAGATTTCGGAACGTCGCCATCTTTTGTTCGCTCTAAAGGAACTGAAGGGGTACACGGCCATTGTTTTGCGACGTATCAACCGGTACGAGTCAAATGATGCAGTGCACAATAAACAGCGTGGCGGAGTAACTGGGGTGACCCTTCTGCAAATCTACTGGCGAGCTCTCGGTTATCTCGCCGCGGACAGGAAGCGCGTTGCGTTGATCTGTTCGGCCAACGTGGCTCTCGCCATCGTAGCGCTTCTCGAGCCGATTATGTTCGGTCGCGTCATCGGCGCCATCTCCGAGCGTGGCTCTGTCTTCACCACGCTGGTCATGTGGGCCGGTCTCGGCGCCTTCAACATCGTTGCTTTCGTCATGGTGGCGCGCGGCGCTGACCGCTTCGCCCATGCTCGGCGCAGCGAAGTGCTGTGCCAGTCCTTCGAGCGCGTGATCACCATGCCGCTCGCCTGGCACCATCAGCACGGCACCTCCAATGCGCTGCACACGATGCTGCGCGCCGTCGAAACCCTGTTCAGCCTTTGGCTCGAATTCATGCGCCAGCATCTGTCCACGGCTGTCGCCCTCGTGCTGCTGGTTCCGACCGCGATCAGCATGGACCTGCGCATGTCGCTGGTGCTGCTTGGCCTCGGGCTGCTTTATGTCGGCATCGGCCGGATGGTCATGCGCCGCACCAAGGCGGGCCAGGCTGCGGTCGAGCGTCACTACCACAAGGTGTTCGCGCATGTGACCGACTCGGTCAGCAACGTTGCGGTGCTGCAGAGCTACAATCGCCTCGGCCACGAGGCCGATACGCTGCGGCGCTACGTCAAGAACCTGCTCGACGCGCAGAACCCCGTGCTCGACTGGTGGGCGCTGGCCAATGCCTTGCACCGTCTGTCATCGGCAATTTCGATGCTGATCGTGTTGTCGATCGGCTCCTATCTCGTCACTCATGGTCAGTTGGGTGTCGGCGACGTCATTGCCTTCACCGGTTTTGCCACGATGCTGATCGCTCGCCTCGACCAGATGTCGGCTTTCGCCAACCAGATTTCGGAGGCCCGTGCCAAGCTTGAGGATTTCTACCATCTCGAGGACTCCGCGGCTGATGCCGCCGAGCCGGACGGCTTGCGCGATCTTGCCAACGTCACCGGCCATGTCCGCTTCGAGAATGTCGGCTTTGAGTTCGCCAATTCCGGCCAAGGCATCGACGACGTGTCCTTCGAGGTGCAGGCGGGCCAGACCGTCGCCATTGTGGGCCCGACGGGCGCCGGCAAGACCACGCTCATCAACCTGCTGCAGCGTGTCTTCTCGCCGTCCCATGGCCGTATCCTGATCGACGGCATCGACACCCGTACCGTGACCCGCAAGTCGGTGCGCCATTCGATCGCCACCGTGTTCCAGGATGCCGGGCTGCTCAACCGCTCGATCGAGGACAACATCCGTGTTGGCCGCGCCGATGCAAGCAATGACGAGATCCATGCCGCCGCCAATGCGGCTGCCGCACAGGACTTCATCCTGTCCAAGAGCAATGGCTACGACACGGTGGTTGGCGAACGTGGCGGCCAGCTGTCGGGCGGCGAGCGTCAGCGCATCGCCATTGCCCGCGCCGTGCTGAAGGATGCACCGATCCTGGTGCTCGACGAGGCGACCAGCGCGCTGGACGTCGAGACCGAGGACCGCGTCAAGGAAGCGATCGACGAGTTGCGCCGCGACCGCACGACCTTCATCATCGCCCACCGCCTGACCACCGTTCGCGACGCCGATCTGGTCGTGTTCATGGACAAGGGCAGGGTGGTCGAGATGGGCGGCTTCACCGAGCTGTCGCTGCGCAATGGCCGCTTTGCCAGCCTGCTGCGCGCCGGCGGCCTGCTCAACGACGAGGAGGTTCGCCGCCTCAGCCGCACCGTGCTGCAACAGCAGGAAGCAGCCGCCTGAGCTTCTTTCTTCTACCTCCCCTTGTGGGAGGTCGGACCGTAGGTCCGGGTGGGTACGGGCGCCATCGCCGCTCCCCCACCCTGCTGCTTCGCTCCCCACAAGGGGGAGGGTAAGAAGACCTGCGACACCACCGCTCGATTGCCCCGAACGCCGCGGCGGTTTATGTAGAAACGCATGAGCGACACGACTTCACGCCTGACCGGCTGGATGGATCTCGCC
The DNA here is from genome assembly GCF_040318635.1 of Mesorhizobium sp. M1066. NCBI lineage: Bacteria > Pseudomonadati > Pseudomonadota > Alphaproteobacteria > Hyphomicrobiales > Phyllobacteriaceae > Mesorhizobium > Mesorhizobium sp. M1066. Next base: position 73,233 of record NZ_JAMYMR010000027.1, read on the forward strand.
AACCCGACGCGCTTCGTCGGGCTGGCGGACAAGGTCGTGCCATGGCTGGCCACGATCGCCACACTCATCCTCGCCGTCGGGCTCTATATGAGCTTCGCCGCGCCTGAGGATTTCCAGCAGGGCATAACCGTCCGCATCATGTACATCCACGTGCCTTTCGCCTGGCTGGCCATGATGTGCTACACGCTGATGGCGGTCTCGGCGCTGGGCACGCTTGTCTGGCGGCACCCGCTGGCAGATGTTGCGCTGAAATCCGCAGCCCCCATCGGCGCCGTCTTCACCGCGCTGGCGCTGATCACCGGTTCGATCTGGGGCAAGCCGATGTGGGGCACCTGGTGGGTCTGGGATGCCCGGCTGACCTCGGTCTTCGTGCTGTTCCTGATGTATCTCGGCATCATCGCGCTGACCCGCGCGCTCGACGATGCCAGCCGCGCCGCCTGGGCCGCCGCCATCATCACGCTGGTCGGCTTCATCAACATCCCGATCATCAAGTTCTCGGTCGACTGGTGGAACACGCTGCATCAGCCGGCTTCGGTGTTCCGCATGGGCGGTTCGACCATCGACTCCAGCCTGCTATGGCCGCTTCTGGTGATGGCGCTCGGCTTTACCGTGCTGTTCTTCGCGCTGCACCTGATGGCGATGCGCACCGAAATCCGCCGCCGCAGGGTGATTGTCATGCGCAGGGTTGCGGCACGGCAGGCCGACAAGCGCGATTTGGCGATGCGCTGATCTTGCCTCGGCGCCGAATGATGAGCGCGGCGGTCGTGATATGCCTCTAAGTGTTATTAGCAGTTTCTGCTATGTTGCTGCATTGCAACAGGGGTTTCCAAAGGGCCGGACTTTGGCCTGTTGTCCTTGACGTTGTCCTCCCCTCAAGCCAAGGTTTCCTGGGTTTACGTCTTGCGAGGGGATTCTGTCGTGAAATTACGTCTTTTGGCCGGTGCGTCGGTGATTGCCTTGGGTCTCGGCTGGAGTTCCGCTCACGCGGCCGATGCCGTCGATGTTCCGAGGGCCGAAGATCTCTGGTATGTCACGCTGTTTGGCGGTGCCAGCTTTCCCAATCATGTGAAAACGGATTTCTACGACTACGGTTATTCGGTTGATCTTAAGACCGGGTTCGTGATCGGCGGCGCTGTCGGTCGGCGGATCAATGATACGTTCCGTGTCGAAGGCGAACTGTCCTATGCGCGCTACAAGGCAAGTGGGTATAGCTACAGCGGCCCCTTTGACGCGGATTCCGGCCCCGCTTCCGGCAATTTGTCGGCCACCTATCTTCTCGCCAATGTCTGGGCCGATGTCGCGCATTTCGGCGATGCCAAGCTCTATGTCGGCGGCGGCATCGGCGCCGCCTATGTTACCGCCGATACTCACTTTGATGGCGCTTCGTATGGCTATGGATCCGGCGGCTGGGGTTTCGCGGGCCAGGTGGGGGCCGGCGTCACCTACGCGCTGACGCAGAATGTCGACATTGATTTCGGCTACCGCTTCAAGGCGGTGACCGGCGTCGATCTGGACGACAATGACGGTAGCGGCACGTATGAGAAGGCCAAGCTGTATTCGCACAATGTTCAGGTTGGCGTGACGCTCAAGTTCTGATTTGTTCGGCGTGTCGCAGCCCGCGACCGGGATTTGACGGATGCCGCTCTTGCCACGCCGGCAGCCCTTGGGTCTGCCGGCAATGATCCCAGCCTCTCTTCCGACAGCCGGTGAACCGGCGGAACGGACATTGCAGCGCGGCATCGACTTGCAGCGGCGCAAGCGTTTTCGCGAGGCCGAGTTCTGCTACCAGACGGTGCTTCGCACGCAGCCCAAAAATGCCATGGCGCTGAATTTGATGGGCACTCTGGCCATCGAGGCCGAGCATCATGACGCCGCCATTGCCTATATGGAAAGGGCGGTCAAGCTCGAGCCGGACAATGCCATCTTCCGCAACAACCTCGGCAACGCCTACAATGTCACCGGCGACATCGAGCGCGCCCGCAAACATCTAAAGAAGGCGATCGCGCTTGACGGCCGGCTCATCGAAGCCTTGTGCAATCTCGGCCGGTCTTACCGCAGTCAGCTCGAGGGCGACGTCGCCGAAGGTTTCTATCGCCGGGCGCTGGCGGTCGACAGCCAATCGCTGACGGCCCTTGTCGGCATGGGCGATCTGCTTACCGATATCGGCCGGCAGGCCGAGGCGGTCGAATGTTTTGGCCGCGCGCTTGCCATCGACCCGAGCCATGTCGAGGCGCTGGCCGGAATGGCGCTGGCGCGCAAGGCGGTCAAGGACGATCCAGCGCTGCCTCTAATACGGGCTCGCCTGGAATTGCCCATGACAACCGATCGCGAGCGGGTGGTGCTGCACCATGCCGCTGGCAAGATGCTCAACGATCTGCGCGAGTATCGCCTGGCAATCCGCCATTTCGCGCAGGCCAAGGCAATTTCCGGCAATGACTTCGACATCGACCGGCACACCCAGCTTTACGACAGCTTCATCGACACTTTCGATGCCGACTTCTTCGCGGCGCGGCCGAAATTGGGAAATCCGTCGAGACGCCCGGTCTTCATCGTCGGTATGCCACGGTCGGGAACGACGCTGACCGAGCAGATATGCGCCAGTCATCGCGATATCCATGGCGCCGGCGAACTATCGACCATTCGCTCGTTGGCCGGTGAACTCGGGTTCGACAAACTCGATCCGGCTGTCTTCACCAAGGCCATTGCGGCGCTCACTCCGGCCAAGGCGAAAGAGCTTGGCTCGAAATATCTTGACGATCTCAACAGGCGCAACAGCAAGGCGCGGCTGGTCGTCGACAAGATGCCGCATAATTTCGAAATGCTGGCCTTCATCAGCCTCATCTTGCCAAATGCCCGCATCATCCATTGCCGGCGCGACCCGATGGACAATTGCGCGTCCTGTTTCATGCATAATTTCTCCGAGGCGCACGGCTACAATGCCGATTTGACCAAGCTTGGGCTGTATTACCGGCAATACGATCGCTTGATGCGCCGTTGGGCCGAGGTCATTCCCTTGCCCATTCACGACATGCCCTACGAAGAAACGGTGGCCGATTTCGAAAACCGCGCGCGTGGGCTGATTGGATTTCTCGGAGTTGAATGGGACGATGGCTGCCTGCGTTTCAACGAAACCGAGCGCACGGTGCGGACGCCGAGCCGCTGGCAGGTGCGCCAGCCGATCTATTCGTCCTCGGTCGAACGTTGGAAACTCTACGGCGATGCCCTCGATCCATTGAAAGCCGCGCTGGGTCCAGTTCTTCAACGCTGAGTGCATCTGGCGTTCGGTTCGGGCGCGTTGGTCTCATCCCATCATTCCGCGCGCCGCCACCGGGAGCGTTTCCAGCACCTTGTCGCCGTCGACCAGATTGACCTCGTTGAACAGGTTGGTGACGACGCAGCAATGGTCGGGCACGACACGCACGCGCTCGCCGATGCGCAGCCTGCCGTCGCCCGAAAGCGTGACGGTGCCGTGCTCCTCGCTCAGGCCCGTCACCCGCGCTCCCGACACGCCGAGCAACTCGCCGAAATCGGCGAGACCCAGCGTATCGCTGGACAGCGCCTTGCTGCCGGCATCGAGGATAGCGCGCGTCGCTGTGGGATGGCTGACCACCGTCGACAGCACCGTCAGCGCGCAGTCGTCGAGGCCGCCGACGCCTTTGGCGACTTGATAGCGGTCGAGATAGATGTAGGTGCCTGGACGATACTCCGTGACAACAGATGTATCGCTGGAGCGCCACATATCCGGCGTGCCGCCGCTGGAGATGCGTTCGCAGGCGAGGCCCGACGCGGCAAGTGCCTGCTTGGCCTCGGTGAGCCAGGCTTCGGCCTCCGCTGCCCGCCCGGCGGCCGGGTAGGTCATCAGTCCGCCGAAGGCGAGGCCGCCGGCTCTGTCGATCTGTCTTGCCAGCGCGACCGCTTCATCAGCCGACTGCACGCCGCAGCGGCCCATGCCGGTGTCGCATTCGACCAGCACCTGCAAGCGATGACCGGCATCGGTGAAGGTGGTTGCCAGCCCTCCGAGCGTCTCCATGCTGTCCGCCGTCACCGACAGGGTGACGCGCCCGTGCAGCCCCAGAAGCCGCTCCAGCTTGGCGCGCCCAAGGATGTTGTAGGGAAGAAAAATATCGGTCAGCCCGGCATCCGCCATCACCTCGGCCTCGCCAATCTTCTGGCAGGTGATGCCGACGGCGCCGGCCGCCACCTGCTTCTTCGCCCAGTAGGGCAATTTGTGCGTCTTGATATGCGGCCTGAGCTTCAGCCCGTTCTTGTCGGCATGCGCCTGGGCGCGGGCAATGTTGGCTTCCGCGCGCGCGGTGTCGATCAGGATGGATGGCGTATCGAGATCGTGAACGGTCGACATCATCTTTCACCCCATGAGGAATCCGCGGGTTTTATGGCCCTGAAAATCCGTGATGTCACGCGGCCAGCGAAGCGGATCTGTGGTCCATGCGCCTAAGCGCAACGCCGGACAGGACGGCGAGGTGGATCGACACCGCATCGACGTTCGGCTATGCGATTTGCCAGACAAATCGATACGAAGGGATCATGATCATGAAGCGCTCTGCCATCAACGACATCATCCGCGAAGCCGACGCTTTCATCCGCTCGTTCGGCTACATCATGCCGCCCTTCGCCTATTGGTCGCCGCAGGAGGCGAAGGCGCGTCAGGTCGACTCGTCGGCCGTATTCACCTCGCGGCTTGGCTGGGACATCACCGATTACGGGCAAGAGAAATTCAGGGAACTCGGCCTGTTCCTGTTCACCGTTCGCAACGGCCGCTACGAGGACATGAAGAAGGGCATGGGCATGCTCTATGCCGAGAAGATCATGATCTCGCGCAAGGATCAGCTGTCGCCGATGCACCGCCACAACATCAAGGCCGAGGACATCATCAACCGTGGCGGCGGCAAGCTGGTGCTGGAACTGTTCATGCACGACCGCGACGGCGGCATCGATCCCAAGGCGGAGGTTTCGGTGCCGGTCGACGGAACCATCCACAGGCTGCCTGCGGGTGGGCTCCTGAAGCTCGATCCGGGCCAGAGCGTCACGCTGCTGCCCGGCGTCTGGCATGCCTTCTGGGCCGAGGGCAAGGACGTGCTGATCGGCGAGGTCTCGACCGTCAATGACGATCTCACCGACAATGTGTTTCGCGAACCGATCGGCCGTTTTTCCAACATCGACGAAGACGTTGCCCCGATCCACCTGCTGGTGTCCGACTATGAGAAGTGGCTGGGGTAGGGGGCGCCGCCCCATGCCTTCGGTGACGCCAGCCCCACGATCGAAAGCGGGTTAGCCGGTAGCGCCTACCTACTGCGATCCTTGTTCGACCGATCCTGCCGCTTCGTCCTTGAAGACGACCTTTGTGCCTTTTTGCACTTCGGAGGCGGTGAAGACCAAGCGCCCCTTCACGATCGCTGCCGGACCAAACAATCCGGTGGGATCGGTCTGGATCGATTTGTCCATCGATAGTTATGGCATTCACGGGGCGCCGGACCCAGGCAAGATCGGAAAGACCTTCTCGCATGGTTGCATCAGGCTGACCAACTGGGATGCCGAAGACCTCGCCTAATCGACGGCCGCCAAGCAGAGAACTTCACCCGGGCAGTCAGTGCGTTTCAAGCGGCCAACGGATTGCCTGCCGACGGCAAGCTTACCCGCGAGACATGGGACAAGCTGGTCGCGACCTCCTCGCGCCCTGCGCTTGAGACCTACGAGTTGACGCGCAAGGATGTGCGTGGACCGTTCACCAAGCGAATTCCGGCGCGCATGGAGAGGATGGCCCGCCTGCCCCGGCTCGCCTATCACAATGCCTTGGAAAAGATGGCGGAGCGCTTCCACATCAGCGAGCAGCTGCTTGAACGGCTCAATCCCGGCATCGGCTTCAGAAAGGCGGGGCAAAAGCTGCTGGTGCCAGCTGTCGCCCGAGGTGATCCGCCGCAAGACATTGGGAACGTCGAGGTCGACAAGAGCGCTCGCCAGGTTCGCGTGCTCGACCCTTCCGGCAAAGTGCTTGCGACGTACCCCGCCTCGATCGGGAGCCAGGAGAAGCCCGCGCCGAGTGGCGAGGCAGAGGTCAAACGCGTGGTACGCCACCCAACCTATCACTACGATCCAGAGTTTGCCTTCAAGGGGGCCTGGCGAGAAGCGTGCACGATCCAGGAGGATTTGCGCCTTCAGCACGGTCGCACTGACGCCTTTCGCTTCGCTGCCGTCAAATTGGGCGTTGTTGACGGTGGCCGCGTCCAGTTTTGCCGCCGCCGTTGCGCCGCATGCCATGACGAGCATGGCGGCAGCGGCAAGAACGAGCCTGATCATGGACGTCACACTCCTGTATGAGCACCTGCTTCTATGACGTCGCACGGCCGATCTGGTTCCATTCCCCTGCATCTGAGTCCGGCTGCCGAGTGCCGATGAGCCGCAGCGAACCCGGACCAAGAGCACCCGGCGGTGGCGCGGGTGCATTGTTGATAAGGGTCCGCCATCATCAAGATGGATGGCGACTCTCGTCAGCGCCTGTGTTGGCAATAGGCCAAGGTCCCATTGAGCGTCTGTCTCCATAGGCTCGGTGATCGAGGAGAGCCAGGATGCAATTTCCTGCCCAGAAGAACAAAAGACCGGCTCAACCAGCCGAGGATGAGCGCCAGGCACGGCTTGAGAAAACAGCAAGGCTCAAGCAGCTTCGGTCCTATGCTTCCTGGCTTTCGTCTGACCCGAACGCCCAACTTCACGATGAGATAGACTGCTCCGTGCTGATCGAGGAAGGCGTGGAACGACGCAGCATGGAGCCTTGGCCGATCGGCAGGTGACACGACCGGGCGGCGAGGTTTCCAGCGCCAACGATGATCGGCCGACAATTTGTTTGGCGAGCCGATCGGCCGCAACAGTGGCGACAGGCTGACTTCGCGTCAGTGACAGCAGCCTTGCTGCGCGCTCGGTCTGCACAGGCAGGACGAGGTGATCGGCACATCCGCCTTGGCCATCGCCGCGGCAAGGCTTGTCTGCAATGTCGCCAATTCATCAGTCTCGCCGCGCCGTTTCAGGCATTCCACCAGACCGTGCAATGCCCAGACATTGTTCGGGTGCTGGGCGCAGCGCTGCACCGTGCCGCTCAGGCCCAGATCGTCGCGATAGACCTGCTCTGCTTCTGCAGAGTGGCCCTGGTCGAGAAGCAGCGCCGCCAGCGCATGGCGCGGCGGGTGCATCCACGCCCACGGCTCGGTGTAGGACAAATTGTCGTCAAGCTCGACCGCCTGCCGCAAATGGCCGTACGCCTCCTCATGCCGGCCCTGGTGGTACGCCAGCTCGCCGTCGAGCAGGGCGGCACCGACAGCCAGCGAGGCTTGCGTCGGATTGCTGAGGAAGCGCCGCTCGGGCGCAATGCCTTTCAGATGCCGATGGAACTCTTCGCGCTCGCGCTCGGCTTCAGCAAATTGCCCAAGCGTCGCATGCGCCACACCCTTGGCGTAGCGCTGCATGGCCGCCGTCAGCACATAGAGGCCCGGCTCCGCGGTCGCCGGTTCGTCGATGATCTCCTGCCAGCGGCCGAAGCGCACCTGCACATGCGATTTCATCGCATGGTAGCCTTCCACCGTCTGCGTGAGCTTGGGCCGGCCCTGGATGGCGACCACCTCGCGCGTGACCAGGCTGCGCACTCTATCGGCGGCCCACAGTGCAGGCCGGTACTGGCCCGACAACATGCAGGTGAACATCATCAGGTGCAGATCGTGGCAGCAGCCCAGCAAATAGTAGGTCGGCTCGTCGGCATAGGCGAGATAGAGGTCGTTGGCGCGCACCGCCTTCTCGCTGGCCAGCTTCGCCTTCTCATACTCGCCGCACAGCACATAGATGTGCCCCGGCATGTGGTTCATATGCCCGGCATCGGGACACATTTCGCCGAGCAGATCCGCTGACCGCATGCCGCGCTCCGGCATGGTGGACATTTCCAGGAGGTGGATGTGCAGGTGGACGATCGCCGGATGTTGTGCTGCGCCGGCCGCATCGGCAAGCCGGATCGACCGCTCGCAGACCTCGAGCGCCTCGACGACATCGGAATTCGGCGCCGGCGCGCCGGTCTTGAGGTTCCACAGCCGCCGCACCGTGCGCATCATCAGCGCTTCGACCAGCAGTGCCATCACATCATGGTCGTCGGGAAAGTCCCTGTATACTCGGCGCATCTCGGCGGCGTAGGCGTCATCCCACTGCTCGAATTCCGGCAGTGGCACCCGATGCGGTTTCTGGAAGCGGGCGGCCAGCGCCTCGATCAGCCGCTTCTCGACCTCACTGGCGGAAGCCGTATTGGCACGCGCCAGCTGGACATGCTCGAAGCAGCGCCTGGTCACGCTGTCGGCCTCGGCCGCGCCATGCTCCTTCCAGGTCAGATTGTAGAAAGGGCCGGCAGCATAGGCGATGCCCCAATGCACCATTGGACATTCAGGATCTGTTTCGAGCGCCTTCTGAAAACACTTGATGCCTTCCTCATGGTTGAAGCCGTAGCACCAGTTGAGGCCAATATCGAACCAACGCTGGGTTTCTGCCGAGCGAGTGGAGATGGGGCGGCGGTAGGTGCCGAGGTCGAAGCGGTCCATGGGGTCTCACTCAAATCCTGTGGGGTGCGACCCAAGCTGTCGCAAGGCCCTTCGCCCTCAATGTGTGCCGAAATCCGCAAGCGTGGCAAACGCAACAAGTGCCATTGCTGCTTTGCTTTCAGATATTTCCGCCACCTCTGGCTGGTCGTTTGGCCAGCGTTTCGTTTTGCCACCCGGCGAGCTCAGGCAGGTCGTCCAGCCAGCTTTTTTCCGTCATCGGGGCATCGCCGGCCTGCGGAGCAGCTTCAGTGGCGTTTTGAATGAGCCAGTCCATCCACTTCCGATAGGCAGCCGGGTCCAACTGAGGCGGCAACACCTTGGCCTTGGCCAGCATGCGTTTGCGGAAACTCACCTGCCTGCGGAGTTTGGTCGTCGTGAATTTGATGGTCTTGCCCTGATATTCGACCGTCCAGCGCCCGTCGCCATGGCTGGTCAGCCTGTCGATGGCGAAACCGACGTCCACCGGCCTATCCCGCCACGGAAGCTCGACCGCATTCTTCCTCAAATCGAGTGCCCATCGCCTGTAGTCGGTCCCGGCACGCTGGGGCGGCAGCACGCCAGCCTGTTCGAGTATCTTCCTGCGGAAAGTCGGCTGCTTCTTGAGCTGGCCTGTCGTCAGTTCGATGCGATGCCCACGGAATTCGACATGCCAGCGGATTCTCCCATTGCCGAAATACTTGACCAGCCTGTCGATGACGAACTCGTCGTCGGAGAGCGTCAAGCAGCCCTCCTTGATGCTTTCGAAAATGTACTGGCTGTCAGTGAGCATGACGCGGCATTGTGCTGGAACCTTCATGAAGCTTAGCGAGTAGCACGCGCCGGCGGCAACGATCTTTTTCGCTCCGGGATTCTCGCCTGCCTCAATTGCGGGCAACTGCGGGTAGCGCCCGTAAAAGCCCGGTACTGTGCGTAACTGACATAGCGATGCAGATGAAAACGATGCCAACTTGGCGTGCTAAATCATTGGTTTGCTTGTGGGATTTTGGCTGGGGAACCTGGATTCGAACCAGGACTAACGGAGTCAGAGTCCGTGGGTCTACCGTTAACCTATTCCCCAGCAGGCGCGGTCATGAACCGTGCGGGCCAGCGGGCAAGCCGCTGTGAGCGCTGCCTTGTAGCCGCCAGCGGAAAATAGTCAAGCCTGCTCTGTGGTTCAATGGCACGTTTCGTCAGGTGATTCAGACGCCACACTTCAGATGCCGGGGCGCGGCTCCCAGTCCAATCCCACGCCTCAAAGCTCCGTCCGGCCGAACTGTGAGCGTTCGAAGAACAGCACGACGCCCAGGCCCAGAATCAGCGGGATGATCAGGTAGAACAGCCGGAACACCAGCAGCGCCGCCAGCACGCCGACCGGATCCATGTCCGACAGGCCGGCGAGAAACACCACCTCGAAGACGCCGAGCCCGCCCGGCGCGTGCGAGATCTGCGCGATCGAGAAGGAGACGAGGAAGACGCCCAGTATGACGAAGTAGCCGGGATTGTGGGCTTCGGGCAGGGCGAAGAAGATGATCGCGGCGGCGGCCAGCAGTTCGATCGGGCCGATCAGCAGCTGCCGGGCGACGATCGGCAGCGCCGGATAGTGGAGCTGAAAGCTGGCGATCTTCAGCGGGCGCAGATGCAGCCAGCTGCCGAAGACATAGGCGGCGACGAGCAGCAGCATCGCGATACCGGCCGCTTCCGACAGGCCGTGATGGGCGATGCCGGAAAACCGGTCGAGCACCTCTGGCTCGAACACCAGAACCAGGCCAGAGGCGAGAATCGTCGATAGCACGAAGGTGATCCAGCAGATCGCCACCAGCACGCCGACATCCTGTCCGGTCAGGCCCCTGGTACCGTAGGCGCGGTAGCGGATGACGGCGCCGGAAAACACCGAACCGCCAATGTTGTGCGACAGCGCATAGGTGGTGAAGGAGCAGAGCGTGACGAACAGCCACGACACGCGCTTGCCGATATGCAGGAGCGCGATGTGGTCGTAGCCGGCAAGCGAGGCATAGGCGATGACCGAACACAGCGCGGCAAGTACCCAACCCCGGGTCGGAATGGCCGTGATACCGTCCCAGACGTCGTCGAGTGAAACGCCGCGCAGTTCGTGCCAGAGCAGCAGCAGCGAGAAGATCACGGCGGCGATGCCGACAACCGGCCAGAAATAGCGTCTCCAGTTCATTGCCTGCCAATTCATTGCCGGAATGCCATGCGTTGCGGGTCCGCTTCCTTTTTCGTGGCTGGTGGGAGGCCGGCTGTGCCGGATTCTTCCGCTCATTTCAGAAATGCCTCATCGAAGCTGGCTATTCAACCGCGAACCCTTGTCGCAGCGGCGGCCGGCAAGATTTGTCCGGCGTGAGCGGCCGAAAGAGACGCCGGCAGGCGTTGCGCCGGCAACTGCGGCGTGCGGATACATCACGCGGCGGCACCGGAACGGCGGTTTGCGGCCTGCCGGCAAAATTCGGCACGCGGCTCTTGGTGATCGGGCGCGGCGCTGTTAATCTGGCGGCAACTTAAAACACTGAAGCGCCTGCTGCGTCCATCATCGGTTCGCGCGGCGCCGGAAGGAACGACAGTGGAAGACCACGACACCGGCGCCGGCGCGCCGGAGGTGGGCGTGTCGAGCGCTTCCCAGCGGTCGGCTGGCCCGGGGAATGCAAGCTGGCAGCAACGCCGCCCGACGGAGCTCCGCTCCGCGGACGGGCAGGCGGGCGACGCACCCCACAAAGGCAAGCCCAAGAAGCGGCGCAAGCGAAGGCGCGGGCGCAAGGTTTTTGTGCGCGACGAGGCACGTCCCACGGAGAATCGATCGCCGGCGCCGGGCAAAGCCGGTGTCCCGGCGGCGGAGTCCCACAGACCGGCGGAATCGGTGGCCTCGCCCGCCGCTGTAGTGCCACGGCCGGAACAGAGCGCCCGTCGGCCGCCGGTCCAGGAGCTTCCGGTGTTTGCGGCGCTTGACCTCGGCACCAACAATTGCCGGCTGCTGGTGGCCGTGCCGACGCGGCATGGCCAGTTCCGCGTCATCGACGCTTTTTCTCGCATCGTCCGGCTGGGCGAGGGGCTCACCGCCAATGGCCGGCTCGGCCAGCCGGCGATGGACCGCGCGGTCGAGGCGCTGAAAATCTGCGGCGACAAATTGCGCAACCGCAAGATCAGAAAAGCCCGGTTGATTGCCACCGAAGCCTGCCGCACGGCCGAAAACGGCGTCGAGTTCATCGACCGCGTCGAACGCGAGGCCGGCCTGAAGCTTGAGATCATCGACCGCCAGACTGAAGCGCGGCTGGCGGTGTCCGGCTGCGGCTCGCTGGTCGAGCGCGACACCCAAGGCGTGGTCCTGTTCGACATTGGCGGCGGCTCGTCCGAAATCGCGCTCATCGATCTCGCAGGCCGCCGTTCGCCAAGGCTCGCCAATCACATCGTGTCGTGGACGTCGCTGCCGGTCGGCGTCGTCTCGCTGGCCGAGCGCTTTGGCGGTCGCACGGTGACGCGCGAGATCTTTGCCGCCATGGTCGACGACGTTGCCGGCCGGCTGGCCAGCTTCGACGGTCGCGATCGGCTGAGCCATCTCAAGGCCAGCCCGAATTTCCATCTGCTGGGTACGTCAGGCACGGTGACGACGCTGGCCGGTGTCCACCTTGACCTCGAGCGCTACGATCGCCGCCGTGTCGATGGGCTGTGGATGGACCGCGACAGCGTCGATCGCATGGTCGAAAGACTGGTTGGCTGGGATTTCCAGCAGCGCTGCGCCAATCCTTGCATCGGTGCCGATCGCGCCGATCTGGTGCTGGCCGGCTGTGCTATCCTCGAGGCGATCCGCGCCGTGTGGCCGTCCGAGCGGCTGCGAGTCGCCGATCGTGGCCTGCGCGAAGGTATTTTGAGCGAACTGATGGCCGATGATGGCGTCTGGCGCAACGATGGGCGTGGCAGAGCGTGAGCAGTCGCCGCCCCCGCCGGGGGGGGGCGGGGGGCCGCGGGGCCGCGGGGGGGGGGGAGACGTGAGGGGGCCCCAGGCGCCGGGGCGGCGGGCGGTGTG
>NZ_JAMYMR010000028.1:0-81853 GCF_040318635.1 Mesorhizobium sp. M1066
GCGGCTCGCCAGGCGACGGCGGGTCTGACATCGATCGCGGCCTTCCTCTGCGGCGCGGCGCGAGCGCCTCTATCCCACCGGCTTCATAGCGCCTCTCCCAGTCCGGAAGGCAGCCGGCGTTGCGGATATTGAACAGCGCGGCCGTCTGTCGGCAGGACAGTCCATCCTCCCACATCCGGTGCAGAACCGACAGCTTGAACTCGCCGTCATAGTGGCTGAGCTTGCGAGCGAGGCCGGCAACCCCGTGCGCTTGATAGCTCGCAACCCATTTGCGCACCGTCGCAGCATCTACGCCGTCGGCTGCACCGGCGCTTGCATAGCTCTCTTCACCACTCAAATAACGATCAACAACAGTGCGCTTCAAACTCTCGCTGTGTTTGGACATGAAAACCCCCGAAGGTTGATGTCCAACTTTCGGGGGTCAGTTCATTCACGCCGGGTTTTCGATCAAGTCAAAAATGACCGGGGCCTTCTGCCCGGTGCATTGCCCGTCAATCGCCGTCGATCGCCGTGGCAATGCGGGCGATGGCCTGCTGATAGACGCTCGCGGAATTCCAGCCGGCAATCGCGCCCATATTCGCGCTCGCGCTCGCGCCCGCCCGCCAGCCATGGCCCTTGAGGAAGTTGGCGGTGGAAGCCAGCGCCGTACCCTTGTCGCGCAGGTTTCCGCCGCCGACGCCATATTTCAGGACGTTTCCGGGCAGGAACTGCGTGTGTCCGATCTCGCCATGTGCGGCCCCGACCGACGAGGCTGTCAACGCCCCGCGATCAACCAGCTTCAGGGCTGCGATGGCATGCGGGTAGAAGAACCCCGGCCGGCGGCAATCATAGGCAAGCGTCAAAATGGCAGAGACGGTGTTCTGGTTTCCCATAGCCGAACCGAAGCCGGTTTCCATACCCCAGATGGCGAGCAACACGCCCGGCGACACGCCGTAATTCGCTTCGATCTTGGAGAAGAGCGCGGCATTCGACTTTTTCAGCGACCGGCCCTTGGAAATAATCGCTGCGCCACCGCGACGCCGCATGAAATCGTCCACCGAGCCGCTGAAGGCCTTGTGAATGCCGCGGTCGACTGAGATCGTCTTTGTCGCGTAGTTTGCCCCGGCCAGAGCGGCCAGCCCCTTGGCGCCTACACCTTCCGACCTGGCCTGCGCGGCAAAGTCCTGCTTCCAGGCTTCGAAGCCGGCGCCGGTCTTGCCGCAGCTGGCTGCCGCCTGTGCGCCCGTCGCCAGCGCAAGCACCGCCACCACGGCCGCTGCAAACATCTTTCCCTTGGCAAGAATTGCCATGTTGATCTCCTGGTTGCCTGAATCACGTCCCAATTGCGAACTTGCCAGCGAAACGCGCACTTGTCACTGTCACCGCTGCAATGCTGGCGAATGCCGTGGAATTTGCCTAGGATCAAGTGATTATTGTGGCAGGGGCTCTGCATGCAAGACGTTGATGTCGTCATCATCGGCGCCGGCTCGGCGGGTCTTGCCGCTGCCAGGACCCTGCAAGCGGCGGGACTTTCCTTCACGCTGCTCGAAGCGATGGACCGAATCGGCGGGCGAGCCTGGACCAGCGACCAGCATTTCGGCGTGCCTTTCGACATCGGCTGCGCCTGGCTGCATGCCGCCGACCGCAATCCCTATTTTCCCGAAGCCCAGGCCGCAGGCTGGACGTTGCATCATCACGACATGAACGTCGATCATCTCTACTACCGCGAGCGCAAGGCGAGCGAAGCGGAAGAAGCCGACATGAAGGCCGCCGACGCAAAGCTGTTCGAACTGCTGGCCATGCATGAAGCGAAGGACGGAGATGACGATCGTCTTTCGGCGCTGTTGGCAAAAGGCCATGCACCGCGCGCCGCCGCCACCTTCGCCGGGCCGATGGATTTCGGCGCCGACGAGGACGAGATCTCGATCATGGACTTCCAGGCCGCTGCCGATCTCGATCCGAACTACTTCAGCAAGGAGGGTCTTGGCGCCCTGGTGGCGCGTTTCGGCGCCGGCGTGCCGGTCGAACTGTCGACGCCGGTGCGCAAGATCCTGTGGGACGTGCCCGGCGTCGCCTGCGTCACCGATCGCGGCACCGTCCGCGCCAAAGCGGTGATCGTCACCGCTTCGCCGGCGGTGCTCGCCTTCGAGGAGATCGCGTTCTCGCCGGCCCTGCCCGACACGCATTTCGGCGCCTTCTTCGACCTGCCGATGGGCATGCTGACCAAATTGCCGGTCGAAATATCGGGCACCAGGCTCGGGCTGCAGCCCTTCGACGACCTGCTGATCGAACGGATGGCCAGGCACGACATCTATTTCCTGTGCTTCCCGTTCGACCTCGATCTGGTGGTCGGCTTTGTCGGCGGCGATTTCGCCTGGGAAATGTCGGCGGCCGGCGAGGCGGCCGGCATCGACTTCGTCGTCGACCGGCTGTGCGGCATCTTCGGCGGCGATACGCGCAAGCATGTCGGACGCGCAATGATGACCAATTGGGGCGGCGAGCGCTTCGTGCGCGGCGCCTATGCCGCCGCCCGCCCCGGCCGTTCGCTGGCGCGCGCGGCACTCATGCAGCCGGTGGCCGACAAGATCTTCTTCGCCGGCGAGCACCTGGCCGGTCCTCTGATGCAGACCTGCGGCGGCGCACGGCTGTCGGGCGAAGCGGTGGCAAGACAGGTTGTCGCCCAGCTTGCGGCCAAATAGCTTCAGGAAAATGTGGAACGCCGCGCGCCTGTTCGCGTTGGGCACGGGCCGCCGTGAACATCTATGTCACCTCCGGTGAATTGAGACCGACATGAAACTCTTCGACTGCCCGCATTGCGGCCATCGTATCTATTTCGAGAACGCCCAGTGCCTGAACTGCGGGAACCCCGTGCTCTACGATCCCGAGCACACCTGTTTCGCGCTGGCGGGCGTCGACGGCGTCTTCCAGTGCACCAACGCCGATGAATGCGCCTGCAACTGGATGGCGGAACCGGGTCACGCTTTTTGCCGCGCCTGCGTGCTGAACCAGCTGATCCCGGACCTCTCCGTCGACGGCAACCGCCGCCGCTGGATCCGCGTCGAAGCGGCGAAGAAGCGCGCCATCTACTCGCTGCTGGCCTTCGGGCTGACGGTGGCGCCCAAGCAGACCCCTGCCGACGAGGTCGGCCTGGCCTTCGACTTCCTCGCCGATCCGATCGGCGGCGGCCCCGGCGGCGAGCGGATCCTCACCGGCCACGACAATGGCCTGATCACGCTCAATGTCGCCGAGGCGGATTCGGCCGAGCGCGAGAAGCGGCGCGTCGAGATGGGCGAGAACTACCGCACCTTGCTCGGTCATTTCCGCCACGAACTCGGGCACTACTACTGGGACCGCCTCATCCGCGACGATCCGCACAGGCTCGAAGCTTTCCGCGCACTGTTCGGCGACGACCGCGCCGATTACGAGCAGGCGCTGAAGGCCTATTATGCCAATGGTGCGCCGCCCGACTGGCAGCAGGGCCACATCTCGGCCTATGCCACCTCGCATCCTTGGGAGGACTGGGCCGAGACCTGGGCTCACCACCTGCACATCACCGACACGCTGGAAATGGTGCACGCGCTGAACTTTCCGCTCGGCCGGCTGGAGACGGTGGAGGCCAACGACTTGCCGCGCGGCGACACCGGCGGCGAATTGCAGGCAGCACCCTCGGAGCCGGCGACCGCGCCCGAGCCTTTCGAAAAGATCCTTGCCCGCTGGCTGGTGCTGTCGGAGGCCTCCAATTCGATCAACCGCTGCATGGGTCTGCCCGACCTCTACCCCTTCGTCATTTCGGACGTCACGGCGCGGAAATTGGAATTCGTTCACGAACTTCTGACCGATTTGCCGAAAGAACACGGAACAAATCGTGAGTTGGCGCAGGCGCTTTAGCGGGAACGCATGAGCTGCTGCCCCGTTTTCGCTGGCGAGGGACCATGAAAACGGAGAGAAACCATGAACTCCCTATTGTTTCCTGCGGTAGCCGGAATGCTGACCGTGATGTCGGGCGCCGCGTTTGCCGATACCGCCGTCTCAGCCGTCACCGATCTTAACGTGCGCGCCGGGCCCGGCCCGCAATACCCTGTGATCGGCGTGCTCGCCGCCGGTCAGTCGGCAACGCTCAATGGCTGCATCGAAAACAGCAAATGGTGCACCATAGCCGAGGCCGGCGGCCAGGGCTGGGTCTATTCCGACTATGTGACGGCCGATATAGGCGGCAGCCGGGTGGTGCTGACGGAACGGCGCTCCAGCGTTGCTGTCGTCTCGCCGCCGGAGGACATCGGCAACTACTCGACCGATTATACCGGCGCGATCATCGCCAGCGATCCGGTCGTGGATAACTTCCCTTCGCCCCCGGCTGAAGTCCGCACCTATGTCGACACGCATCGCCTCGATCCCATCTATCTCGAAGGCGAAGTGGTGACCGGCGCGACCCTGCCCGATACCGTCGAGTTGCGCGAGATTCCGGACTACAATTACCGCTATGTCTATGTGAACGGCCAGCGGGCGCTGATCGATCCGCAGACCCGGCGCATCATGTACGTCGTTCGCTGACGACAATCGGCACAAGCGGCCGCTGCGACAGCAGCGGCCGCCAGCAGGCGGCGCTGCCGCGCGGCGCTCTCCTGCGCCGCTCTGGCTTAGTCCTTTGCGGAAAAACTATTCCGATTTTCCCGGCCATCGGTTAGTCAACAGGCGATGACTTGGGAAGGAGCCCGCGTGACCATCGATCCGGCCGCCTTCGAGCGTTACAGGTATTCGCCGAACGCCAGGACGACCTTACCGCGCCTGTTTCTCGGAACGGGGATGGTGGTCCTTTTTTGGGCAGCAACCACCGTGGCCGTGCTGGTCGGCGGCACCTATGCCTTCATCGCCTGGCAGGCGACCCCATCATCCGGCATTCAGGGCCTCCTCGCTTTGCCCCTCGGCATCCTCACCGCGCTCGTCTCGTTTGCCGGCATCTGGATCGGCCTGTGGGTCGCGATGCGCTGGGTGCATGGCGAGAAGCTGTCGGCGCTGCTCGGCAACAGCCGACGAGTTTCATGGCCCGGCTTCCTCAAAGGGCTGATCGCGGTGCTGATCACGTCGTTCATATCCGAAATCCTGCTCTATCTGCTGCAGCCGCAGATCGCGCGTGGCCCGATCAGCCTCTCGTCCTGGCTGCTGTTTGTGATCCCGATCGCCGCGCTCACCCTGTTGCAGACCTCTTCGGAAGAGCTGCTGTTTCGCGGCTATCTGCTGCGCGGCCTCGCCAGCCGGTTCAAGAGCCCGTTCATCTGGGCCCTGCTGCCGGCCCTTCTGTTCACCTCGCTGCATTGGAGCGCGGGTTCGTCGCCAGCCATCAATGCCTGCGTGCTGGCGTCGATCGCCGCTTTCGCGCTGCTGCTGACGCTGGTGGTCTATGCAACCGGCAATCTCGGCGCCGCCCTGGGTGCTCATCTCGGCAACAACCTGACCGGCTTCCTGCTGATCTCGCATCAGGAAAGCTACAATTCCTTCGCCTTGTTCAACGCCAGGCCGCTCGAAGGACCGGGCTGGGCGACGTCGGATGCGGTTCTCATCGCCTTCATCGGCATCGCCTGCAGCCTGCTGACCATCGTGCTGCTTCTACATCCGCGTTCTCCGCTCAAGGTCGCCGCCGAGCTTCCGGACCGGGCGAGCACGGCCTGATTGCAGGCCCGGGAACGACGCAATCCGGTCTTTGTCTTGACTCTGCGTCCGATTTCCTGTCTACACGCCCCGAATTCCGCGACGAGTATCCCTCCGAGCAAGCCGACCAGGACGCCGAAGCCTCTTTGAGGTGAAGTGCTGTAAATCGATCCTGGAAGCCAACACCCGGCAGCGCTGAGCGCCCCCGGGTGCTTTTTGGTTTTGGCTTTTGGTTGGACACTGGGCGCGAACGCATTACCTCTCGGGCATCATCCGGATGCCGGGGAAAAGGAAAACGAATGTTTGAATCGCTACAGGAACGTCTTGGTTCGATCCTGAACGGCCTGACCGGCCGCGGCGCGCTGTCGGAGGCTGATGTCTCGGCGGCGCTGCGCGAGGTGCGCCGTGCGCTGCTCGAAGCCGACGTGGCGCTGGAAGTGGTGCGCTCCTTCACCGACAAGGTGCGCGAGAAGGCCGTCGGCGCTGCCGTGGTCAAATCGATCAAGCCCGGCCAGATGGTCGTCAAGATCGTCCATGACGAACTGGTCGAGATGCTCGGCGCCGAGGGCGTCGCCATCGATCTCAATGCCCCGGCGCCGGTCGTCATCATGATGGTCGGCCTGCAGGGTTCGGGCAAGACGACCACTTCGGCCAAGATCGCCAAGCGTCTTTCCGAGCGTCAGAACAAGAAGATCCTGATGGCCTCGCTCGACACGCGGCGTCCTGCCGCGCAAGAGCAGCTTCGCCAGCTCGGCGAACAGGTCAAGGTCGCCACCCTGCCGATCATCGACGGCCAGTCGCCGGTCGACATCGCCCGCCGCGCCGTGCAGGCGGCCAAGCTCGGCGGCCACGACATCGTCATCCTCGACACCGCCGGCCGCACCCATATCGACGAGCCGCTGATGGTCGAGATGGCCGACATCAAGAAGGTGTCGAGCCCGCACGAAATCCTGCTGGTCGCCGATTCGCTGACCGGCCAGGACGCCGTCAACCTGGCCAAGAGCTTCGACGAGCGCGTCGGCATCACCGGCCTCGTCCTGACCCGCATGGACGGCGACGGCCGCGGTGGTGCTGCACTCTCCATGCGCGCCGTCACCGGCAAGCCGATCAAGCTGATCGGCACTGGCGAAAAGATGGACGGGCTGGAGGAATTCCACCCCAAGCGCATCGCCGACCGCATCCTCGGCATGGGCGACATTGTCTCGCTCGTCGAAAAGGCCGCCGAGAACATCGACGCCGAACAGGCGGCGGCGATGGCCAAGAAGATGCAGTCGGGCAAGTTCGACCTGAACGATCTCGCCGGCCAGCTTCAGCAGATGTCGAAGATGGGCGGCATGGGCGGCATCATGGGCATGATGCCCGGCATGGGCAAGATGAAGGACCAGATGGCCGCCGCCGGTCTCGACGACAAGATGTTCGGCCGCCAGCTCGCCATCATCTCGTCGATGACCAAGGCCGAGCGCGCCAATCCCGATTTGCTCAAGCATTCGCGCAAGAAGCGCATCGCCGCCGGTTCCGGCACCGACGCGGCCGAAATCAACAAGCTGCTCAAGATGCATCGCGGCATGGCCGACATGATGAAGGCGATGGGCGGCAAGGGCAAAGGCGGCGGCCTGATGCGCGGCATGATGGGTGGCCTCGCCTCCAAGATGGGCCTCGGCGGCATGATGCCGGGCGGCCCCGGGGGCATGGGTGGCGGCATGATGGGCGGCGGCATGCCGGACCTGTCGAAGATGGACCCCAAGCAGCTCGAAGCCTTGCAGAAGCAGGCACAGGCAGCCGGCCTTGGCGGCGGCATGAAAGGCTTTCCCGGCGGCGGTGGCCTGCCCAGCGGCATGCCAGGTCTGCCCGGCGGCATGAAACTCCCCGGGCTTCCCGGCCTCGGCGGTGGCGGGCTGCCCGGCCTTGGCAAGAAGAAGTGAGGACGCCATGAACGAAGAGAAGGACATGGCCGACGCCCGCGTTCTCCTGGCCGATTACCGCGCCTCGATCGACAACATCGACGCGGCCCTCATCCACATGCTGGCCGAGCGCTTCCGCTGCACCAAGGCGGTCGGTGTGCTGAAGGCGACGCATGGCCTGCCCCCGGCCGACCCGGCACGCGAGCAGCAGCAGATCGCCCGGCTTCGCCAGCTGGCGAAGGATGCCCATCTCGACCCGGATTTCGCGGAAAAATTCCTCAACTTCGTCGTCCGCGAAGTGATCCGCCACCACGAACAGATCGCCGCTTCCAACGGCGTGATGAAAGCCGGCTGAGAAACCAGCCACCAACCGATCAACCAAATCAGCCTTTTTAGGAGAAAATAAATGCCCTTGAAGATCCGACTGGCCCGTGCGGGCTCGAAGAAGCGCCCTTACTACCACGTCGTCATTGCCGACGCCCGTTCGCCGCGTGACGGCCGGTTCATCGAGTCGATCGGCTCGTGGAACCCGCTGCTGCCGAAGGATGGCGAACGCGTCAAGGTCGACGCCGACCGCGTCAAGCATTGGCTGGCGCATGGCGCCCAGCCGACCGACCGCGTGCTGCGTTTCCTCGACGAGGCCGGCCTCGTCAAGCGCGACGCCCGTTCCAACCCGAAGAAGGCCGAGCCGGGCAAGAAGGCGCAGGAACGTGCTTCGCTCTTGAAGAAGGCGCAGGAAGACGCCGCTGCCGCGGCTGCGGCCGCCGCAGCAGCACCGGCCGAGGCGGAAGCCGCCACCGCCGAATAAGTATTGCCCTATCGCATCCAGGAAACGGCGGGCCAAGGCCCGCCGTTTTGCTGTCCGGTTCTGTCTGTAAGAGCTGCCGATCAATAACCGCTCGGGCAGCGGTCGATGTAGACGCGGCCCCGGCGATCGCGATAGCGGCATTCGCCGCTCTCGCTCGCCCGGCCGATCAGCGCACCGGCCACGGCGCCGACAGCGCCACCGACGACGGCGCCTTCAACCGGATCGCCAGCGACCGCCGCACCGACGGCAGCGCCACCGAGGCCGCCTACGGCCGCGCCTTTTTCCGTTTGCGAACAAGCGGCGAGCGGCACCAGCAGCGCCATCAAAAGCATCGTTTTCTTCATCGTCGTTCCTCTCCGATAGGGGCCGCCTCCGCCGCCAGGCGAATCTCTAACTCGCAACTCGGCGATTCGATCCCTAAGACATTGCCCGGCAAAGGGTTCCAGGCTTCGAGCGGAAAGCGATGCTTCGATCGGATCTATCGGCTGAACGGGATCAGCGCGCGGACCCTGGCATCGCGCAGATACAGGCCACCCCACAGGATAATGCCGAGATAGACGCCGAACAGCATGTGCGAGAACATCGGGTTGTCGACGCGGACATTGGTGGCGATGGCGCCGCCCATATAGGCGGTGAGCAGGATGGCGCCGAGCACCGCGGTGCGCGGCAAGGCGTAGAGCGCGGTCGAGATCAGGCCGATGACGCCAAGCATGCGCGCGACATTCGCATCGGCCGGCCAGCCGAGCGGCACCATCGTCTGGGTGACGATATCGAGCGGCGGCAGCTTGATGGCGCCGTCGAAGATCATGAACAGCACGATGACGCCGCTGAGCACGCGGCCGGTCCACAAAGCGCCCGGCGAGACGGGCGCGGTTTCGGAAATGCTCATGGTGGTCCCTCCTGATGGTTCGAGCCCTTTTCGCAGGGGTCGATCCAAGGACGTGGCACGGGGCCGCGATCCGACAGCGCGGCGGATTCTTTTAAACCCGCGCGCTTCACCTACGAAAAATAGAACTTTTCCGCCGGGATCATCTTGGGCGGCGTTTCGCCCAGCGCTTCGAACACCGAGATTTCGCAGACACGGCAGAGGCCGTCGAGGGCGAGGTCGTTGGCCTCGGTGCCGAACGGATCCTCGAGCTCTTCCGAAAGCGCGTCGAGGCCGAAGAAGGTGTAGGCGATCAGCGCCGTGAACAGCGGCGTTGCCCAGCCGGCGGTCGAGATCAGGCCGATCGGCAGCAGCAGGCAGACGATATAGGCCGTGCGATGCACCAGCAGCGTGTAGGCGAACGGCAAGGGCGTGCCGGCGATCCGCTCGCAGCCAGCCTGGATGGCGGCGATCGACGCGAGCCTCTCATCGAGGATACGAAAGCCGATCGTGTCGACGTCGCCCGCCCGGCGCTGGGCATTGGCACGCCGGCCCATGCGCCTGACCATCTCGTCCGCCGGATTGGAAAAGGCTGCTGCCTTGTCCGCCTCGGCGTCGATGAAGGCACGGGCATCCTTCATGCTGTCGATCTTGCGCAACTGCCCGCGCAGGAAATGACAGAAGGCGAGCGCTTCCATCAGCAAGGCGCGCTGTTCCGTCTGATCCGGGATGAGGCTGGTGGTGGCGCGTGCCAGGTTGCGCATTTCGAAGACCAGCGCGCCCCACAGCTTGCGCGCCTCCCACCAACGGTCGTAGGCGGCGTTGTTGCGGAACGAGAGATAGATCGACAATGTCACACCGACCAGGCCGAAAGGCGTGATGTTGAAGACGCTGAAATCAAGCTGGAACCGGCGCGCCACGGCCAGGATGATCGCGGAATAAAGCGCGAAGCCCAATATCTGCGGCAGGATGCGTGGCACGACCGAACCGCGCATGATGAAGAACAGCTGCAGGAATGTGGGGCGCGGGCGAACGATCATCGAAGGCCTTTCACGGACCGGCATCGGCCCTCACCTCCTTTATTGTGCCATGCGACAGCTCTGCAAGCCCGGCCGCCAGCGACATCGCCATGTCGCCCTTGCAGGCTATCGGCGCCCGACGGGCGTGGATATTGAGGAGTTGCGGGCTGCGGCCCACCACATCAGTCGAGAGAAGAGAAAAATGACCGGCGAGACCGATCTGAAGACACTGCTGGCATCGATGACGCCGGAACTGCTGGCCGGCACCTATGTCTTCGCCACGCTGGCGCCTGGCGTCGCTCAGCCGGAAGGCCTCGAACCGGTGATGATCTTTCGTGAGCGTGAGGGCGTGACGCTGATCGTAACCG
This sequence comes from Mesorhizobium sp. M1066, assembly GCF_040318635.1. Lineage (NCBI taxonomy): Bacteria > Pseudomonadati > Pseudomonadota > Alphaproteobacteria > Hyphomicrobiales > Phyllobacteriaceae > Mesorhizobium > Mesorhizobium sp. M1066. Next base: position 10,587 of record NZ_JAMYMR010000028.1, read on the forward strand.
AGGGGAAGGCCAGCGCTGCGGCACTGACCGCTTCATTCCGCTGCCGGATGCTGACCTTGAACATCCATTCGTCGCTGGAAGCCGTCGGCTTCCTCGCCGCCATCGCCACGCGGCTCGCCGCCGCCGGCATCGGCGTGAACCCGGTTTCGGCTTTTTATCACGACCATTTGTTCGTGCCGGCGGACCGGGCCGAGGAAGCGCTGGAGCTGCTGACGGAGTTGGCCGAGGAGAACAGAGCGTAGCGCGGTCAGAGCTGCCGATCTCCCCCCTTGAGCAGGGCTATCGCATATGGATTCTTGCGAAGAAGAACCCCCACCCTAACCCTCCCCACAAGGGGGAGGGAACGCTGCCGCGTGCCTTTAATTCTTCTTGGCGCCGAAAAGACAGGCGATGCTCCTGGGCCAGCGCCAACGGAAGTCTCCCTCCCCCTTGTGGGGAGGGGTTAGGGGTGGGGGTCCGTGCCGGGCAGACATCTCAGGAATTCCATATGCGACAGCCCTGCACACGTGAGGGAGATGCCAGTAGGGCAGAGGGGGGCGTGAAGGAACGCCAGCCGTAGTCACTTTCGAATAGCTGACAAGCTGTCAGGTGGCGCTTTCTAGAGCGGTTCAGAATTTGATTGAATCTGTGGGATTCCCGTCGGAGTGATTTTGTGATTCAAGATGCTGGCTGGATCGGAGGCCAGCATCTCATGACGGCTCCCATTTCAAACGATCTTCGTGAGCGTGTTGTTGGAGCGATCGAGGCCGGCGAGAGCTGCCGTTCGGTAGCGGCTCGTTTTGGCATTGCGGTCTCGTCTGCGGTGAAGTGGTCGCAGCGCTATCGGGCCAATGGGTCTGTGGCGCCAGGTAAGATGGGCGGCCACCGCAAGCGTGTTCTGGAGCCGCACCGGGCCTTCATTGTGGAGCGGATCAACCAGATGCCGCATTTGTCGCTACACGGCTGAAAAACGAACTTGCGGCACGCGGTGTAAAGGTCTCGCACGATACGGTATGGCACTTCCTGCGGCGCGAGGGGTTGCGGTTTAAAAAAACGCTGTTCGCCCTTGAGCAGGCTCGCGCCGACATCGCACGGCGACGGCAACGCTGGCGCTCTTGGCAGGCGGGTCTCGATCCAGAACGGCTGGTGTTTATCGACGAAACCTGGATCAAGACCAACATGGCTCCGCTGCGGGGTTGGGGACCGCGCGGCAAACGCCTGCGCGGCTTTGCCCCACACGGCCACTGGCGCACGCTGACCTTCCTCGGCGCCCTGCGGCTCGACCGGCTTGCTGCCCCTTGCGTCTTCGATGGACCAATCAACGGCCAGAGCTTCCGCGCCTATGTCGAGCAGCAACTCGTGCCAGTGCTCCAGCCCGGAGACATCGTCGTCATGGACAATCTCGGTTCCCACAAGTCGGCTGCTATCGGGCAGATGATCCGCTCCGCAGGCGCCAGACTCTGGTATCTGCCGCCATATTCGCCCGACCTCAACCCGATCGAGCAAGCCTTCGCCAAGATCAAACACTGGATGCGAGCGGCCCAGAAGCGAACCATCGAAGACACATGGCGACATCTCGGCCACCTCGTATCAACCATCGAACCCAACGAATGCAGAAACTACTTCGAAAACGCAGGATATGCTTCCGTCAAAACCTGAAACGCTCTAGCCAATAGAGGCGCCGGCGGGACAGCCCCCCTCTGGCTTGCCAGCAATCTCCCCCACGAGGGGGGAGATTGGCCAATCTCCTACCTCTGCGCCAGCCGGCTGCTCTCCACGGCAATACCCAGCAGCGCCTGCCGCGCCAACGCCACCGATAGATCCGGCCGCCGCCTGGTCTGCAGCACCGCCGTCTGCAGCCGCATCAGCGCGCGGCTGAGCGCGTCGACGTTCCAACGTTCCAGCGCCTTCTCGACCAGCTTGCGTCTGGAGAAAAACACCGGCGGGCGGGCGGCGGCGACGACCGAGGCGGCGTTGCGGTTGCCGGACTCCATCTGGCCGCGCATGGTCTGGATCTGCTGCAACTGCCGCATTGCCGAGGACAGCACCAGGAAGGGCTGGCCGCCAGACTGGCAATGGCGGGTGAAGGCGGTGTCGAAGTCGCCGATCTTGCCTTCGAGGAGCGCGTCGACCGCATCGTCGAAAGAGGCGCCGGAGACGTCGCCCGACATCGCCTTGACCTCCTCCAGCCCGATCTCGTTCTGGCCATGTGCGTAGAGCACGAGCTTCTCGACCTCGCCGCGCGAGGCCAGCCGGTCGCCGCCGAGATTGCGACGCAGCGCCTGCCTCGCCTCCATGGTCATCGACATGCCGGCCTTGCCCAATTCGGCGTCAATGACGCCGTCGATGTCGCGCGCCTCATCGGCATAGCATGGCAGCGCCATGGCAGTGTCCGCCGCCTCGACGATGGCGCGCAGCCCGACGCCCTTCTTGAGATCGCCGGCCTCGATGAGAATGATCGCGTCTCGCGCGGGCTCCGCCGTCAGCGCCCTGACGTCGTCGGCCAGCGCCTTCTGGCCGCTGGCATTGCGCACCCACAAAAGGCGCCGGTCGGAAAACATCGGCACGGTGCGCGCTTCGTCGAGCAGCCGGCCCTCGTCGCGGTCGACCTCCGAACCCTCGAGCCTGATCACCGAGAAGGGATCGTCGAGCGGCAGGCCGGTCTTGCCGGCAAAGGCCTTCGCCCGCTCGGAGACGAGGCCGCGATCGGGGCCGTAAAGCAGGACGATCGAAATGCGCTGGTCCGGCTTCGCGAGCCACCCATCGACCTCGTAAGCTTTCTTCTGTGCCATGGCGGGTTGGTTAGCATGATGCGGGGGCGAGGTGAACTGGTGGAGTGCGTGATCTCCCCCCTCGAGGGGGAGATGGCCGGCAGGCCAGAGGGGGTCGGTTCGACTGGATGCGACCTCCTTGCGACAGATGGAGGTTGGCGCTTCACGTTGGGCGACCCCCTCTGTCGCCTTCGGCGACATCTCCCCCTCGATGGGGGAGATTAGCCGCTTCGCCGCCTTCGCCAATCACCTTATCTTCCGGCAAACCCAGCCCAACCTTCTCCCTAATTGCGCGCCGTCCCCCAACATCGACAAGAAATTTCGTCGACATATCTTCATCTTGGTGCTGGGGAGGCTGGATCGGCCGGCGCGGCCGGGACCGACGTCCGCATGCTACCCCGACGAATTCGCACTGGCCTGGCGGCGCAGATATGCAAATATCGGCACCAGGCAACATTGGAGGACAAAGGTCATGGCCGATGCTGGGATGTTGCGTTTCCACGTTCCGGAACCGGAAGTGCGGCCGGGCGGGACGCCTGACTTTTCCAATGTGCCGATCCCCAAGGCCGGCTCGGTGCCGCGCCCCGAGATCGATGTCGATCCGCGAACCATCCGCGATCATGCCTTCTCGATCATCCGTGTGCTGAACCGCAATGGCGAGGCCGTCGGTCCCTGGGCCGGGCTGCTGTCCAGCGATGAGCTTCTCACCGGCCTGCGCCACATGATGACGCTGCGGACCTTCGACGCCCGCATGCAGATGGCGCAGCGGCAGGGCAAGACCTCGTTCTACATGCAGCATCTGGGCGAAGAGGCGGTGGCTTGCGCCTTCCGCAAGGCGCTGGCGCCGGGCGATATGAATTTTCCGACCTATCGCCAGGCAGGGCTGCTCATCGCCGACGGCTATCCGATGGTCACGATGATGAACCAGATCTATTCCAACGAGGCCGATCCGCTGAAGGGCCGGCAATTGCCGGTCATGTATTCGTCGAAGGAGCACGGCTTCTTCTCGATCTCCGGCAATCTGGCGACGCAGTACATCCAGGCGGTCGGCTGGGCGATGGCCTCGGCGATATCGAACGATTCGCGCATCGCAGCCGCCTGGATCGGCGACGGCTCGACGGCCGAATCCGACTTTCATTCGGCGCTGGTGTTCGCCTCCACCTACAAGGCGCCGGTCGTGCTCAACGTCGTCAACAACCAGTGGGCAATCTCGACCTTTCAAGGCATCGCGCGCGGCGGCTCGGGCACGTTTGCTGCCCGGGGCCTCGGCTTCGGCATCCCGTCATTGCGCGTCGACGGCAACGACTATCTCGCGGTGCATGCGGTCGCCAAATGGGCGGCGGAGCGCGCGCGCAGCAATCTCGGGCCGACGCTGGTCGAATATGTCACCTACCGCGCCGGCGCGCATTCGAGTTCGGACGATCCCTCCGCCTACCGGCCCAAGACCGAATCCGACGCCTGGCCGCTCGGCGATCCGATCGTGCGGCTGAAGAACCATCTCATCGCGCTCGGCGTCTGGTCGGACGAACGGCACGCGCAGGCCGAGGCGGAAATCCTCGACACGGTGATCGCGGCGCAGAAGGAAGCGGAAAGCCACGGCACGCTGCATGCCGGCGGCAAGCCGTCGACGCGCGACATGTTCGAAGGGCTCTATGCCGAGATGCCGCCGCATCTCAGACGCCAGCGGCAGCAGGCGGGAGTCTGAGCCATGCCGAGACGCACCATGATCGAGGCCATTCGGGACGCCATGGACGTGTCGATGGCGCGCGACGACCGCGTCGTCGTGTACGGCGAGGATGTCGGCTTCTTCGGCGGCGTCTTCCGCTGCACGCAAGGCTTGCAGGCCAAATACGGCAAGAGCCGCTGCTTCGATGCGCCGATCAACGAATCCGGCATTGTCGGCTCGGCCATCGGCATGGCCGCCTACGGGCTGAAGCCCTGCGTGGAGATTCAGTTTGCCGACTACATGTATCCCGCCTACGACCAGCTGACGCAGGAAGCGGCGCGGCTGCGCTACCGCTCGAACGGCGATTTCACCTGTCCGATCGTGGTGCGCATGCCGACCGGCGGCGGCATTTTTGGCGGCCAGACGCACAGCCAGAGCCCGGAAGCATTGTTCACCCATGTGTCGGGGCTGAAGACCGTGGTGCCGTCCAATCCACACGACGCCAAGGGGCTGCTCATTGCGGCGATCGAGGATCCGGATCCGGTGATTTTTTTGGAGCCGAAGCGGCTCTACAACGGTCCGTTCGACGGCCATCACGACCGGCCGGTGACGCCGTGGTCGAAGCATGAGCTGGGCGAGGTCGCCGACGGCCACTACACCGTGCCGCTCGGCAAGGCGGCGATCCGCCGGCCAGGTTCTGCCATCACCGTGCTCGCCTACGGCACCATGGTCTATGTCGCGCAGGCCGCCGTCGAGGAAACCGGCATCGATGCCGAGATCATCGACCTCAGGACACTGCTGCCGCTCGACCTCGACACCATCGTCGCTTCGGTCAAGAAGACCGGGCGCTGCGTCATCGTGCATGAGGCGACGCTGACCTCCGGCTTCGGCGCCGAGCTGTCGGCGCTGGTGCAGGAAAATTGTTTCTACCATCTGGAGGCGCCGGTGGCACGGGTCGCCGGCTGGGACACGCCCTATCCGCATGCGCAGGAGTGGGACTATTTCCCCGGTCCCGCCCGGGTCGGCCGCGCTCTCCTCGAAACCATGGAGGCCTGAGATGGGCGAGCACATCATCAAGCTGCCCGACGTCGGCGAAGGTGTCGCCGAGGCCGAGCTCGTCGAATGGCACGTCAAGATCGGCGACATCGTCCGCGAGGACAGCGTGCTAGCCGCTGTGATGACCGACAAGGCGACGGTCGAAATCCCGTCGCCCGTCGACGGCGAAATCCTGTGGCTGGGCGCCGAGATCGGCGACACGGTGGCAATCGGTTCGCCCATCGTGCGGCTGAAGGTGGCGGGCGAGGGGAATGTGAAAGGTGCGGCGGCGCAGGAAGTCGAGGTGGGCGCCAAGAGTACCCCCACCCCTGACCCCTCCCCGCAGGGGGGAGGGGGACGCGCCACGGCCTCCAAGGGCGGAGCAAAATCTACTTCGCCATCATCAGAGTCCTCCGCAAAAAGTGCGCGAGCAGCGCAGAGAGAATCCCCCTCCCCCTTGTGGGGAGGGGCTAGGGGTGGGGGTACAGCGCCGACATCCGGAGTTGCCGCGCCCGCCGGCGCACCGCGTCCCGAGGTCGAAAAACCGCTGGCCTCGCCGGCTGTTCGTCTGCGGGCAAAGGAGGCAGGTATCGATCTCAGACAGGTTGCGGGATCCGGCCCGGCCGGCCGCATCGGCCATGAGGACATCGAGGCGTTCCTGGCCCGCGGCCCGCAGGTCGCCAGGATGTCCGGCCTCGCCCGCAACGATACCGTCGAGGACATCAAGGTGGTGGGCTTGCGGCGCAAGATCGCCGAGAAGATGTCGCTGTCGAAATCGCGCATCCCGCACATCACCTATGTCGAGGAAATCGACGTCACCGCGCTCGAGGAATTGCGCGCCGCGCTCAACAACGAGAAGCGCCCTGGCGTGGAGAGGCCGAAGCTGACGCTGCTGCCGTTCCTGATGCGGGCGATGGTCAAGGCGATATCGGACCAGCCCAATCTCAATTCGCTGTTCGACGACGAGGCCGGCATCATCCACCAGCATGGCGGCATCCATATCGGCATCGCCGCGCAGACGCCGTCCGGGCTGGTGGTGCCTGTCGTCAAGCACGCCGAGGCGCGCGACATCTGGGAGTGCGGCGCCGAAATCATCAGGCTGGCCGAGGCGGCCAAGTCCGGCACGGCAACGCGTGACGAACTGTCCGGCTCGACCATCACCATCACCTCGCTCGGCGCCATGGGCGGCGTGGCGACGACGCCGGTCATCAACCATCCGGAAGTGGCGATCATCGGCGTCAACAAGATGATGGTGCGGCCGGTGTGGGACGGCACCCAGTTCATGCCGCGCAAGATGATGAACCTGTCGTCCAGCTTCGACCACCGCGTCATCGACGGCTGGGACGCGGCGGTGTTCATCCAGCGCATCAAGACGCTGCTGGAAACGCCGGCGCTGATTTTTGTGGATTGAGGGCGGAGATGGAGATTTCGGCGAGACAGTGTCCCCCTCTGCTCTGTCGGGCCGGTTTTCTTCTTACGGTGGCGAAAGTTAGCGAAAGCAGTGGAGCGCGTAATCTCCCCCCTCGAGGGGGAGATGGCCGGCAGGCCAGAGGGGGTCGGTACGACTGGACGCGACCGCCTTGCGCGACAGATGCAGGCTGGCGCTCTACGCCCGGCGACCCCCTCTGTCGCCTTCGGCGACATCTCCCCCTCGAGGGGGGAGATGTCGCGCTTCAAGGGGGGCGCGAAGGATCGCTGCAGGGCACTCTTTTCTAGCAGGCGCGACAAATAGTTAGGATGCCATCATGAAAGAAATCTCCTGCAAGCTGCTCGTCATCGGCGCCGGTCCCGGTGGTTACATCTGCGCCATCCGTGCCGGACAGCTCGGCGTCGATACGGTGATCGTGGAAGCCGGCAAACCGGGCGGCACCTGCCTCAATGTCGGCTGCATCCCGTCCAAGGCGCTGATCCATGCGGCGGAAGAGTTCGAGAAGGTCTCGCACATGGAAGGCGGCAACAGCCCGCTCGGCATCTCGGTCACCGCGCCGACGCTCGACCTCGCCAAAACAATCGCCTGGAAGGACGGCATCGTCAGCCGGCTCAACAGTGGCGTCGCCGGCCTGCTGAAGAAGGCCGGGGTGAAGACCGTGCATGGCTGGGCGAGCTTTCGCGACGGCAAGACTGTGGAGGTCGAGACCGAGACGGGAAGCCAAGTCATCCGCGCCGAGGCGATCGTCATCGCCACCGGCTCGGCGCCGGTCGAATTGCCGTTCCTGCCCTTTGGCGGCCCGGTGATTTCGTCAACCGAGGCGCTGGCCCTGAGCGACGTGCCGAAAAAACTCGCTGTCGTCGGTGGCGGCTATATCGGGCTGGAACTCGGCATGGCCTTCGCCAAAATGGGCGCCAAGGTGACCGTGGTCGAGGCGCTGCCGCGCGTGCTGGCGCAGTATGACGCCGAGCTCACGCGTCCGGTGGTTAAGCGGCTCAACGCGCTCGGCATCGAGGTGATGACGGGCGCCAAGGCCAAGGGTGCCAAGGGTGACACGCTGCTGGTCGAGACGTCGGACGGCAAGAGCGCCAAGGTCGCCGCCGGAAAAATCCTGGTCACGGTCGGCCGCAAGCCGGTGACCGAAGGCTGGGGGCTCGAGCAGATCGACCTTGATATGGCTGGCAAATTCATCCGCATCGACGAGCAGTGCCGCACCTCGATGCGCGGCATCTTCGCCATCGGCGACGTCACCGGCGAGCCGATGCTAGCGCACCGGGCGATGGCGCAGGGCGAGATGGTCGCCGAGATCGTTGCCGGTCACAAGCGCAGCTGGGACAAGCGCGCGATACCGGCCGTTTGCTTCACCGATCCGGAACTGGTGACGGCAGGCTTGTCGCCGGAAGAGGCCAAGGCACTCGGCGGCGAGATCAAGATCGGCCTATTCCCGTTCGCCGCCAACGGCCGGGCGATGACCAAGCTGGGCGAGGACGGCTTTGTCCGCGTTGTGGCGCGCGCCGACAACCATCTGGTGCTCGGCATCCAGGCGGTCGGGCAGGGCGTGTCGGAACTGGCGGCGGCGTTCGGGCTGGCGCTGGAGATGGGCGCGAGGCTGGAGGACATTGCCGGCACGATCCATGCCCATCCGACGCAAGGCGAGGGGTTCCAGGAAGCGGCGCTCAAGGCGCTGGGCCACGCGCTGCATATTTGAGACGGCTCCTTTCCTCTCCCTCCGGAGGGGGGAGAGGTGGCGCTGCGTAGCAGCGACGGAGTGGGGGAAGCCGGTCCTCAAATGCGCCGCCGCTGGCAACTCAATCAGGGCCTCAATCAGGGCGAGGCACCGCCTCTAGTCCGAAATCATAACACCTGAGCCGGTCGACCCCCACTCCCGTCGAGCTTCACTCGACACCTCTCCCCCGATCGACGGGGGAGAAGAAGGGCGCCAACACGAGTCAGCTCTCTTCCTTTTCCTCCACCTGCCCATCGTTCAGCTCGCCAGCCGGCTTACCATTTCGTCCTGCGCATAGGCGTGGCCAAAACGGTTGGCCAGAAACGCGTCGAGCGCGATGTCTTCCTGCTTGACGAAGCCGGTCGCCGGCAGGCTGCCGTCGGCCAGCATGTCGAGCACGGCGCAGATGCCGGAGGCGGTGGTGATCTGGATGGCGCTGCGCACCTGATCGCCGATACGCTTCGAGTAGATCTTGTTGGCGTAGGTCTCCTGCAGCAGGCGGCCGTTCTTGCGGCCGGAGACGGTGACGAAGACGATGACCACGTCCTGCAGCGTCGCCGGCAAGGCGCTTTCAAAAATGTCCTTCAGCACGTCGCGGCGATGGCGCAGGCCGAGATCGTTGAGCAGCGCCTTCATGATCGCGGCGTGGCCGGGATAGCGGATGGTGCGGTAGTTCAGCGTGCGCACCTTGCCCTTCAGCGTCTCGGCCAGCGTGCCGAGGCCACCCGAGGTGTTGAACGCTTCGTAGGTGACGCCGTCGAGCGAGAATTCCTCGCGCTCCTCCAGCGGCGGCACTTCGACCAGCTCGCCCTCGACGATCGCTTCGCAGGGCTCGCAATATTCGTTGATGACGCCGTCAGTGCTCCAGGTCAGATTGTAGTTCAGCGCGTTGGACGGATATTGCGGCAGGGCGCCGACGCGCATACGCACGCTTTCCAGAGAGTCGAAGCGGCTGGCGAGATCGTTGGCGACGATCGAGATAAAGCCCGGCGCCAGGCCGCATTGCGGAATGAAGGCGCTCTTGCCCGAACGCGCCAATTCCTTGACCCGGCGGGTCGAGACGACGTCCTCGGTGAGGTCGAGATAGTGCACGCCGGCACTGGCCGCCGCCTCGGCGATGCGGGTGGTCAGGTGGAAGGGGGCGGCGCTGAGCACCGCGAACTTGCCCGCGAGTGCTGCTTCCAAGGTGCCGGCGGCTTCGATGTCGAGTTCCAGCGTCGCAACCGTGGCCGGCACTTCGGCGGCAGTGAGCTGTGCCGCCGAGCGGTCGACGAGGGTGACCTGGTAATCACCCGTGGCGGCGAGCATCTCGGCAATGGTCGAGCCGATCTTGCCGGCGCCGACAACAACAATTTTCTTCATGACCGATCCCTCGCGTGAAAGCTTGTTCTTGTGAGCAGAATCGCAGCTTGCCCGTCGAAAGGAAGCGTGGAATTGTTCGAAACGAAACTCTGATTGCGCAATCTGCCGATAGGAATCGTCGAAATGCTGAGTGACGCCGAACAGGCCCTGCTTTCGCTGCTGCGCGAGAATGCGCGCGCCTCGACCGCCGAGCTCGCGCGGCGGCTTGGCGTTTCGCGCACGACCGTGCAGAGCCGCATCGAACGGTTGGAGCAGCGCGGCATCATATCAGGCTATGGTGTGCGGCTGGCGCCGGACTATGAGCAGGGGCTGGTGCGGGCACATGTGCTGCTCACCGTCACGCCCAAGCTCGCCGACAAGGTGGTGCGCGGCCTGCGCGCCCTGGCGCCGGTCAGGACGCTGCATTCGGTCAGCGGCAATTTCGACATGATCGTCATCGTCGACGCGCCGTCGATCCGCGACCTCGATATGCTGCTCGACCAGATCGGCGCCATGGACGGGGTCGAGCGGACTTTGTCGTCGATCATCCTGTCGACGCGCATCGACCGGTGAAGCTGCTGATCTCCCCCCTCGAGGGGGAGATGGCCGGCAGGCCAGAGGGGGTCGGTTCGACCGGATGCGACTCCTTGCGACAGATGGGCGTTAGCGCTTCACGCGAGGCGACCCCCTCTGTCGCCTGCGGCGACATCTCCCCCTCAAGGGGGGAGAAAACTCACCACCACCGCAAGACCCGGCTGCCCATCCTCGAGCGTAATCGATGCGCCGTGCAGGTCGGCGATGGCCCTGACAAGGCTGAGGCCAAGGCCGCTGCCCGGCGTCGAGCGGCTGTGGTCGAGCCGGTAGAGCCGCTGGAACACTTTCTCACGCTCTTCCGCCGGAATGCCGGGGCCATTGTCGGCGACGCTGGCAACGACGCGTTCGCCCTGGCGCATCACCGACAGTTTGATGGATGTGCCTGATGGACAATGGCGCAGCGCGTTCTCGACCAGATTGGCGAACATCTGCGTCAACAGCTCGCGATCGCCATGGATCCGGTCCGTCGTGTCCTGCAGTTGCGCCAACGACAGCGATTTTCCGTCGTCCTCGGCAACGTCGGTGTAGATCTCGGCGATGGTCTGCAGGATCTCGCCCAGATCGACATCGGTGAACCGCGCCCTGCGGGCGCCGGCCTCGATCTGCGCGATGCGCAGCAGCGCATCGAAGGTCTCGTTGATCTGCAGGCTCTCGGCATGTGCCTCCGCCAGTTCACCGGCGACCTTTTGACCCGACAGGTTCTTTTCCGACGCGGTGTCGAGGATCATCTGCAACCGGTTGAGCGGCGTCTTCAGATCGTGGGCGATGTTGGCGCTGACCTGTTTCATGCCTTCGACCAGCGCCGACAGGCGATCGAGCGCGGCATTGACCTGGCTGGAGACGATGTCGATGTCATCGCCCTTGCCGGTCAGGGGAATGCGGGTGTCCAACCGTCCATGCGAGACATCCACCATTGTGGCGGCAATGCCGTCGAGACGGCGCTGGACGCGCGAGGCAAGCAGGGCGCCACCGGCGACCGCCAGCCCGGTGATGATCAGCGTTGCCCAGCCGAAGCTCATCAGCGCCACCTGTTCCAGCTCCTCCGTCTCGGAAAGGCTGAAGGCAACCGTCAGATTGTTGCCGCCGATCGAACCGGAAAAGGCACGGTACTCGGTGTCCGGCGGCACGCCGGGCAATACCGCGTCGAACATCGAGAACCCGTCGGGAAGGCCGGCCGCGGTAAAGTTGCCGGCAAGGCGATTTCCGGCCGCGTCGGTCAGTGAAAACAGCTGCTCCTTCTTGGGGCTGAGCTTGGCATGGCTTTCGATCGTGGCAACCATGTCCTCGAGGTCGTTCCCGGCATAGGTCGCCGCCACGACCGAATAGGTTTCCTTGATGGTCTCGTCGAGCCGTTCGGCAAGATCGGCGCTCATCATCTGGTAGACGATGGCGCCCGACAGAACGAAGGCCAGCATGAACAGGAAGGCGAAGGTCAAGGCGAGCCGGAACGGCGTGCTGCGCAGCAGGCGGGACCATGTTCCGATCATGACGGCGCGTGCAGGCTATAGCCGGTGTTGCGGACCGTGTGGATGAGCTGGGTTTCGAAAGGCTTGTCGACCTTGGCCCGCAGCCGGCTGATATGGGTTTCGACGACGCTAGTCCGGGGATCGAAATGAAAATCCCAGACGCGCTCCAGAAGCATGGTGCGGGTGATGACGCGTCCTTCGCCACGCATCAGCACTTCCAGCAGGCTGAACTCCCGCGGCTGCAGATCGATCGGCTGGCCCTGCCTCGTGACCCGCCGCATGATCAGGTCCATCTCGAGGTCGGCGACCCGCAGGACGGTTTTCTGCTCCTGCGCGGCAGGCCGCCGGCCAAGCGCGTTGATGCGGGCGAGAAGCTCGGAGAAGGCGAAGGGCTTGACCAGATAGTCGTCGCCGCCGGCCTCAAGCCCCTCGACCCGGTCGTCGATGCCGCCGACGGAGGTGAGAAAGATTGCCGGTGTCCGTACGCCCGCGGCTCGGACCGCCTTGACCATCGACAGGCCGTCGAGGCCCGGGATCATGCGATCGGCGACGATCACATCATAGTTGCCGCTGGTCGCCGCGAAAAGCGCGTCATGCCCGTTGCGCAGCAAGTCGCAGACATGGCCGGCCTCGGTCAATCCCTTGACGATGTAGTCGGCCGTCCTGTGGTCGTCCTCGACAAGAAGAAGTCGCATCGTTGTTCCGGTTGATTACCGATACCCCGGACAGGCTATCACCGGCGCGGGCTTGTTCCTAGGATGTCATGCGCCCGCAGGTATTCGGAGCGGCTCCCAAAGCGATTGGCTTTTTTGCTGTTCGCCAAGGCATGCCGCCGGTCAACGCAAGCACGTCCGCGCCCTCAGTCAGTCCGACTCCAGCAGGATCTCGTCGGCATCGTCGGCTGTTTTCTTCAATGTCATATAGAGAACGAGGGCCGCGATGCAGCCGAGGAAGATCAGACTGGTGAAGGTGGTGCCGAAACCGAGACCGCCATATTCGACCGGCTGCGACAGCAGGTCGCCGAAGGAAGCGCCAAGCGGCCGCGTCAGGATGTAGGCGAGCCAGAAGGCCAGGATGCCGTCGAGATTGAGCAGCCAATAGGCGAGCGCGATCATCGCGATGACGCCGCCGAACAGCAGCCCCGTGGTGAGATAGCCCATGTCGAAGGTTTCGGCGACGAGGTCGCCGGCGGCGGTGCCGAGCGAGAAGGTCAGCAGGATCGCCAGCCAATAGAAGATTTCGCGCCTGGTGGTGAAGATGGTGTGGATCGACAGCGTTCTTTCGCTGGCGTACCAGACCGCGAATGTCGCGGCGAGCGCAACCGAGAAGGCAATCGTCGTCGTCTGCAGGCGCACGCCGAAATTGTCGACGAGGTTGTCCGTCACCAGCGTGCCGACGACGCTGATCAGCACCACCGCCAGCCAGTAGGCCCATGGCACATAGCGTTTCTGCGCGAACTGCAGGACGAGGGCTACGATCAGGATGCCGGTCATGATCAGCGACGTGACGGTCAGCCCAAGGCCGAGATTGACGGCGAGGTAGTCAGCCGCCGTCTCGCCCATGGTCACGGCCATCAGCTTGATCAGCCAGAAGTCGAAGGTGACGTCTGGAACCCTGTTGTGGTCCGGTCCGATCTTCTTCTGCACATTGGGAGAGAGCATGGCTGATATCCTGAGGCTGGTGGTTCGCGGAATTACTTGCCCATGACCTTCATGGCCTGGGCGAAAAAGTCGTCGGCTCGCTTGTCATCGTCCGCATTGCAGCGCTCGATGCCCTTGCTCTCCAGCTCCAAGACCTTGGTCTTGTCGGCGGCGCTGAGCGTGGCCGCTGCCTCGGCCGCGCGAAGGGCTTTCAGCGTCTCCTCGCAAGGCGCGGTGGCGGCAAAGACCGGGGAAATCGCGCCGGAGACGGCGAGGGTGCCGACTACGATGGCAAGCGCAAATCTTCTCATGAAACCATTCCTTGTTTGATGCCGGTGGTCCGGCTGCCGCAACTGAATCCGGCCCCTAAATGGCAGGCCGGCGTCTAAGGATAGGCAGCAGAGTTCACATCACCCTGTCCGGCGGCATACAAATTCGTAAGAATGGGCGTGGTCGCGCAAAGGGCCTTTACGAACGCCCGGCGCTGCGCCGATAGAGGGCGTGCGCCTTTCATCCGCCATCAATGTCATGCCCATTGCCCACGGGCACTCGTCAGTGCCCCAGGAAAACACCAATGACCTACGCTTCCCTCAAGCGGGTTTCGCAGGCCTTCGACCAGCGCAAGCGGCTGATCTTCGTGCGGGTTGCGGCGGCGCTGGCGGTGTTGCTGCTGTTTCTCACCAAACCGGCGCTGAGCGAGGGCTCGGACGGGCACGAAACGATCGAATTCTTCGGCTTTTGCCTGGTGCTCGTCTGTGTCGTCGGACGGCTCTGGAGCATTCTCTATGTCGGCGGCAAGAAGAACGAGGAACTGGTCTCGACGGGACCGTTCTCGACAACGCAGAACCCCCTCTATTTCTTCTCGACGGTCGGCGCGGTCGGCGTCGGATTGCTCTACGGTTCGCTGATGGCGGCCGTGGCGCTTGGGCTTGCCAGCTTTTTCATCTTTCGCGTCACGGCGCGCAAGGAAGCCGAATTTCTGCTCGGCAAGTTCGGCCCGGCCTATCTTGCCTACACCAAAAGCACGCCCCGGTTCTGGCCAAACCCGCTGCTATACCGTGACGATGACGAACTGCGGTTCTCGACGCGGGCACTGAAGCGCACGTTTTTCGACGGGCTCTATTTCCTCGCCATCTTCCCGGCCATCGAACTGGTCGAGCACTTCCGGGCGACCGGCATGCTGTTTCCGGCCTTCGTCACGCTCTACTGACCGGCGGCTTGCAGCTGCCGGTCTCTATTCTCATGCATACCGTTCTCCCAAAACCGGGGCCACTTCTGGGCGACATGCATTAGCTGCCGAGCGGATGCGGCATGTAGCCGACGAAGCCGGCGATCTTCCAGCTGCCGCCGACCTTGCTGCAGAAATACAGCGTCTGCCATTTCAAGCGGTCGACGCTGCCGTCCGCCTTGGCGACCGAGCCGTCGAATTTCTTGTGCAGCACGGCGCGGTCGCCGTCGACATCGATGTCGCGCATGTTGGTGACGCGAAACAGCGCCTCGCGCAGCGGCTCGGCGAATTTGGTCGCCGCCGTCTCCCTGGCCTGGCGCAGCCATTCGTCGCGGTAGATGTCCAGCCTTGGAAACTGCAGCCGCCAGGCGTCGGCGTTATGCAGGAAATGAGCATGCATGCCGAAGAAGCTCTCGCCGACGAAATCATCCTCGACCATGGCCCAGTCCTGGCCGATGAAGGCGTCGATGTCGCGCCGCACCAGCATTTCCCAGAGCGCGTGGCGATCGGCATCGCCTGCCGGAAACGGGTTCTTGTCGTAGGTCATTGCTGCTGTCTCCGGTCTGGCAAATGCGTCTGTGCGCTGCGGCTGCAAGGCGGGCCGCCAGAGCGCAGGATGCAAGCGCGTCTGTAATAAAGCAACATGAATTCCTGGGAATGTTGCTTTCCAACAAGGCCTCTATGAGGATCGCCCCGATCGGGGTAAATGTCGATCGAAGCGGGCGCTGTCACGGCGCCCCGCCCTGTCATCGGAGGAGGCCTTCCCTTGCCCAAGCAATGTTTTGGAACGTCGCATGTGCCGCTGTCGCCCGCCGTGCGTGCCGGCGATCTCGTCTATGTCTCGGGCCAGGTTCCCGTCGGCAGCGACGGCATCGTGGTCAAGGGCGGCATATCGGAACAGACCGAGCAGGTGCTCGCCAACATCAAGGCCGCGCTGGCACTGGCCGGCTGCACCATGGACGATGTGGTGAAGACCACGGTCTGGCTGGAAGATGCGCGCGATTTCGGCGCCTTCAACGCGGTCTATGCACGGCACTTCCCCAAAAACCCGCCGGCCCGCACCACGGTCGAATCGCGGCTGATGATCGACATCAAGATCGAGGTCGAGGCGGTCGCCTACCGGCCTCTGTAGGCAAAGCAACCAAGCGGAGGTTCCCCCCATGCAATTCGACCTCCTGCTGAAGGGTGGACGGCTGATCGATCCGGCGGCCGGCATCGATGCGCCGCGCGATGTCGCCATTGCCAATGGCCGGGTCGCCGCGATCGATGCCGATATCCCGGTGACCAGCGCCGCGCAGATCGTCGATGCCGGCGGCTGCATCGTCACATCGGGCCTCGTCGACCTGCACAGCCACGTCTATTGGGGCGGCACCTCGCTCGGCGTCGATGCCGATAGATTGGCCGCAAAGAGCGGCACCACCACCTTCATCGATGCGGGCAGTGCGGGCGCCGGCAATTTCCTCGGCTTCCGCCGCCACGTCATGGAGCGCTCGAAGGTGCGCATCCTGGCCTATGTCAACATTTCCTTTGCCGGCATTTTCGGCTTCTCGCAGACGGTGTCGGTCGGCGAATGCAGCGACCTCAGGCTGTGCGAACCGCGCGAGGTGGTCGCAGCCGTGCGCGAGCACCGCGATGTGGTGGTCGGCGTCAAGGTTCGCTCGGGCAAGCATGCCGGCGGCACCAGCGGCATCGCCCCGGTGGATCTCGCGCTGGAGGCCGCCGACCAGGCCGGCCTGCCGCTGATGGCGCATATCGACGAGCCGCCGCCCGGCCGCTCGGAAGTCTTGCCGCGCCTGCGCAAGGGCGACATCCTCACCCACTGCTTCCGGCCGTTTCCCAATGCGCCGGTATTTGCTTCCGGCGCGGTGCGGCCGGACATGCGGCTGGCGCGCGAGCGCGGCGTCATCTTCGACATCGGCCACGGCATGGGCTCGTTCGATTTCGCCGTCGCCCGCGCCATGCTTAAGGAAGGACTGGCCCCGGACGTGATCTCGAGCGACGTGCATCTCTACTGCGTCGACGGGCCGGCCTTCGACATCCTGGTCTGCATGTCGAAGCTGCTGGCGCTCGGCATGCCGCTGGTCGAGGTCCTGCGCGCCGCCACGCAAGCGCCGGCGCGGGCGATCGCGCGGCCTGATCTCGGCACGCTGGCGGTGGGCACCGTCGGCGATGTCGCCGTGCTCCGGCAGCGCCCGGGCCGCTTCACCTTTGTCGATGCGGTCGGCGCGTCATTGGTCGCCGACCAGAGGCTGGTGTCGGAAGGCATCGTTATCGGCGGCACCTGGTGGCCGAACCAGGCGGCTGATCACAACGAGACCGAGCGTTTCGTGGCGCAGGCGTCACACACGCATGTCGAGGTGGCGGCGAGGCACTTTGGGCACCGGCATGAGTGAAAGTTCTGCGCGACTTCGTCATCCACGGGCGGAGCGGAAGCGAAGCGGACGCGCAGACCCGAGGATCCATGCCGTGACCATTGCCGAAGAATGCGACGGATCAGGATGGTTGTTCGATAGGCCCTTCATCGCCGTTGGTGCATTGAAAGCCGATTCTGGTCCGCTTTCGCGTGCACGAATGGCGCGGCATGGATCCTAGGGTCTGCGCCGCGTCGCTTCGCTCCTTGCTTCGCCCTAGGATGACGAATCCATAGGACGCTCGTTGCTTGAATTGCTAACCGCCCCAAAAACCGGCGTCTCAATGCCTTCCATCCGCGCCTTGATCTGCAGCGCCACATATTTCGAATAGAAGCGCGACAGCGCCAGATTGCCGCCGTGGAACCACAGTGCTTCCTGCGCGGTCGGCTTCCACATGTTGCGCAGCTCGCCTTGCCACGGTCCCGGGTCGCCCTTGACGCCCGAGCCAAGACCCCAGCACGGGCCGACCTTGTCGGCGACCTCGCGCGAGACGATCGCAGCGACATTCTCGTTCATCGACTGATAGCCGGTGCAGGCGATGATGGCGTCGGCGGCGAGTTCACTGCCGTCCTCGAACAGGATGCCGCTCGGGGTCAGCGATTTGATGGCGACGCCGCTGCGGATGCCGATCTTGCCGTCGATGATCAGGTCGGAAGCGCCGACATCGATATAGTAGCCGGAGCCGGTGCGGTAGGCCTTCATCAGAAGGCCGGTCTCGTCGTCGCCGAAATCGAGGGCGAAGCCGGCGGCGCGCAAGCGGTCATAAAAGGCCGCGTCGCGCGCCTTGATCACCTCGTAAAGCGTCCGCTGGCCCTTGGGCACCAGCGCGAACGGTGTCGAGGCGACGATCATGTCGGCTTTCTCGGTGGTGATGCCGCGCGCCAGTGCGTCTTCCGAGAAGATCTCGAAGCCGACTTCCATCAGCGTGCTCGATTTGACCACCGTCGTCGGTGAACGCTGGATCATGGTGACCTCGGCGCCGCTTTCCCAGAGGTCGACGCAGACATCGTGGCCGGAGCTTGCCGCGCCGATGACAGCGACACGTCTGCCCCGGAATTTCTCGCCGCTGGCATACTGGCTGGAGTGCAGCAATTCGCCCTTGAACCGGTCGGCACCCGGAAGATCGATCCGCCGTGGCGGGCCGTAGGCGCCGGTGGCGAAGACGATATGCTTGGGCTTCAGCGTGATCTGCCGGCCGACGCGGTCGACCACCACGGTCCAGACTTTTTCGGCCTCATCATAGGACGCGCTGAGACATTTGGTGGCGACCCAGTAGTTGAGCTCCATGACGCGCGTGTACATTTCCAGCCAGTCGCCCATCTTGTCCTTGGGCGTGAACACCGGCCAGTTTTCGGGGAAGGGGATGTAGGGCAGATGGTCGTACCAGACCGGATCGTGCAGCACGAGGGTGCGGTAGCGGTTGCGCCAGGAATCGCCCGGCCGCGCATTCTTCTCGATGACGATGGTCGGCACGCCGAGCTGGCGCAGCCGCGCCCCCAGCATGATGCCGCCCTGGCCGCCGCCGATGACCAGGCAGTAGGGCTGTTCCTCGGTGCCGAGCTCGCGCGTCTCGCGCGCCCGCGCCTCCGACCAGGTCTCGCGCTTTGGATCGGCCTGGTGACGCACGCCGAGCGGCCGCCCCGCCCCCTTGCGCTCCTCGAATCCCCTGAGGTCCGTCATCGCGGTGAACAATGTCCGGCAGCGGCCGTCGCGCAGCCGCATGATGCCTTCGCCTGACGCCACCGCGGTTTCGAAGCTGAACCAGGCCTCGATGGTGCCCTCCTCCGAAGTTGCCTCGCCGATCAGCTGCCATGCCCTGGGCTTGGTCGTCGCCAGCGCAGCTTTCAGCATGTCGGCGATTGCCTCGCGGCCTTCCATGGTCGTGATGTTCCAGGTGAAGGTCAGAAGATCGCGCCAGTAGCAGTCATCGACAAACAGGTTGGTCACGGCCGCCGCGTCTCCCGCTTCTAGTACCTTGGCAAAGGACCCGAGCCATGCGGCTGCCTGTTTCGATGGGGCTATCTCGAGCATGTCTTTCCCTCTTCCTGCAACACGCCGCACACGGCGTAAAAATCTCAATTGTCGAACGCGGCGCCGCCCCTCATCCGCCTGCCGGCACCTTCTCCCCGTGAACGGGGAGAAGGGAGCTAGTCTCCGAGCGGCTCCATCTCCTTGCCGGTGCGGTGGATCTGGGCGTTGTATTTGATGCGGCGCACCGTCTCGCGGGCCGAACCGTCGAGCTTGTAGGCCGAGGCCACCGCCAGAAGGTCGATCGCCGCCAGGAAGGCGAAGCGCGAGGCCGTCGGCTTCAGCGTGTCGGGATATTCGGGCACCGCCACCGTCAGCCTGACGTCGCAGGCGCGGGCGAGTTCGGTGTCGGGCGCGGTCACCGCGATCGCGTTGGCGCGGTAATGCTTGGCGAGCTCGACGGCCTCGATCACTTCGCGGGTGCGTCCCGTGGCCGAAATGGCGATCACCAGATCGCCCGGCTTGAGCGTCGAGGCGGTCATGCGCATCAGATAGGGGTCGCACTGGGCGCTGACTGTGATGCCGTAGCGGAACAGCCGGTATTGGGTTTCCTGCGCCAGCGCCGAGGAGCTGCCGCCGAGGCCGAAGACCGTAACCTGGCGCGCCTTGGCGATCAGCTCGGCGGCTTTCTGCAGCTGCGCCGGGTCGAGCTGCCGCTCGGCCTCCTGCAGCGCCCGGCGCGCCTCGCCGAACACGGCGTTCCAGAACGGCATGCCATTGTCATTGCTGACGGAGGGCGACTTGGCCAGATAGAGCGCACCGACGACGAGGCTCTGCGCCAGCTTCAGCTTGAAGTCGCGCACACCCTCGCAGCCGATGGCGCGGCAGAACCGGGTCACCGTCGGTTCGCTGACCCCGGCGCGCTGGGCAAGGGCGGCATTGGAGGCGTCGAGGGCATATTTGACGTCGTCGAGCACGACATCGGCGACACGGCGTTCGGCCGGGCGCAATTCGCTATAGGAATCCTTGACCAGCGAGATGATGTCGGGAATGCGCCGGACAGGATCGCGCCCCTCGGCATCGGGGTCTGGAACAGGCTCGTCCTGGCTGCCAGCTTCGGTCATGGGGTCCTGGTCTTTCCCTGGGTTGCGAGGCTGCGGTCTTAGCATGTTTGCACGCCTTGGCTCCACGTGCCCGACCGCATCGCAACCGCAGCGTGTCGTTGGGGAAAGCTCACCTTCCTCCTCTCCTCTCCAGTCCGTGTCAGTCCAGAAGTATGTAGGAAAGCAACATGTATTTCAAGGGCGTGAAAATACCATTAAAACAAATAGATAGGTATGTCACCCGATTTTCGTGATACAGTTATCATCGCCGGTGCTTGACAGGAAAGTAGGATAGTTACAGACTGATTTTCGCAGGGATGAGCCAATGGATCATCGCGCAATCTTCCCGGGGGGCAGATGAACACGGGCGATGCAAAAAAGCCGAAGCTTGGCGTGCAGGCCGCGACCAAGATCTATCACACGGCCTCCGGCGACCTGCTGGCGCTGGATCGCTGCAGCCTCGATGTCAGCGCCAATGAAATCGTCTCGATCGTCGGCCCTTCCGGCTGCGGCAAGACCACGCTCTTGTGGTCGATGTCGGGCCTGCACAGCCTGACCAGCGGCGAGATCCGGCTCGATGGCAAGGCGATCACCGGTCCACATCCCGATATCGGCATCGTCTTCCAGGAGGCGAACCTCCTGCCGTGGCGCAATCTCGACGCCAACATCCGCTTCCCGTTCGAGATCAAGGGCGAAAAGCCGGATCGGGCGTGGATCGCGCATCTGCTCAACCGCGTCGGTCTCGACGGCTTCGGCGGCAAGTTTCCGCGCGAGCTGTCCGGCGGCATGCAGCAGCGCGCGGCGATCGTGCGGGCGCTGGCGCTGAAGCCCTCGGTGCTTTTGATGGACGAGCCGTTCGGCGCGCTCGACAGCTTCACCCGCGAGGAGATGAACCGGCTGGTCGAGGAGATCTGGCTCGACACCAAGACAACCATCGTCTTCATCACCCACTCGATCGAGGAAGCGATCTTCCTCTCCGACCGGGTCGTGGTGCTGAGCGCCCGGCCGGGCCGTGTCGCCAAGGAGTATCGCGTGCCGTTTGCGCGGCCACGCTCGCTGGAGATCATGGCGACGAAAGAGGTCTTCGACCTCACCAACCGTATCAAGATGGACATTGTCGGCGAACGCACGCGGCCAAAAGCGCCGGAGCGCCCGAGCGCCGAGATCGTGAGGATCAGGCCGTGAGCGGAGGCGACGCCATTCCGGAATTTTCGAAGTCCAAGTCGGGTGCCAAGTCGGGCGATGGCCAGGAGGTCAGCCTGACCAATCTGTCGGCCTTCGCCAGCGGCCCCGGCATCAAGTCGGGCAAG
Source organism: Mesorhizobium sp. M1066 (assembly GCF_040318635.1). Classification (NCBI taxonomy): domain Bacteria; kingdom Pseudomonadati; phylum Pseudomonadota; class Alphaproteobacteria; order Hyphomicrobiales; family Phyllobacteriaceae; genus Mesorhizobium; species Mesorhizobium sp. M1066. The sequence goes on from NZ_JAMYMR010000028.1 coordinate 32,254, forward strand.
GAGGTGGCGGCCATTCTTGCCGTGGCGGTGATCATCATCGGCGGCATCGAACTGGCGCTGCGGCTCTTCCACGTGCCGCTCTACATCATGCCGCCGCCGAGCTCGATCGCCTATGCACTGTTCGACGAGTTCCCGCTGATCGCGCCGCATCTCGGCTACACGCTGGTCGAGCTGGTGTCCGGCTTCACCATCGGCGCCATCGTCGGCCTGGTGCTGGCTGCCGTCATCACACAGTTCCCGTTCGCCGAGAAGATCGTCGCGCCCTACATCCTGCTCTTGGTCACCACGCCGATGCTGGCACTGGTGCCGCTTCTGATCCTGCGCTTCGGCTTCGGCTACACGCCGCGCATCATCGCGGTGGCGCTGGCCGCCGGGCCGATGGTGATGATCAATGCCGCGACCGGCTTTCGCCGCGTCGACAGCGCCAAGATCGCGCTGGCGCGCTCCTATGGCGCCAGCACCTTGCAGATCTTCTGGAAGATCCGGGCGCCGATGGCGCTACCGATGATCCTGGTCGGGCTGATGATCGGCGCCATCTTCGGCCTGTTGACTGCGGTCGGCGCCGAGATGGTCGGCGGCGGTTTCGGCCTCGGCAACCGGCTGACGACCTATTCGTCGATGATCCAGATGCCGCAGTTCTTCGCGGTGGTGCTGATCCTGTCGACGCTCGGCATCCTGATCTACGTGCTGTTCTTCCTGATCGGCAAGAAATGGGCGAGCTGGGAGGCATAAAAACAGAAGGTATGAAGACGCCCGGGAGGCGGGCGACAGGGCAAGACTGACAATCAACAAAAGGGGAATGCCATGACCAAAGAAATCTCGATCAATCCGGCGGGGCTCAGCCGCCGCTACTTCCTGCAGGTGACCGGTGCCGGACTGGTGACGGCGACGGCGCTCGGCGCCACCGGCCTCAAAGCCAGGGCCGAGGCCTATGGAAAGTTCACCTGGATATCGCCGCGCGGCACGCTCGAAGTGCTCGACGACTATCCCTACTGGGCGGCCAAGAAGGCCGGCTATTTCGGCGACCTCGACACCGACATGCAGCCGGGCCCTTCGGACGGCACCGCGACGGTGAAGTTCGTCGATGTCGGCCAGGCCGATATGGGCTTCCCGTCGCCCGGCGTGTTCTCCTTCGCCATCCAGAACGGCATGAAGCTGAAGTCGGTGTTCCACATGGGCGCCCGCGACACGTTCAGCATCGCCTTCCGCAAGGGTGAGGGATCGAACGATCTGAAGAAGCTGGAAGGCAAGACCATCCTGCTCGGCTCCGCCGCCTGGCAGTCGATCACCGATCCGCTGCTGGCCGCGCAAGGCGTCGACATCAAGAAGGTGAAATATGTCGAGGCCGGCTGGCCGACCTGGGGCACGGCACTGGCCGGCGGCCAGGGCGATGCCGCCTTGTCGTGGGAAGGCCTGCGTGCCGAATGGATCGCCAAGGGGCTCGACTTCGAATACTGGCTCGGGGTGCAGAACTCGAAGCTGCCGGCCAACACTTTCGTCGTTCGCGCCGCCGATCTCGAGGATCCCGACCGCAAGGCGTTCCTGGAAAAGTACCTGCGCGGCTGGGCGATGGGCCTCGAGTTTGGCTACCAGAATCCACGCGCGGCCGTCGAAGCGGTGTTCGAGCAGTTCCCGACGCTGGCCAAGAATCTCGGACCCGAGCTCGGCACCACCTCGATCCTGCAGCAGATCAATGTCTTCCGTGGCGACATGGACAAGCGCGGCGGCTGGGGCTCGCACGACATGGCGAGCTGGCAGGGCTTCTTCGACGAGATCCACAAGATCGGCCAGATCACCGCTCCGGTGAAGGCCGAGGATGTCTGCACCAACGAGCTGATCGGCCCGGCCAATGATTTCGACAAGGCCAAGGTCAAGGCCGATGCCGACGGATACAAGCTGTCGGAAGGCTTTGCCGCGCTCGATGTCGAGAAGATCAAGGCGCATCTGTTCGATTCGGCGATCAAGTAGGGGCGCAAACGGATCATGTCGGCGCCGCCCCTCATTGCCCTGCCGGGCTCCTTTCCTCTCCCTCCGGAGGGGGGGAGAGGTGGCGCCGCGAAGCGGCGACGGAGTGGGGGAAGGCGTTCGCCAAACGCGCAGTCGCCGCAAGACAGCACAATCCGACGCGCAGGAAATATTAGGCGGGCGGCGAAGGTCGACCCCCACTCCGTCGAGCTGAGCTCGACACCTCTCCCCCGATCGACGGGGGAGAGGAAGGGCAGTGAGCGGCGGCGCTGATCGCCGTCCACAATTCAATCAATTGGGAGGTAGCGGTGTCCGACAAAGTGAAAGTGCTGGTGGTGGGTCTCGGCAATATGGGTGCGTCGCATGCCAGCGCGTATCACCGGCTCGACGGTTTTGAGATCGTCGGCATCATGAGCCGCTCGATCAAGAGCAACACGAGGATACCAGGAGAATTAGCCGGCTACCCACTCTACGAGGATTTCGACCAGGCGCTGAAGGAAACAAAACCGGACGCCGTCTCGATCAACAGCTGGCCGAACACACACGCCGAATATGCGCTGAAGGCAATCGCCGCCAACTGCCATGTGTTCATGGAAAAGCCGCTCGCCACCAACAATGAGGATGCCGAGAAGGTTGTCGCGGCGGCGCGCGCCAAGAACCGCAAGCTGGTGCTCGGCTATATCCTGCGCGTCCACCCGTCATGGATCAAGTTCATCGAGGTCGGCAAGACGCTCGGCAAGCCGCTGGTGATGCGGCTCAACCTCAACCAGCAGAGCAGCGGCAGCGCCTGGCACTGGCACAAGAACCTGATCGATTCGCTGATCCCGATCGTCGATTGCGGCGTCCACTATGTCGACGTCATGTGCCAGCTGACCGGCGCCAAACCGGTGCGCGTGCACGGCATCGGCGCCAAGCTCTGGGCGGAGGCCGACAAGCAGAATTACGGCCACCTGCACGTCACCTTCGATGACGGTTCGGTCGGCTGGTACGAAGCCGGCTGGGGCCCGATGATGAGCGAGACGGCCTATTTCGTGAAGGACGTGGTCGGCCCCAAGGGCGCGGTGTCGATCGTCGCCGGACAGCAGGCGAGCAGCGCCGCCGACACCGCCGAGGTGTCGAACTCCGCCGACATCGACCGCCACACCAAGACCGACGCGCTGAAGATCCACTATGCCGCTGTCGACGGCGACAAGAATTTCTCCAAGCCCGACGAGATCGTCAGCATGGAGGACGAGCCCGGCCACCAGGAACTCTGCGACCGCGAGCAGGCCTTCTTCCTGCGCGCCATCCGCGAGGATCTCGACCTGACCGAGCAGATGGATGCGGCGGTCAACAGCCTGCGCATCGTGCTCGCCGCCGAGCAGAGCATCGCGCTGGGGCGGACCATCGACCTGGCCTGACGCAATTCCCATCTCCCCGTCCCCATTCGAGGCTGTCGCATATGGATTCTGGCGAAGAAGGACCCCCACCCTAACCCTCCCCACAAGGGGGAGGGAAGCTGCCGCGCTCTTCATCCTCGGTGTTAAACGCCTGTGATTTGCCGAGTTCAGCGCCTACAGAATCCCCCTCCACCTTGTGGGGAGGGGTTAGGGGTGGGGGTATTCGTAGGCGAAAAGCTAGGTTTCTTGAGTGCCTTGGTCCCTCTCGACAGAGGGTGCCGGGAGGCGGCGCCAAACGTTGGCAAGATCAACGAACGACGTTGAAAAATTGGGAGAGAGACATGGTCACCGAAAGTCTGCTGAAAACCTATGCCGAGTCCGACGCACTCGACCTGGCCGGACTGGTGCGCGGCGGCCAGGTTTCGCCGGCCGAGCTTGTCGAGGCGGCGATCACGCTGGTCGAGCGGCTCAATCCGATGCTCAACGCCGTCGTTCACCGCCTCTACGACATGGCGCGGGCCCAGGCCGAGACGGTCGACACATCAGCGCCCTTCGCCGGCGTGCCATTCCTGCTCAAGGAGCTGGCCTCGTCGTGGACCGGGGCGCCGAACACCAACTCCTCATTCTACCTGAAGGACGTTGTCGCCGATTTCGACACCGAGGTCGTTCGCCGCATGAAGGCGGCCGGGCTGGTGCTGGTCGGCAAGTCGAACGCGCCGGAGAACGGTTGGTCGATCACCACCGAGCCGAAACTCTACGGTGTGACGAAGAACCCGTGGAAGGAAGGCATCACGCCCGGCGGCTCGAGCGGCGGCGCTGCCGCGGCCATCGCGTCGCGCATGGTGCCGATCGCCGAGGCCAGCGATGGCGCCGGCTCGATCCGCATCCCGGCCTCCTGCTGCGGCATCGTCGGGCTGAAACCGTCGCGCGGACGTGTCAGCCTCGCGCCGTTCGGCGACTATTGGTATGGCGGCGCCTATTTTCTCTGCTGCTCGCGCACCGTGCGCGACACGGCGGCCTATCTCGATGCGGTCGCCGGCGCGCTGCCGGGCGACCCCTATACGCCGCCGGTCCCGGACGGTTCCTGGCTCGATCTCTCGGCACGGGCGCCGAAGAAGCTGCGCATCGGCTTTTCCGTCACGCCGCCCAACGGCACGGCGATCGATCCGGAGGTGAAGGCGGCGGTGCTGGCGACCGTGGCGGCACTCGAGCGCCTCGGCCACCATGTCGAGGAGCATGACATGCCGCTCGACGCCAATGCTGTGTGGAAGACCTACACCAACATGACCTGCGTGCAGACCGCGGCGACCTTCGACTACCTTGAAACGGTCATCGGCCGGCCGGTGACGCCAAATGACGTGGAGGCGGTCACCTTTGCGATTATCGAGCGTGGCCGTTCGACCAGCGGTACGAGGCACATCTCCGATGTCGAGCAGCTCAGGCAGGTCGGCCGCGACATCGTCGGCGACCTCGGCGCCTATGATCTCTTCATCACCCCGACGCTGACGCAGCTGCCGCGCCCGCTCGGCTATTACGACATGTCGGAAACCGACATCGATCGCTACAACGCCAAATGGGCGGACTCGGTGTTTGCCTTCCCCTTCAACATCTCCGGCCAACCGGCGATCTCGCTGCCGCTCGGCTGGTCGAAAGGCGGCGTGCCGATCGGCGTGCAGCTCGTCGGCCGCTACGGCGACGAGGCAACGGTGCTGGCCGCGTCGGCGCAGTTGGAGCAGGAGATGCCGTGGAAGCAGCAACGGCCGCCGGTGAGCGCTTAGGGTATGTCGATATTCAGGTGATGCCGGCCTGCAAACGCCGGCTTCCTGCGCTTCCGGTGCTCGCGTACCCAAAGTACGCTCCGCTCCGGTTCTCGGAACCCACCGTTTTCGACTCGGCCTGACCTGAATCTCAACACACCCCGTTGCCTGTCGCCCAAAAGTCCGGAGCTGTTTTGGGGCAGCGACACGTACTAACAGACCTGACTATCCAATCGTCTCCAGCCGTCTCGGCAGACGATTCATGGCAACAGGCCCGTCCGGTGTGATCAGGAACTGGTCCTCGAGATTGAAGCTGGCGAGGCGGTCTATGTAGAGCGGGATTTCGAAGGCCAGCACCATGCCGGCTTCGATCACGACATCGCTGTCGGCCGCAATGAACGGCCATTGCTCTGAGAAGACCGACTGGCCGACGCCATGGCCGAAATGGCCGCGGCGGTAGGTACGCAGCCCTTGCCGCGCCAGGCTGTCGGTGGCCACGCGATGCACTTGGGCGAGCGTGGTTCCCGGAACAAGGGATGCCAGCCCGTCGTCAAAGGCCCGCTCGGCGATCGAGTGCAGTTCGGCCTGCTCGACGGATGGCGGTCCGAAGGTGAAGTTGCGCGACATGTCGGAGGCGTAGCCGCCGACCGTGCAGACCATGTCGCACTTCAGCGGATCGCCCGGCATGGCTTTCGCATCGGTGCTTCTGAGCCGGGCGCCGAGCGTCACATATTCGGCTGTGGCGACCGGATGGGACAGGCCGGACGCGGCCGTGGCGACGCCTTGCCGATAGAGGGCAATGAGATCGGCCTGACGCATGCCGGCCATGGCATCGACCTGCAGCCGCTCCAGCCCGGCTTCGGATAGGATGATGCCTTGCTGGAGCAGGTCGATCTCGCGTTGCGACTTGATGGCTCGCAACCGATCGAGAACGGCTGAACCGTCGACCATCGCGCAGGCCGGCAGCAGCGCCTGCATGGCCGAGAAATCGGCGGCGGCGATGAAATCGAGATCGATGCCGATCCTTGCACGCTCGAGTCCGAACCCGATCAGGATTTCCTTCAGCTCGCGGACGGAATGGGCGAGTTCGAAGGTCGCGGGTCGGGAAAAACCAGGCGTCCGGTCGGACGTAGCAAGGCCCGCCTCGATGCGTTGCGCCAGCCCTTGCCCTGACGTCGATGCGTCAAGCGTGGCGGTTTCGATCCAGATCGAGTGGCTGCGGATGACGGTGTCCGGCAGAGCCCGTTGCAGTTGTCCCGCATTGAAATCCGCCACCACGACGCCGATCGGCAGGTCCGGGTCAGCCGGAATGACGACGAAGCCGGCGCCGGCGCGCCGGAACAGTCCCGCCGGGCCGATCGAGGCGCCGGTCGCATAGTGGAAGGCCTCGGGTGCGCACAGCACCAGCGCCGCGATGCCCGCGCGCTTCATCAGTTGCGCCGCGCGCCTGCGATCGACAAAGCCTGTCATGATTTCCCCACTGTTCGAAGCGGCAACGAAGCACTCCGCGCATCGACAATCAAGCCGCTGACAGCAGCTACTTGATCGATTCCAGCTTGGCGACGGCGGCCGTGAAGCCAGCCAGCGACACCGGGATGGTGACCGGCTTGCGGGTGACCGATTCCATGCCGATGTTCAGATTTGTGCCGGACTTCATTGCCTTGATGAGATCCGCCGACAGCGGCGTGGCGGCATAAGCGCCGTTCTGGTCGCTGGTCTGGATGGCAATCGTCGTCTTCTGGCCCTGGTCGATCTGGAAGGAGGCGCCGGACGGCAGGAACAGGCCGTGTGGCAGGGCAAGCAGCATGGCGAGGCTGCCATTGCCGTTGTCGCGGCGCACGGTCACGGTCAGCACGCGCTGCCCGGTCTTGGCCTCGGTCAGGTTCTGCGAAACCTGGCACTGAAGCTCGCTGGTCGCCGAACCGCTGGAGCAGTTCACTGCCCATGGATTGGCATCGGCCGGTTTTGCATTGCTTTCAGCCGGCTTTGGCTGGGCCGGCTTGGCATCTTCGGCAAGGGCTGGGCCGGCGGCCAGACCAAGCCACAGGGCGGTCAGCCCCGCGGCCACGCCAAGTAAATTAGACTTCGCTAAAGTAGCTGTCATGTTATTTTGCCGGACGTCTTGCATGTTTCCTCACCGCGCCCGGTATTCTCCCGAGCACGGCTTGATACAACACCCGCGACTGTTTCGAAAGCTCGACCGGAGGCAAGCAAGCCGGCGAAATTACTGTGACCTTTCGGATACAGCGAACAATTTTACAGGGAGCTTTCAGAAATCGGAGCGCCCGAGACTCGCTATACAATAGAATTCGATTAAGGATCTACACGGGGCGCGTGTAGTCCCCGGAGGACTCGCCAGGGATGGGAACTACCGAGACTTCTCGGCAAGTTGGTGAGATAGCGGCGCGTGGGGAGGATTTCCACGTTCGCGCCAGCTATCGCCGTTCGGCAATCGCCAGGCATCTTTGGAAGACGACGGCGCTGACGACGCTGGCGCTCGGCCTTTCCGGTCTGGCGGCCCATGCCGATCCGAACGGCCTGTGGCAGCCGCAGATCCGCGCCATCATCGGCGCCGACAACAATGGCGGCAACGCCGCGCTCGAAGGTTTCATCCCGCTCAAGCAGACGGCCGAATCCGTGCTGTTCCTGGATGTCCGGGCCAAGCACGATTTCAAGGATGGTTTCGGCCAGGATGTCGGCCTCGGCATTCGCCGCATCGTCAACCCGGACCTGATGATCGGCGGCTACGCCTACCTCAACATCGAGAACTACAACTCCACCCAGTTCACCGCCGCCACGCTGGGCGCCGAGGCGATCACGCCTCATTTCGATGCGCATGTGAACGTCTATCTGCCGATCAAGGGCGATTCGACGGATCACTCGGCCAGCTCGACCCTGTCGATGGTCAGCAACCAGCTGATCGAGCAGATCTCGGTCATCGACCACCGCGACTACGCGGCGTGGGGCATCGAGGGCGAGATCGGTGCGCAGGTGCCGGTCGCCCTGCCCGACAAGCATTCGCTGCGGCTGGATATCGGCGGCTATCATTTCGAGGATCCGCATGGCGACGACGGCAGCGTCACCGGCGCCAAGGCCGGGTTCGAGTATACGATCGGCGATGTCTTCGGCAGCAACACGGAACTGGTCTTCGCCGGCGAGGTCCGCAACGACAATCGCGACGACACCCAGTTCGCCGGCAGTGTGCGGCTGAACATCCCGTTCAATCCTGGCAGCGGCTCGGACAATGCCGCCAATGGGGCCGACAACGGGGCGGAGCCGGTCTATCCGGTCAGCGAAGGCCTTCGCAAGCGCGTCAACGAGCGCGTGCGTGGCGACATCGGCGTCCGCGTCCAGTCACAGACGCTGACCGGCGGCTCGACGACGCGTGTCGCCATCAACGCCGCCACCAATGCCGCCTTCGGCAAGTTCTATTTCGCCGATGGCGGCCTGGCCGGCGCCGGCACGCTGGCCGACCCGACGACGCTGGACGACGCCGTGGCCAAGTCGGGTGCGAACGGCTTTGTCGTCGCGCTTGGCGGCAACGGCAATCTGACGACCGGCGGCGTGACGCTCGCCAATGGCCAGACCGTCATCGGCGGCGGCGAAAGCGTCACCGCCAGGCTTTTCGGCGGCGGCACCAGCACCTTCAACCTGGGCGGCAGCGAGGGCACGATCCAGGGCACCAACGTCGCCAACCCCGTCATCACGCTGGGCAACGGCAACACGCTCAACGGCATCACCATCACCGGCGGCGCCGACGGCATCTTCGGCAACAACATCACCGGCGCGACGCTGACCAATGTGACGGTCACCGGTGCGGGCGGCAACGGCGCCGACTTCACGGGCAGTTCGACCGGCATCACCGGCTCCAATTTCACCGCCACCGGCAACGGCCTCGACGGCCTGCACATCGACGGCGACGGCACTTACAATTTCACCGGCGCGACGCTGCTGCAGGGCAATCTCGACGACGGTCTCGATATCACCGGCAAGGGCACCTACACCTTCGCCACCGTCAATGCGCAGGACAATACCGACCGCGGCATCACCGTTCAGGGCACGTCGACCGGAGGCACGTTCACCACCACGGGCGGCACCGTATCGGGCAATGGCGGCACCGCGGTCTTCATCGATCCGATCACCGCCCATGTGGTGCTGGACTCGATCAGCCAGAGCGGCGGCACGTCGGGTGTCGTGCTCGAGAATGTCGCGGGCAGCTTCACCGTCAACGGTGCGACGACGATCTCCAACACGACCGGACCGGCGATCGCCATTTCGGATTCTCCGGCGACGATCCGCTTCGGCGACATCAGCATCACCAACCCCGGCGCCGACGGCATCTCGTTTGCCGGCGTCAATGCGGCGGTGGTCGCCGGCAACATCGTCATCTCCGGACTGGGTGTCGGCACCGGCCTCGACTTCTCCGGATCCAAGACCAATTTCACCGCGCAGTCGCTCAACATCACCGGCACGGGTGCCGCCGGCTCGATCGGCATCGACCTGACGTCGCCAAGCGTCGGCGGCGCGGTCATCACCATCGCCGATGGCGGCGTCATCACCAATGTCGATACCGGCGTGCGGCTGGGCATTGCCGGCACGCCGGGCGCCACGGCCAACGCCGAATTTACCTTCGGCGGCGATTCCAGCTCCATCTCCGGCATCACCGCCTCGCTCGATGCGCGCGGGCTCAATGAGGGGAGCGGCCACTACGCCTTCGGCACGACACAGTTTACCGGCCCGCAACTTTACGATCCGCGCAATTATATCTTCGTCGCGGCCGGGGCTTCGGGCGGCGGCACGTCGATCACCGACCTCGCCTCGATCGACTATGCCGACAGCATTACCGCCAGCGACGCCATCATTGTCCTGGTCAACCGCGGCACAATCGACGACGCCACCGGCTTCTCGCTGAGCGACGGACAGGAACTGGCGTCGTTCGGCAACGGCCGCGAGTTCTCGCTCGGCGGGGTGCCGTTGAATGTCACCGGCACCAACGTCCATCATGACGAATCCATATCGGATTCCGCGGGCGCGGCAACGCTGACCAGTTCCGGCGGCGGCGATGTCGTGACGCTGGGCAACGGCAACACGTTGCTCGACTTCAACATCTCGGGTGGCGCGGCGGAGGGGATCAATGCGACCGGCATCACCGGCCTGACCATCCAAGGCGTCACGGTCAGCGGCGGCACTATAGGGCTGATGCTCCACAACGTGGCCGGCACGGTATCGGTCAAGGACCTCGACATCCAGAACCCGAACCAAACCGGTATCGCGCTGGTCGATACGAACGCGACCTTCAATTTCGCCGGCAACACGACGATCGCCGGCGCCGCCAATGTCGCGCTGTTCGCCAACAATTTCGGCGGCACCGCCACCTTCGACGATCTCGACATCACCGGCGGTGGCATTGGCGTCGGCGTCGTCGGCGGGTTCGGCGGCTCGCCCGGAACGTTGACCTTCGGGGCCGGGAGCTCCATCGCCAACACGGGCAGCAACGCCTTCTCCATCACCAACGCCAAGCCCACCGTCACCTACGACGGCACCATCAACCAGACCGCTGCTGCCAGCGCGGTGAACGTCTCCAACATGACCGCCGGCAGTGCCACGTTCGGCGGCAAGATCACCGCCAGCACGGGTGCGGCCAATGCGATCAACCTGACCGGCAATGCCGGCGGCGCGATCAGCTTCACCGGCGGTCTCGACCTGACCACGGATGGCGGCTTCGCCTTCAGCGCCGTCGGTGGCGGCAGGCTGACGGTGACCGGCTCCAGCAACACCGTGACGACCGGTCTCGGACCGGACGAGAAGGGCATCCAGATCGCCGGCATGACGATCGGCGCGGCCGGGGTGAACTTCTCCAGCGTCGCCGTGGACGGTTCGGGCGGCGGCGTTTCGACCGGCATCGCCATCAGCAACACCAGTGGCGGCAACGTCACCTTTGGTGGCGTCGACCTGTACCGCATCAGCGGTGTCGCCATCAGCCTCAACAATGTCGCCAGCGGCACCTACAGTTTCAACGGCACAACGAAGGTCGACACCGCGGTCGGCGGACCGGGCTTCCTGGTGCAGGGCAGCGCGGCCACCGTCAGCGTCAACAATCTGGTCACCACGAATGTTCCCGGCGCCGATGTCAGCCTGGCCAACAACACCGGCACGATCGGCATTGGCGGCACCATCACCAATTCCGGCACCGGCGACGGTGTCGTCGTGTCCGGCGGCAGCGCGGCGATCACCGTCTCGGCGAACATATCCAGCTCGGCAGCCTCGCCCGGCACGGCGGTCAAGGTCGACGGCACCACCGGCGGTTCGGTGGCTTTCAGCGGCAGCGTCACCTCGACCGGCACCGGCAATCTCTTTGCGATCGGCTCGTCGCTGCCCCCGGTCGGCGGCGCGATCAGCTTCATCGGCTCGACGCTGTCTGCGACGGGCGGCGGTGGCGCCGTCGTCACAGGCCTTGCCGGCACCGCGACGCTGAACGTCACAGCTCCGCTGTCGATCACCGGCGCGACGGCTACTGGCCTGGCCGTCGCCAATGTCGCCAGCACCGCATCGGCGACCTTCGGGGCGGTGACCGTGTCGGGCGCCACGGGCAATGGCATCGACATCACCAACAATGCCGGCGCCGTCACCTTCGGCACCACCAGCGTGACGATGGGTTCGACCGTCGGTCCAGCCGGCATCAACTTCGCCCTGACCAATGCCGATGTCACATTTGGAACAACCAATGTGACGATGGGCTCCGGCGCCAACCAGACCGGCATCGACTTCAGCGGTTCGTCAACGACAGCCGATTTTGGCGTGACGACGATCACCGGCACCGACGACCTGACCTCGCGCGGCATCGACCTGTCGTCGACCATCGGCAACAAGACCATCACCTTCCTGCAGGGCTCCAGCATCTCGAAGGTCGGCGTCGGCGTCGAACTGTCGTCCGGCGGCACAATGGCGACGTCGGCCAACGCCAATTTCACCTTTGGCGACGGCAATGCGGGCGACGGGCTGGAATCCTTCATCAGCGCGGCCGCCGGCGGCTATACGGTCAACACGATCGGGCTCGATCCGACGCTCGGCAATTATGATTTCGATGACGTCGCCTTTACCGGCAACGCGCATCTGGCCAGCGCGGTCGGCGCGGTCGTCATGATTTCCCAGGGCGGTGGCGTGATCGCCGCCGGCACCAACGGGCTCAGCGCCGCGGTGACCACGGTCACGGCCGCTCAGGCCGATGCCATGACCGGCACACTGACCTTCGCCTTTGTCGGCACGGTCGATCTGAGCGCCACGCCGTTCACGCTCGATTCGGGCCAGTCGATCACCGGCTTCGGCAACGGCAGCTCGATTCTCACCTCCGGCACCATCCAGCCGATCAATGTCCAGGGCAATCTCGGTGCCACCGGCGGCAACGTCACCGGCAATGAGGGCGTGGTCAAGAGCACGGGCGGCGATACCTTGCAGCTGCTCGGCAGCAACCAGGTGCGCGACACCGCGTTCGACTTCAGCGGCGGCAGCGGTTCGGTCTTCACCATCGACCAGAATGCTACCGGCTTCAGCAATGTCGGCGGCATCGTCATCCAGGGCGTCACGGTCAGCAATGTCGCCACCGGCCAGACGGCGTTCAAGGTTGCCGGCCTCGACAGCAATTTGTCGATCACAGACAACAACGTCAACGTCGCCGGCACGCTGCTCGACGTCGATGGCGGCACTGGCAACATCACGGTCACGCGCGGCACCTTGCCCAACAGCGGACCGGCGGGCACGCTGACCGGCGGCGGCATCTCGATCGCCAACCGCAGCGGCGGCACGGTCGATTTCACCGACAAGGTGACGGTCAACGGCAATGGCGTCTCGCTGACCGGCAATACGGGCTCCACCGTCAAGTTTGCGGATATCGACATTTCGACGGACGGCGTAACGGCCTTCACCGCCGTCACCGGGGGCACGATCGAAGTCGACGCGGGAACGATCGATACCGTAGGCGCGCAGGCGGCAATGCTCGATCGCATCACGGCCGACATCCATTTCACCTCCACCAGCGCGACCTTCGGCGCCGGCAACGGCATCGACCTGCAGGGGTTGAGCGGCACAGCTTCATTCGGCACCGGCACGTTGACCAACACCGGTGCGGACACCGCCTTCAATGTTGGTTCGGCGACCGACCTCAGCGGCGGCAACGCTGATATCTCCTATGGCGGCACCATCGTCAGCAACGGCAGCGGCGCTGCGGTTTCGATCCAGGAACTCACCGGCGGCTCGGTGACGCTGTCGGGCAATCTGGTCGACGCCATCAACACGACCGATGGCGGCAACATCGTCGTTGCAGGCATCGACAACGGCACGGCGGCGACGGTCACCTTCTCGGGCTCCACCAAGCAGATCAGTTCGGGCGCGACCGACGGCGTCAGCCTCGGCGTGTTGGGCAACTACACGGCCGCCGGCACGCTGGCCCCCAACACGGACGGCGTGATCGATTTCAGCGGCGGCGGCCTCGACATCACGACGATCGGGGCGGGCTTTGTCGCGTTCGGCGTCGGCGCCCCCTTTGTCCCCGCTAGCAACGGCAGGCTCACGGTGACGGGCGCCAACAACACCATATCGTCCGGCGGTGACGGACTGCTGGTGTTCTCCAGCAACGTTGGCATTGGCGGCATCACCTTCGAAAGCATCGTGGCGAACTCAACCAGCGGCGGCGCCAATGGCGACGGCGCCGGCGTGGCGTTGTCGGGCGTCAATCTCGCCGGCGACGTCAACATCGGCAGCGGCGCCGTTGGTGGCCTGACCGACACGGGATACACCGGCGCCTCGCTGAACGGCCTGTTCGGCGCAGGAGTGGTCAATTTCGCTGGCACGACCGATCTCGACGTCAGCAACAATGGATTCGAGATCAGCGGTCAGGTTGGCACCATAAACATCGCCAATACCCTTGGATCCACCCTGACCATCGATGGCGGCCAGGTCGGCATTGCGCAGATCGGCTTGCAGACCGGAACCGTCAATGTCGGCGGCAATGGCGGCATCGCCAACATCGGCGCGACGACAAGCACCAGCGGTTCGGCCATCACCCTCTCCGGCGGCAACGACCTTATCAATGCGACGCTGAACTACAACGGTTCGATCAAGGTCAGCGCCGGCAATGTGCTGAATGCCGGCGGCGACTGGACCGAGCTGAACATGAGCGGCTCGGTCGTTTCGACGACGACGGTGACGCCGGCGGCGTTCCTGTTCAGTGGCCACGCCAACGGCGTGTACAATATTTCGAGCACCATCGACCACAAAGGTGGCACCGGCGTCCTGTTCAACGGATCGTCCGACGGGACGGTCACCTTCTCCGGCACATCGAAGATATTCGACACCGGCGCCAACGATGCCATCGTCAAGGCGCCGGCGTATGTGCCGGACCCGCAGACCAAGGGCACGCTCAACTTCACCAATGGCGGCCTCGTCATCACCACCACCAGCGGCGCCGGCTTCACCGCCAGCACCTTCGGTTCGGGAACGGTCAGCGTCACCGGCGCCGGCAACACCATTACCACCACGAACGGCGGCACGGCGCTGAAGCTTGGCGACGCGACGGCGGTCGTGGCCGGGGCAACAGGCGCGACGGTCGGCGCCGGCGGCATCAACTTCGATTCGATTTCGGCCAATGGCGCGGCGACCGGCATATCGCTCAACAATGTCGGCGGCGGCACCCTCAATCTCGGCGCGGTCAACCTGCAGGGTATCACCGGTACTGGCGTCCAGGTTTCCGGCACGCTCGGCTCGGCGCTGAATTTCGCTGGCCTGACCATCGGGCTCAATGCCGCCAATGCGGTCGGCCTCGACCTCAACGGCGCGGCGCTCGGCGTGAGCAACATCACCGCGGACGATTTCGATGTAGCCGGCGGCGGCTTCGCCGGCACGATCGGCATCGACATGGCCGGCACCACCGGCACCGGCACCATCCAGCTCGGCGACACCGTCAACAACAATCCGGCCGGCCAGAAATCGGCTATCGCCAATGTCGGCTATGGCGTGCAGTTCTCCAGCGCCACCAACGCCAGGCTGGTGTTCGGCGACGGCGCCGGTCCGGCCGAATCATCGATCGCAACCACCGGTGGCCAGGTCATCCACACCACCGACAGTTTGCCGACCAATGGCGACTATAATTTCAACGACGTCAATTTCACCGGCGACGTTTCGAACCTGTCATCGATCAGCGTCTACTACGTCACCGAAGGCGGCACCGGCGACGGCAGCCTCGCCAATCCGGGCAATTACGCGGGCGCACAGGCTTCCACGGCCAACGTCGTGGTGCTGATCGACAAGAACGTCAACGGCGCCCAGGAAACCATCGACCTCAGCGGCACCACGTTCAACCTCGATGACGGGCAGGTGCTGCTCGCCTTCAAGAGCGGCGACGCGGCCGTCGATGTTTCGCAGCTCGGTGTCGACACCAGCAGCGGCGCCTCCGCCGCGTTCCACTTCACCACGGTGCAGAACTCGCCGATCATTTCGGCGCCGGGGGGCATCGACACGCTGCGGCCGGTCCTGCAGAGCAACAACGCCACGCAGGTCATCAACCTGGCGACATCAGGCAGCGGCATCTTCACGGGCGGCATCCAGAACCTGATCGTCAGCAATCTCGGTTCCGGTGCGGGCGTTGCCGTCAACGCGACCGGCGCCTCCAGTTTCTTCGTCAGGAACAACACCATCGCCGCCGGCGGCAACGCGCTCGATTTCTCCACCACGGGAGTTCCGGCCAATACGCTTCTGCTGTCGATTGACGGCAACACGCTGCAATCGACCGGCTCCGGCCTCGCAGCGTCCTTCGCCGGTCAGAACATCAATGCGACCGACAACTCAATTGCGATCAGGTCGTTTGCCGGCAACAAGGTGACCGGCGGCGCCGGCAGCGGCGGCATCGCCTTCAACAATGTCCGCTTCGATTCCGACGGCGCCGGCGGCACGGTCAGCGCCGGCACGCTCGGTATCGGCACGCCAGGCGCTCGCGTGCAGGGCAATGGCCTCAGCTTCACCAACACCAGCGGTACCCTTGATCTGGGCACGCTCAGCCTTGCCAACAATGGCGGCACCGGTGTCATCGCCAACACCAAGACCACCAATTTCACGCTGAACAACAGCGGTGGCGTGGTCACCACCAACAACGGCGCGGCATTCGATCTCGATCCGCTGACCGTCAACATGACGTTTGCCACCGTCAGCGCCCTTGGCGGCGCCAGCGGCATCATCTTCGACGGCGTCGCCGGGACCTTCACCGTCACCGGCGCGACAAGCATCACCAACACGACGGGCTTCGGCATCGATGCCATCAACACCAACACTGGGACCTTCAACTTCAACACGGTGACGGTAAACAATGTCACCGTCCCCAACACAGGCGGCGGCATCCGAGTCCAGACCGGCACGCTCAACGTCACCGGTCTCGCCAACATCGACACGACCAGCGGCGTTGGTCTCTCGCAGGCCGGCGGCACAACCAGCTTCACCAATGGCGTCACCATCGACACCACCGCCGGCACCGGCATTCTCGCCACCGGCGGCACGATGGGCATCACCGCTACGGCTGCCGCCCAGACGGTGAACGCAACCGGCGGCACAGCGATCAATCTCTCCGGTGTTGCCGCCACCATCGCGCTCGATTCGGCCTCGTCGGCCGGCGGCGTCAACAATGTCAGCCTGACCAATGTCAGCGGAGCGCTCAATCTCGGCACCGGCGCGCTCAGCGGGGCGACGGGCGCGTCGTTCAATGTCGTCGGCGGCACGGCTGCCGTGAGCTATTCGGGCACGGTCAACAATTCGGGCGCATTCAGTCCGGCGCTGAATGTCCAGAGCCGGCTTGCCGGCGCCGGCCTCGTCGCCCTGAGCGGCAATCTGACGGCTAGCGGGCTGGGCGTATCGCTGAACAACAATGCAGGCGGCACGGTGACGGTGTCCGGCGCCTCGAACAGCTTTACCGGTGGGGGCACCGGCATATCGATCACCGCCAACACCGGCGGCACCTACAACGTCAGCGGCGCCAGCTACGCCATCGGCATGAGCGGCGGCGGGCTTGGCGTTGATATTGCCGGCAACAGCGCCCCGGTGACGGTCAATTTCAACGGTGGCGGGCTGGCGATCGTGACCTCGGCAGGCGCCGGCTTCAATGCCACGGGCTCCGGCACGGTCAGCGTCACCGGCGTGGGCAACTCCATCGCCACGGGCACCGGTGTGGCGATGAACCTGAGCGGCGTCACCGTCGCGGCCACCGGCATGAATTTTTCCTCGACCAGCAACGGCGCCGGCGGCAACAGCGCCGTCGTCCTCACCAACGTCATCGGGTTGGGGACGATCAATCTCGGCACCGGTACGCTGGTCGGCGGCAGCGCGGCAACCATCGCTGTCAACGGCGGCACCGCCAACCTCAACTATACCGGGAATGTCAGCCAGTCGAACAATGCCACCCTGGTCAGCGTCGCGGGCGGCCACAGCGGCACGCTCAACTTCGCCACCGGCGCGCTGTCGGCGACGAACGGCACCGGCCTGCAGTTCGACAATGCGGACGGCATCTACAGTTTCGTCGGCACGACGACGCTGAATGGCGGCAATGCCAGCGTCGACATCCTCAACGGCTCGGGCGGCACGTTCAATTTCGGCACCGGCACCTCGATCATCAGCCCAAGCGGCACCGCGTTCAATGTCAATGGCGGCACCGCCACCGTCACTTATGCCGGCACGATCACGCAAGCCACCGCCGGCCAGCGCATGATCGTCGTCGCCGACACCGCCGGCGGTTCGGTGAATTTCACCACTGCCGTGGCGAACGGGCTCAACGACACCGGCGGCACCGGCATTGTGATCGACGGCGCGGCGGGCAGCGTCACCGTCAACAATGCCAGCCTGACGGGCACGGCCGGCATCACCATCCTTGGCGATTCGACCAACAATGCGACCGGCACCTTCACCTTCAACAACGTCGCCATCCAGACCGACCCGGGTGCCACCAACCATGCCTTTGTCGTCGATGGCGACCAGGGCACGCCAGGCAATGACGACGTCAGCGCGGTGGTCAACCTGAACAATGTCGACATCACCAACCCCGGCGGCAATGTCGCCAACATCCGCGGCATGGCCGGCGGCTCGGTCAATTTCGACAGCGCCAGCACGATCACTCGCAGCGATGGCGGGCTGGGCATTGCCGTGCTCAGCAACGCCGGCGGCACGATCAACTTCGGCGGCGCGGTCAAGACGCTCTCGACCGGTGTTAATGCCGCCGTCATGCTGACCAGCAACCCCGGCGCGACCATCAACTTCACCAATGGCGGGCTGGCGATCAACACAACGAGCGGCGGCGGCTTCAGCGCCACGGGCGGAGGGACGGTGACGGTGCAGGGCACCGGTAACACGATCACCTCCGGCACAGGCACGGCGCTCAACGTGGTCAACACGACGATCGGCGGCTCGGGCCTGACGTTCCAGAGCATTACGTCCACAGGATCGAGCGGCAACGCAGGCATCGTCCTCGACAACACCGGCTCAGGCGGCGGGCTGACCGTCACAGGAACGGGCTCGGCAGGCTCCGGCGGCACGATCGCGAACAAGACCGGCGGCGATATCCTCAACGGCAACACCGCAGTCGGGAACACCACGTCCGGCACAGGCGGCACCGGCATCTTCCTGCGCAGCACGGCGAACGTGTCGCTGACCAGTATGCAGCTCAACGACTTCTCCAACTTCGCGATCTACGGCAAGACGGTTACCGGCTTCACCATGACCGGCACGACCATCAGCGGCGTGAACGGCTCCAACAATGCCGGCAATATCGAAGAAAGTGCCATCCGCTTCGACAATCTGCTCGGCAGCGCCTCGATCACCGGTTCCAGCATCAGCGGCGGCGCTTACGGCAACCTCGCCGTCTGGAACACCAGCGGCACGCTGAATCGGCTGACCATGAGCGGCAACACGTTCGGCCTGATCAGTTCGACCCTCGGCAACGATAATGTCAGCTTCACCGTCTACAACAGCGCAACCGCGAATGTGACGTTGGACAACAACACGTTCTCCGGCACGCGCTCCGACTTCTTCGAGGCGGTCGCCAACAACAATGCGACCATGGATGTGGTCGCCACCAACAATATTTTTCACAATGGCCAGACGATCATACCGGGCGGCGGCACCGCAATTTCGGTGCGCAGCGGCTCTGCCGGCAACACGTCCGCCGCGACGACGACCTTCAACATCTCGAACAACGTCAACAGCGATGGTGGGGCCAACGCCTTCGACACGGTCGGCATCTTCGTCGCCAAGGGCCAGGACCTCGGCACGATGACCGGCAAGATCGTCGGCAACACGCTGGTTGCCAAAACGGGCTCGAATTCCGATGGCATCTTCGTCCGTGCGGCGGGCGCGTCCGGTTCACTGACCACGCTTATCCAGAACAACACCATCACCGGCTGGGGCAATACCGGTATCCACCTGCAGAACAACGATGGTGGCGCTACGATGAACGCGTCGGTGTACGGCAACAGTGTGACGGCAACGGGTAGTGCATTCCCATTTGCCGCATTCTTTGCCGACAATGGCGCCACTGCAACGGATACAAGTACGATGAACCTCGTCCTTGGTGGTGCTGGTGCGCAGCAAAACACCTTCGTCGGCGGGCCAAATGCAGCGGTGGACGTCAGCTTGAGCAACTTCAATGCCAGCACCCACTTCAATCTGTCTCGCAACGGCTCGGTTGCGGGTACCACTGCAGGCGTCGTACAGGACGACAATGTCGGTACACCTACCTACGATGATACGGGTGGAGCGGGTACAATCGTGCTGGTGAATACACTGCCGGTAACACCGCCCTGATCAACCGGATGATTCAGTCGTAAGCAATGCTGAGGTATTAACCCTTAGAGTCCGGCTCTATGCGACCGTTCTTATAGATCAGGCTTGTATTCAGCCATGGCCAGAAACGGCGCAGAGATAACGATTGCTCGCTTTTTTGCAGAGCTTCTGCAGAATTTTAATAAAAGACGCAGCAGAAATATTTCGCTATTAGCGATCGCGGTGACGTTGCGTAAGTTTGCATTTGTGAGCTAGTATGTCTTAACAAACGAGGGGGCGGCGATGTCGGAACCATTTCTTTCCGAAATCAGAATTATGTCTTTCATATTCGCACCCAAGGGCTGGGCGCTCTGCAATGGACAGTTGCTGCCTATCAATCAGAACCAGGCGCTGTTTTCGCTGCTGGGCACCACCTTCGGCGGCGATGGCCGGGTGAATTTCGCGCTGCCCGACTATCGCGGGCGCGTGCCGATCCATGTCGGCGGCACCCATACGCTGGGCGAGCGCGGCGGCGAACAGGCGCACACGCTTTCGATCGCGGAATTGCCGTTTCATAGCCATGTCGAGCAGGCCACCACTGCCAATGCCGACACGCCAGTGCCCACCGGCAATTTGCTCGCAACCGTCGCCAACACCTATACGCCGCCCGGGAACGTCACGGCGATGGATCCCGGTACGCTGGCCCCTGTCGGCAACAACCAGGCGCATTTGAACATGCAGCCGTTTCTGACCCTGAGCTTCTGCATCGCTTTGCAGGGCATCTTTCCGTCGCCGAATTGAGGGAGCGCAGCCATGGGACAACCCTTCGTTGGCGAAATTCGCATGTTTGCCGGCAATTTCGCGATAGCCGGCTGGATGTTCTGCGAAGGGCAGCTACTGCCTATCTCGGAGAACGAGACGCTTTTCCAACTGATCGGCACCACCTACGGCGGCGATGGCCAGAGCACATTCGCGCTGCCCGACCTGCGCGGCCGCCTCCCGATCCATCAAAGCACCGATTTCATTCTTTCCCAAACCGGTGGCGTGGAAGAAATCACGCTTACGCCGCAGCAGATGCCATCGCACACGCATCCGTTCCTTGCTTCGCTGAACAATGCCGGGGCAAGCACCCCGACCGGCAACATGACCGGGCAGGTCGGCGCGTCGCAAATCTATCGTGAGGCACCGGCGGTTGCGGCGATGTCCCCGCAGACGGCCGGGCAGACCGGCGGCAGCCAGCCGCATACGAACTTCCAGCCGTATCTCTGCGTCAATTTTATCATTTCGCTTTTCGGCATTTTTCCGTCGCCGACCTGAGAGGACATCATGGCTGACCCATTCGTCGCCGAAATCCGAATCTTTCCCTTCAATTTCGCGCCCAAGGGCTGGGCCTGGTGCGATGGCCAGCTTCTCCCGCTCTCGCAGAACACCGCGCTGTTCTCGTTGCTCGGCACCACTTATGGCGGCGACGGCAAATCCAACTTTGCCTTGCCCGATCTGCAAGGCCGGGCGCCGATGCACCCGGGGCAAGGCCCCGGGCTTTCGCTGCACGATCTCGGCGAGCCGGGTGGTTCGGAGACAGTGTCGCTGCTGATATCGGAGATGCCGCAGCACGGGCACAATTTGATGGCCAACGTCAATCCCGCCAATCTGGCGGCGCCAAGTCCCGCACGATCCTTCGCGCGGACGGCTCCTGGGCAGTCCTACTCGGCGACCGCCACTTTGACGCCTCTCAGCGATCAGGCGGTGCGGCCGATCGGCGGCGACCAGCCGCACAACAACATGCAGCCCTATCTCACCTGTTATTTCTGCATCGCACTGCAAGGCGTCTTCCCGCCAAGAAGCTGAATTCCGAACCAAAGGGCAGGACCGTACGATGGCCAAGAACGCAGAACCGAAGTCGAAGGCCCCCGCGGCGAAGACGCCGGCGCCGAAAGCGGCTTCCAGGGCCAGTGCCCGCCCGGCGCCGTCCAGCCCTCCACCCATTTACCAGCACAAGCCGGCCGGCACTTCTTTCTTCGAACTGTCGCGGCTGATGGTGGTGGGGATCGATTCCGCCAAGGGGCAGTTGATCCAGAAGGCGCAGCTTTCGCCGAACGGGCCATGGCCTTCCGCCTGGTCGTTCATCGCGCCCGGCGCCTGGGTGATCATGACGGCGGGCCTCACCAAGGACGGCCGTGTCGCCGTGGTCGCGCAGCCATCGGGAACCACCAATCTGTCCTTCATCACCGAAGACGCCAACCAGATCGGCCCGGTCGAAAAATGGACCGCGCCGATGAGCATCGGCACGCCGCCCGGCGCCACCTCCTATCAGAAGCTTTCGATGGCGCGCGATGCCGACGGCCGCATCGAGGTCTTCGTCACCGACAATCAGGGCCGCATCTGGTGGATCTACCAGAATCCGGACCAGATCGTGCAGGTGCAGAAAACCATCACGCCGCCGGGCACGACGACACCGATCGTCGTCACCGTCGACGTGCTGACGCCGCCGGCCAAACCGTGGAGCGACTGGATCCAGATCCCCGGCGGGCTGGTGACGGTTTCGGCGATACGCCAAGGCGACGGCCGCATCGCCCTGTTCGGCATCAATTCGAACCTGCATCTCTATCGCTGCCAGCAGGCGAAGGCGCAGGCCCTGAAGGCCGCCGACTGGACGGGTTGGGTGCAGATCGACACGACCCAGACAGGTGGCTTCATCGAGATGGCGCCGGTCGTCGGCCCGCTGGGCGCCACCAATCTGTTCGCCCTGACCCAGAACGGCCAGGTGCTGCACACGCGCCAGATGCCCGCCGGATCGGATACGTGGACGCAGTGGGCGACACCCGGCTACTCCAGGGCGCCCAACCTTGCGCTTGCCGCCGGCATCCAGGGCGACGGCGATATCGTGCTGGTCGCCGCCGACCAGCAGCACTTCCTCCAATTCAACGCGCAATGGGATGCCTATACCCAGAACTGGTCGGGATGGCGCGATTTCGGCGCATCCCTTCGCTCGACGCGCCTGGCGCTCAACTACAATGCCGACGGCCGGCTCGCTTTGTTCAGCCTGGCGCTCATGCCGGACGGCACCAACGGCCTGTGGACGATCAACCAGATGGGCATCGACAGTTCCGAATGGGAGTATAACTGGACGTCGCTGACCGACAACAATCTCAAGCAGATCGTCGTCGTGCGCGACCTGACGCCGCCGGTCTGACGGTTGATTTACGCCAGCGTGGCGGAAGCGAAGCAGGCCCGTCCGGTCTGGTCCCGGTCTGACACGGCCGGGCTCCGCTTTCGTGCGGCAGTGGACGCGGACATGCCGTTCCTGTCGCGGCTCTATGCTTCGACGCGTCTCGAAGAACTCGCGGTGACGTCGTGGAGCGAGGCGCAGAAGGCCGAATTCCTCGGCATGCAGTTCCAGGCCCAGCACGCGCATTACCGAAAACATTATCCCGAGGCCGACTGGCTGGTGGTGGAACGCGATAGCGAAGACATCGGCCGCCTCTATGTCGAGCGCTGGCCAAGCCAGCACCGCATCATCGACATCGCCTTCCTGCCGCATCATCGCCGCAAGGGCTACGGCACCGCACTGCTCTGCGACCTCATCGACGAGGCATGGTTAGCCGGCAAATCAGCGTCGATCCATGTCGAGAAGCACAATCCGGCGAGACGGCTTTATGTCGCGCTGGGCTTCGCGGTCGTCGAGGACAAGGGCGTTTATGACCTGATGGCCTGTGCGCCGGGGGGCGGGGCGGCTGGTTTGTGACGGCGAGCATCGCAAGCGGCGGCTCTCACCAGCTTCGTCATCCTAGGGCGGAGCAAGGAGCGGAGCGACGCGGCGCAGACCCTCGGATCCATGCCGCGACCTTTGTCCAAGATTGCTGCGCTTCAAGAAGGGCCTCGGACAGCCTGGGTGCCCGAGCCGGCAGTAAAACAGCATTGCACCGTTGTCGCGCTCGAAAGTCGCGGCATGGATCATAGGGTCTCCGCGACGTCGCTTCGCGACTGCTTCGCCCTAGGATGACGAACGAAGAGGAGAGGCTTCAGCTAATTTCGAAGCGATCAGACCTCCCTGCGTCAAGTCTCTAATTGAACACCGCTTCGTAAAGCCGCCCGGCCGCATCGGCGGCGACCGGCACGATGAAGATCTCGTGGCTGCCGCTTTCCCCCGTGAAAAGATAGGTCGCCTGCGGCAATGCGATTTCGCGCGGGCCTTTGAACAGCAGCGAGAAACCGCCACCCGGGCGCGGGCTGGCGGCGATGGGCTTGACCGCGCTCAGTTCGAGCGGGATCTGCCGGCCCCCGGCTTCGATGGTGAAGGTTTGTCCCTGCTCGAAATCCGACACCGACGCCATTCCGTTTGCCTCAATCTATCCGCTGGAGCGGTTCAGCCTTCGGATCGCTGATCCGGCTTTTGTTTCTTCGCAATTGCCAAGGGAAAACCGCTCCACACTTTTCCTGGAATCGCTCCAGCGGCGGCACTGTCGCCGCTTCGCCGCAAGCTGTCCAGAGGCGGGCAGGCCGGCGGTCGCGCTCCCCAAGACAATCGGCCGCCGCAAAACCCCAAAATACAGCACCGCCTGTCCTTTTATGCGCGCAAGAGACGCTGTAGTACTTTGTTCCTGCGCGGGATTCCTTTCGATCCAAGATCAGCGCAAACAAGCATAGATCCCGGCTTCGGGACCATTGGCAGCCTGATGGGCGTGCGGGAGACGGATGATGGCGGATGCAAAGACGAACGTGGCGAGCGATGCGTTGCCGCTGTTCTATTCGAGGCCCGAGGCGCTCAATCCGGCGCGGCACGGCTCGCTTGGCCTGACCGCGCGCAGCGACTTCGGCTTCGCCCGCTCCGCGCACGCCATTCCGGTGGTCGCGTCGGAAATGCCGGCGGCGATGCGCTCCTACCCGATCGTCTTTATCGGCCCGGCCAAGTCGCCGGTGATCATCACCGGCGTGCGCCAGAACGAGAACCTGTTCGTCGATGCCGACGGCAAATGGACCGGGCCGCACTACATCCCCGCCTATGTCCGGCGCTATCCTTCATCCTGGCCGAAGACCCGACAACGGCCGGCCGGCTGACGCTGTGCGTCGAACGGGCCAGCGACCGGGTCGTCGACCAGTTGCTGGCGCCGTCCCGCGATGACAAGATCCTGCCGTTCTTCACCGGCAACGAGCCGACCGAAGCGACCAAACAGGCGCTCGCCTTCTGCAACCAGTTCCAGATCGACTTCAGAGCCACCCGCGAGATGGTCGAAAAGATCGATGCACACAGCCTGTTTTCACCGCGCCAGAGCAAGGTGACGCTGGAAGGCGGCGAGGTGCTCAACCTCACCGATTTCCAGGTGATCGACGAGCCGGCCTTCAACAGATTGAGCGACGAGGCGTTCCTCGACCTGCGCAAATCCGGCGCGCTCGGCCTGCTCTATTGCCACCTCGCCTCGACCAACAGCTGGACCTCGCTGGTGCATCAGGCGTCGCTGCGGAAGGCGGAGTAAGGCTCTCGAGTCTAAAGAGGCAGAGCGCGCAACTTGCTGATCCGCTGAATCGGTATCTCGTGCATAGAAGGCGCGGCGACCAATTTAGTGACCCCTTCGATCTCGGGCCACTTCCAGACGATGGTTGCCGCCACCTGGTTCATTGGCGTTTTCTGGTAAGCGGGCGCCAGAATAAATCCGTGAAGGCCGGCTGATCGCAAAGCCGCTCTCTCGGCTGGGTTTCTCAGAACGCGGCCATCCCCCGAGATGAGATCCATGTCTCTGGTGCGCTTTGAAGATGTTTGATCCAGTCAATGTCGGCCGAGTGCCGACCGCCAGGAAGGCCTGGCACGTCCTTGATGTGAAAAGCACGATGCCCGTAATGGCTTATGAAACCGTCCAGAGTCGTAGCAAATAGCGGTGCGGTGCAGTTGTCAAACAGCACGTTCACGCCGCAATTCCATGCCCCATGGATGTCTCAAACTCAATAGATCGGCGGACGGACGCTTCCGGCACCAGATAGGCACGGGCGGCGCCAATAATCCCTTCCTGACGCGCAGCTGCTGCAAGGATCGCCGTCGGCACGCTTGAAGCGGCATCAATTGGCTGACCGAAAGACCGTGATGGGTCTACAACGACATTGAGCCGGCGACCGCCGGGCCACCACAAAAGCGGGTTGCCATCGTCGCCAAAATCGACAGTTTTTAAGATCGGCTCGATGATCCCTTTGAATTCATACTGGCGACGAAATAGGTTCAGGAGCCGTTCTCGCTCTTCGCCATCTTCGCCGGTTTCTATGACCGTTACAAAAATTTCCCGGCCGTCCGTTCGAAAGCGGTTGGTTGAAAGCGGACGGTCTTGACCAATGATATCTCGGGCAAGATGTATGGCCGCGCGAACACGCATCGCCGAAACTCCGGCGCGAATGAAGGCATCCGCGACCCGAACTTCCATAAGGTCTCGAAAACCAAGAAAAACCCGCTCATCCCCCAAATCAACTTCAGGCGACCAAAGTGACGCGTACTTCTGGTCCTTAATGTTGTGGCCTCGGAGCCACCTAGCAATCTTGGCAGGACGGATATGCAAAAGCCGACCCGCTTCCGCAGGCGTGTAGACACCGACTCCGATCAGACTGTCCAATTCGATGCTCCCTTGCCTTATAGATTCAGCGTCTTGGGCGGCTGTCAATATGCGCGCTCAATAGTGACTGATCTGGCAAGCACAATTTACGATTTGCATGATTTTCGCTTTCCGCATGCGGGTAGCTATGCGGTAGCTTGCAACTGTAGACAAAGAAGAAGCCGCACTAGGCGGCCTTCTTATCTGCTTGATTCCCTCTGGAGGAAACTGGAGCGGGTGAAGCGATTCGAACGCTCGACCCCAACCTTGGCAAGGTTGTGCTCTACCCCTGAGCTACACCCGCTCGCACGGCGTCTTGGCCGCAAGCCGGGCCTATATGGCTGAAGAGCGCGGCGATTGCAACAGGGAAATCGCAGGCTTTTTGCGACACGCCGTGTGGGACCGGCAAGCCACCGGCGGGCGCGTGAGTGGCGGGCGGCGGGGGCGCCAGCGAAGGGCGGTGCCGCTCACCGTGATGTCGCATGACGGTCTTGTGTCGGCCGCCCGATTGGCCGTAAACGGCTGGCTGGAGAAACGGGACGAAGACGAAACCGATGCCGAAGACCGAAGCCGATTTGATGGCCTTTCTCGCCGAACTCGGGATTGCCGCCTCGACGAAGCGCCATCCGCCGCTCTACACGGTCGCGGATTCGCAGGCGCTGCGCGGCGAAATCGCCGGCGGGCACACGAAGAACCTGTTCCTGAAGGACAAGAAGGATAATTTCTTCCTGGTCACCGTCGGCGAGGACGCGGTCGTCGACCTGAAGCAGATCCACCAGGTGATCGGCGCCGCCAGCCGGGTCTCCTTCGGCAAGCCGGAGATGCTGATGGAGCTGCTCGGCGTCACACCGGGCGCCGTGACGGTCTTTGGCGTCATCAACGACACGGCAAACAGGGTCAAGCTCGTGCTCGACAAGGATTTGATGGAGCATGCGGTGATCAATGGGCATCCGCTGACCAATGAGGCGACGACATCGATCGCGGCGCGAGACCTGATCAGATTCGTCGAGGCAACCGGGCACGATGCTGCTATCTTGAAAGTCTCCGTGTGATCGCCACATGGATGGCTTGAGTCAGATGGTCTGAAGCATAGGGCGCCTGGCCCCCGGCCGGCGGCGCCACGGAAGGGTAAAGAGATGAGCGACAACAATCCGTTCGGCGGCTCCTTTGGCGGTAATGGCGGCCAGTACACCACCTCGGTGCAGTATGGTGGAGCGGCGCCGGCGCCGGCGAAAGTCGCGCTTGGCGATGCGCCCGCCGCTCCCGCCGATGTGATCAAGGACACGACGACGGCTGCCTTTGCTGCCGATGTCATCCAGGAATCGCGCCGCCAGCCGGTGCTGGTCGATTTCTGGGCGCCCTGGTGTGGGCCTTGCAAGCAACTGACGCCGCAGTTGGAGAAGGCGGTCAAGGCCGCCGGCGGCAGGGTCAAGCTGGTCAAGATGAACATCGACGACCATCCCTCGATCGCCGGCCAGCTCGGCATCCAGTCTATCCCGGCGGTCATCGCCTTCAAGGACGGCCAGCCGGTCGATGGCTTCATGGGCGCCATCCCGGAGAGCCAGATCAACGAATTCATCACCAAGGTCGGCGGCAAGGGCAACGGCGCGCCGCCGGTGGCGGAAGCCTTGGCAGCGGCGACCGAAGCGCGCGAGGCCGGCGACATGCAGACCGCAGCCGACATTTATGACGCCGTCCTGGCGCAGGCGCCGGAGACGATCGAGGCGATCGCCGGGCTGGGCGAACTGTTGTTCGACGCCGGCGACACGGAAGGCGCCGAGACGCTTTTGGCAACAGCCCCGGAGGCCAAGAAGGATGCCCCGCCGCTGGCAGCCCTGCGCGCCAGGATGGCGGTTGCGGCGCAAGCGGCGGCTCTCGGCAATCCGGCCGAGTTCGAGCGCCGGCTGGCGGAAAATCCTGGGGATCACCAGGCGCGCTTCGATCTGGCCATGATCCAGAACGCCAACGGCGACCGCACCGCGGCCGCAGACAATCTGCTGGCCATCATCAAGGCCGACCGAAGCTGGAACGAGGATGGCGCCAGGACGCAATTGCTGCAGCTGTTCGAGGCATGGGGCATGACCGACGAGGCAACGCTTGCCGCGCGCCGCAAATTGTCGGCATTGCTGTTTTCCTGAGCCGTTTACCGGTTGTTTTGCCGCACGGGCTTGGCGTCGGTCATGACTGCGCCAGATTAGAACTGCGATGACGCGCTTCTGGTGAAGCGATCGGAGGAATATGGTGCAAGCGGGAAACGCGCATTACCGGCTCGCCAAGGATTTGCCGTCGACGATCCCGATCTTTCCGCTCGAGGGTGCGCTTTTGCTGCCGGGAGGCCGCATGCCGCTCAACATCTTCGAGCCGCGCTATCTGCAGATGGTGGACGAGGCGATTGCCGGCTCGCGGCTCATCGGCGTCATCCAGCCCAGTCTCGACGGCGCCTTGCGCGGCGATGGCGAGCCGGAGCTCTGCAATGTCGGTTGCGCCGGGCGCATCATCGCCTTTTCCGAGAGTGGCGACGGCCGCTACCTGATTTCGCTGCAGGGCGTGTGCCGGTTCCGCATCGCCCACGAATTGACCGTCAAGACGCCGTTTCGCCAGTGCAAGCCCGCGCCTTTCCTTGCCGATCTCGACGAGGATCAGGCGGACAACGAGATCGACCGGCCATCGCTGCTCAAGGCGTTTCGCGCCTATCTGCAGGCCAACGATTTGGAGGCCGACTGGGAAAGCGTCAGCCGCGCCGAAAATGCCATGCTGGTCAATGCGCTGTCGATGATGGCGCCCTACGGGCCGGCCGAGAAACAGGCGCTGCTCGAAGCAGCCGACCTGAAGACCCGGGCGGAGACGCTGATCGCCATCACCGAAATGGCGCTGGCGCGCGAGAATGAGGATTTTGGCTCGAGTTTGCAGTAAGAGGGCGCGATGGCGGACGGACGTGACGAGAGGAAGGTCGACCCCAAGCTGCTGGAGCTGCTGGCCTGCCCGCTGACCAAGGGGCCGCTGGCCTGGGATCCAGAGCGCGGCGAACTGATTTCCAGGGTCGCCAAGATTGCCTATCCGGTGCGTGACGGCATCCCGATCATGCTGCCCTCCGAGGCGCGGACGCTTTCGGTGGAGGACGTGCTCGCCCCGCCGCCGCCACGCTTGGGTGGGCCGGGCTGAGTTCTTGCACCACAGGCTGGCGAGGTGGGCGGGACAGCACCCCCCTCTGGCCTACCGGCCAGAGGGGGGTGCTGTCCCGCTGCCATCGAAGTTTTTGACACTACTGAAAATTCCGCCCCTTGGGCATGACCCTTTCCGCTTCTTCCGACAGCGTTGCGAGATCCTGACGGATCGGCCTGTTCCCTGTCGCGGCTTGGCCGGAGCGATCCGGACCCCTGGCAGCACGCTCCGGAGAACCGACAACCGCTGGTGCGGCCTCGCTGACCTTCTCCAGAAGTACGGTCAGCCAGGGCGTCAGATCCTCGATCCTCTCGGCGACGATGTGGACCACGCCCGATTCCGACTGCAATTTTCCGGTGACCTTGACGAACCGGGCGCCCATGACGATGGGCCGGTAACGGTCGAAGGTTCTTTGCCAGAAGATGACGTTGGCCACCGCCTTGTCGTCCTCCAGTGTCAGGAAGATCGCGTTGCCCTTGCCGGGACGCTGCCGCACCAGCACGAGGCCGGCGACGGAGACGCGCCTGCCGTCACGCACGGAAGGCAGGTTCGCATTGGGAATGACGCCGGCGCGGTCGAGCCGCTCGCGCAGGAAGGCGACCGGATGCGCCTTCAGCGACAGGCCGAGCGCGCGGTAATCATGGATGACATGCTCGCCGAGCGGCATTTTCGGCAGCTTCGTCTCGGGCTCCAGCTCGCGCAGGCGAAGCGCCGGCTGGTCGAACAGCGGCAGCCTTTCGGCGGCGCTCTTGCCGTCGAGCGCGCGCACCGCCCACAACGCTTCGCGACGATCAAGACCAAGCGAGCGGAAGGCATCGGCCTGCGCCAGCCGCTCGATCTCGCCGACATCGAGGCCGGAGCGCAGCCAGACATCCCGGACGGATCCGTAGCCTGAGCCGCGCTGTTCGACGAAGGCCGCCATGCGCTCCTTCGACAGGCCCTTGATCTGGCGGAAGCCGAGTCGGACGGCATGCTTCGTCTCGATGACGCCGCGCATCTCGGCATGGCGCGGGAGGATACGGGTCGGATCGAAAGGCGCTTTCTCCAGCGTGCAGTCCCAGACCGAGAAATTGACGTCGATGTCGCGGATGTCGACGCCATGGTCGCTTGCGTCGCGCACGAGCTGGGCCGGCTGGTAAAACCCCATCGGCTGTGAATTCAGGATCGCGGCGCAGAACACGTCGGGATAGAAGGTCTTGAACCAGCAGGAGGCGTAGACGAGCAGGGCGAAGGAAGCGGCATGGCTTTCGGGAAAGCCATATTCGCCAAAGCCCTCGATCTGCTTGAAACAGCGCTCGGCGAAGTCCTTCGTGTAGCCTTTGTCGACCATGCCTTCGATCATGCGGCGACGATAATTGCCGATGGTGCCGGTGCGCTTGAAGGTGGCCATGGCACGGCGCAGTTCATCGGCCTCGCCCGGCTTGAAGCCGCCAGCAACGATGGCGATCTTCATCGCCTGTTCCTGGAACAGCGGCACACCAAGCGTCTTGCTGAGGATCGCCTCCAGCTCCGGCTTTTGATACTCGGCCTGCTCCTTGCCTTGCCGGCGGCGCAGATAGGGGTGGACCATGTCGCCCTGGATCGGGCCCGGCCGCACGATCGCCACCTCGATGACAAGGTCATAAAAGGTTTTCGGCTCAAGGCGCGGCAGCATTGACATCTGGGCGCGCGATTCGATCTGGAAGACGCCGAGCGTGTCGGCGCGGCAGATCATCTTGTAGACCTGCTTGTCCTCCGGCGGCAGGGTGGCCAGCACATAGGGCTGCCCATACGGGTCCCTCGCCTTTGGATAATGCTCAGTGAGCAAGGTGAAGGCGCGTTGCAGGCAGGTCAGCATGCCGAGCGCCAGCACGTCCACTTTCAGGATCTTCACTGCGTCGAGATCATCCTTGTCCCACTCCACCATCTTGCGCTGGTCCATCGCCGTCTTGACGATGGGCACGATCTCATCGAGCCGGTCCCTGGTGATGACGAAGCCGCCGACATGCTGCGACAAATGGCGGGGAAACCCCATGATCTCGTTGGCGCGTTCCATCACATGCCGAGACACTGGATCGGTGCGGTCGAGGCCGCCGGCGCGGGCTTCCTTCTCGCCGAGCTCCGAGGTCGACCAGCCCCAGATCGAGCCGGAAAGGGACGTCCTGATATCCTCGGACAGGCCCATTGCCTTCGACACTTCGCGCAGCGCCGACCGGCCGCGATAGCTGATGACGGCGGCAGCCAGTGCCGTGCGCTTGGAGCTGTATTTCGTATAGATGTACTGCATCACCTCTTCGCGTCGCTCATGCTCGAAGTCGACGTCGATATCCGGCGGCTCGTTCCTCTCCTCGGAAATGAAGCGCTCGAAGAGCGTATCGATCTTGTCGGGTCCGACTTCGGTGATGCCGATGCAGAAGCAGATGATCGAATTGGCGGCCGAACCACGTCCCTGGCAGAGAATGCCCTGGCCACGGGCGAATTTGATGATGTCGTAGACGGTGAGGAAATAGCGGGCGTAGTTGAGGCGCTCGATGAGAGTGAGCTCTTCCTGGATGCGCTTGATCACCGAATCCGGCACACCCGCCGGATAGCGGTTGGCCGCTCCCTCCCGAGCCAGCCGCTCCAGTTCAGCCTGTGGGCCAAGACCCGATTCCGTCGGCTCATCCGGATAATTGTACTGAAGGTCGCTCAACGAAAAGGTCAATTCTTCCGCAAACCGCAAGGTCTCGGCCAATGCTTGCGGATGCCTGCGGAACAGGCGCGCCATCTCCATCGGTGGCTTCAGATGGCGCTCGGCATTGGCGGTGAGTTGCAGCCCGACCTCGGCGACGGGGGTGTTGAGGCGGATCGCGGTCAGCACGTCCTGCAGCGGGCGCCGTTCGGCGGTGTGATAGAGAACGTCGTTGGTCGCCATCAGCGGAATACCGACGCTCTCGGCAAGAGCCGCGGCCTGCTCGATGCGGAAACGGTCATTGCCGGCGTAGTCGGGCGAAACGGCCAGACGGAGATTTCTGCCGAAACGATCCTTGAGCAGCCGAAGCAAGGCGAGACCGTCCTGCGCCCCCGCCGACAGATCGGGCAGGACTGCCAGCGACATCAGATCCCCCCATTCGAGCAGGTCGCTGCGCTGGAGAAGGGTGGCGCCCTTTTCGTTCTCGTCGCGCAGATTGGCCTGGGTGAGCATGCGGCACAGATGCCCCCAGCCCTTGCGGTCCTGGGGATAGGCGAGGATGTCCGGCGTGCCGTCGCCAAAAACCAGCCGGCAGCCGGGATGATAGGAGAGTTTTTCGACCTTGGCCTGCTGCCAGGCGCGCACCACGCCGGCCACCGTGTTGCGGTCGGCAAGCCCGATCGCCGAGAAGCCCAGGAGCTTGGCCGCGACCACCAGCTCCTCCGGCTTGGAGGCGCCGCGCAGGAAGGAGAAATTCGACTGGATGCCGAACTCGGCAAAGGGAATGACGGTCAGCGCGTTCATGCGAAGACACCATGCATGAACCAGCGCGGCGGCACCTGCGTGTTGCCGTAAAGACCTTGCCGGTAAAGCCAATAGCGGCGACCATCGGCGTCCTCGATACGGAAATAGTCGCGGGTTGACGTGATCGGATCGCTCGCTGCCTCGCGCCACCATTCGGCGGCGATGCGTTCCGGCCCTTCGGCGCGCGTGACCCGGTAGAGCGCGCGCCGCCAGCGGAAGTTCAGCGGTGGTCCTTCCGGCATTTCAGTGGCCGGCACATCGATGGGTTCGGGCGAGCGGAACAGCCGGATCGGCCGTTCCGGCGGAAATATGGTTTTTGGTGCCTGCAGCCTGCCGGGCTTTGGCGGCGGCGTGGTCCGGCGTGGCGCTTCGGTGAAGGGGATCGTGGCGACGGCACGCTCCGGCAGATGGCTTTCGACCGCGACCGGCCGGAGAACCGCGCCCTCGCCGAGCCGGGCGCGGATGCGGTCGGCGAACAGCGCGATGTCGGCACCGTCGTCGGCCGTTTCGCCAGTCAGATCGGCCTGCTGCATGTCGAAGGTGGCTGCCGCCAGCACCGAAAGCCGCACCAGATCGAAGCCATAACCGGCATCGATATCCTGTTCGAGCGCGGCCAGCCGCTCATGGAACAGTTTCTGGATCAGCATGGGTTCGCGCATCGGCCGCGAGGTGCCGAGCGCGATGCGGCTGACGGCGCCGTCGACCCGAAAGAGCAGCAGCGCCAGTGTCCTGGCACCCTCGCCGCGGCGCTCGAGATCGGTTTTCAAGGTCGCCGCCAGCATGCCCACCAGCCGTTCGATGTCCTCGGTCAGGGTGACGGGTTCGGCGAGATGGCGTTCGACCGAAAGCGGCGCGACGGGAAGGCGCGGCGACACCGCTTCGTCGAGACGGCCAAGCGCCTGGTCGAGGCGCAGGAGCAGCAAGGCGCCAAAGCGGCGGGCGAGCGGCGCGCGCGGCGCCGCCATGACGGCGCCCGCCGTGCGCAGGCCGACGCTTTCCAGGCTGGCGCGGGTTGCCGGCTCGATGCGCAGTGCGGCCAGCGGCAGGGGTGCAAGCAGCGCTTCCTCCTCGCCGCCATCGACGATGCGGTCGCCGGCAAAGCGTGCCGCCGCCCAGGCCGCCCCCGGTGTCGCGGCAAGCCCGGCGCGGACGTCGAAACCCTGGTGGAAGAAGCGCGACAGGATGTCGTCCAGCATGGCGCGCTCGCCGCCGAACAGATGGGTGCAGCCGGTGACGTCGAGAAACAGGCCGTCTGTTGCGTCCAGCGCCACCAGCGGGGTGTAGCGGTCGCACCAGTCGGCAAGGCCTTCGAGCAGGCGGCGGTCGGCTTCCGGATCGGCCTCGACGATGTCGATCGACGGATGCATGGCGCGCGCATCGGCAATGCCCATGTCGCGCTTCAGGTGCAGCGCCTCAGCCCGCTCGTCGAGGGCCGAGATGCGCTGTGCGTTGCGGTCGCGATGGCTG
Organism: Mesorhizobium sp. M1066; assembly: GCF_040318635.1. Taxonomy (NCBI): domain Bacteria; kingdom Pseudomonadati; phylum Pseudomonadota; class Alphaproteobacteria; order Hyphomicrobiales; family Phyllobacteriaceae; genus Mesorhizobium; species Mesorhizobium sp. M1066. The sequence continues at coordinate 66,797 of NZ_JAMYMR010000028.1, forward strand.
ATCACGAGCGGCGGGTGAGATGGGTGATCCGACGGCCGGGAACGCCAGGACCGCCCCAGACGCTGGCGCAGGACCCTTTCCGCCGCCAGATAGGGAAACCACAGGGACAGGATTCTTTGGCCGGTTTCTTTCCCCACCTGCTCCTTCGTCGCCCGCTCTTTCGTCGAATGCGCATTCATCGGGATTCCACTCCAGTGTGAATTGTCCAGGCAGGGCCGTGCGGCTCTTGCCGATGGTGAGGGTGAAGGCCGGGCGGCCGATCGAGCCGGCCAGCGGCCCGGCGATGGTGTCGCGCGGCACCGCCGGTGCCGACGTGACGATGAGGCGGACGGGTGCCGCCGTCGGTTCGGGCTCGGCCGCCTGCCGCAGCAGGAACACCGGGCGGCCGGCCGCTTGCGCCCTTGCATGCAGCCGGCGTGTCGCGGTCAGGTCAAGCCGCTGCGGATTGCCGCGAATTTCGAGGATGACCGCGGCGAGCGCCGTCATCCGGGCCGCCTCCTCGGCGACCCACAGCGCATCGACAAGTCTCGGTGCCTCGGAAAACAGCAATTGCTCCGGCTCGATGCCGAACGAGGCGTGAAGCCCCCTGGCATAGGGAAAGCCGGCCTCGCGAAAGATCTCCGATGTGCCGATCCACAGCACCGGCAGCCCCGGCGTCTGCTTGAGGATCAGGCTTGTGAGCGACAAAGCGAAGCCGGCGACGGCCCCGGCATCGCGGGTTTGCGTGCCATGGATTTCGCTCAGGGCGGCCTTCGGCAGGCCGCCGCTCAGGGCGGCGTCGAGGCGCTCGACGCCAATAGGCAGGAACGCATCCGGCAACGCCGCGGCAATGCCACGCCGGACGATTGTGAGATCGGTGTTGACGTCGGCATCAAAGGGCGCGGCGGCCGGCGCAGCCAAGCGCTCGGGCAGCGTTCCCTCGATTTTCGCGATCTGGCGGCGCAGGGCAAAAACAGTCTCCCGCGCCACGGCGGTCATCGCCATGACGGTCAGCTTCCACTCACATTGTTCCTGTTATGTTCCCTAAGATTCCAGAGCCCATCCCAAGAGTCAAGCAGACTCATGGGGAATTTATTCCTCTCGGCATGGATGGCGCAGGCGCATCGGCCCGTGTCATTTGCCGATTACGGTGCGAAAGCCTATATGCCGGGATCAAAGGACAAAGCATGGCCCGCATCTACAAGACCCGCACCTGGCACGACGAACTCTCGCCCTCGATGGACGAAATGGAGTTCCTGGCGCTGGAGGCGTACGCCCATCTGCCGGAGGATTTTCGCAAGCTGACCGGCGAGATCGTTATCCAGATCGCCGAATTCCCGACCGACGAGATCATGGACGATCTGTCGCTAGAAACGCCGTTCGACCTGCTCGGTCTGTTCGAGGGACGCGGCATCGCCGAGCGCTGGAATCCGCAGACCGGCGAAGGCCCAAACCGCATCACGCTCTACCGCCGCGCCATCCTCGACTACTGGTCCGAGAACGAGGAGACGCTGGGCGACATCGTCACCCACGTGCTGATCCACGAGATCGGCCACCATTTCGGCCTGTCGGACGATGATATGGAGAAGATCGAAGAGGCGGCGGAGTAGCCCCACACCTTCGTCATCCTAGGGCGGAGCAAGGAGCGGAGCGAAGCAGCGCAGACCCTAGGATCCATGCCGTGATGTTGGTACAGGGCTCTGGCGGTGCCGTACTGAAAGCTTAACATCGGTTTCGGTGAAAACAGGCCCTAATCCTGATCTGGTATGCCCCTCGGCGAAGGTCACGGCATGGATCCTAGGGTCTCCGCAGTCGCTTTGCGACTGCTGCGCCCTAGGATGACGAAGGGAGGCGTGACGATGGAACGTCAGAGCTTTGAAAACGTGTGGGACGCGCTGGAAGATACTCCGGCCGAGACCGCCAACATGACCATGCGCTCCAATTTGCTGATCGCGATTGAACAGCGGGTGCGGAGCTGGAAAATTACCCAGGCCGAAGCAGCCGAGCGGCTCGGAATCACGCCGCCGCGCCTTAGCGACCTCTTGCGGGGCAGGATCGCGAATTTCAGCCTGGACACGTTGATCAACCTTGCCACACAGGCGGGACTTACAGTGCGCCTTGATATTGCCGAGGCTGCCTAATCCGCATGCAAGGCGCTGTCCTCTACCAGTCGCTGAGCTTGGTGTCGGGCCCGTATTCCTGACCGTCGATATCCTTCACCACCGCCTGGCCGCAGCGCATCGTCTTGGCTTTCTTGTCGTAGGCATAGGTCGGCGAGCCGAACAGGTGCCAGCCTTTGTTCAGCGCCGCCGTCACCTTGTGGCAGAAACTGGCATCGTCCGGAGCGGACAGAAAGCGGTAGAGTTTCATTGTTCAATTCCTGTCGTGAATAGCCATAGCCCGCTTACATCCATCGAGCATTTATGACCCGATGGCGGCTGCCTTCGCCAGCAGTTTTTCGGCCTGCGCCAGGTGCAGCCGCTCGACCATCCTGCCGTTCAGCGCGATCACGCCCTTACCGGCATTTTCCGGCAGCGCGAAAGCATCCTTGACCAGGCGCGCCTCGGCTACTGCTTCCTTGGACGGTGCGAAGGCGCGATTCGCCGCCTCGATCTGGGCCGGGTGGATAAGACTTTTGCCGTCGAACCCCATGGCGGCCGCCTCGGTGCATTCATGAGCGAAGGCTTCGAGGTCGCGAAAATCGTTCGAGACGCCGTCGAGTATATCGATGCCGCCGGCGCGCGCGGCCAGCACCATCTGCATCAGCCATGGCACGAGGTAGCGTCGATCAGGCGTTGCCAGAATGCCGGTCTCCTTGACCAGATCATTCGTTCCGGCAACGAAACAATTTAGCCGAGAGGCCGGATCACGGCCAAGCTCGGCGTTGGCGCCGATGTTGAGCAGCGCCTTGGGCGTCTCGATCATCGCCCATAATTTCACGCTGTCGGGAGCAAAATTGTCGTCGAGCACATCGCCGGCCTCGAGCAGGTCGCGCGGCGTGTCGACCTTGGGTAGAAGGATGCCGTCGGGTTCGCAGCTTGCGGCAGCCAGCAGGTCGTCGGCGCCCCATTCGCTTGATATCGCATTGATGCGGACGATCATCTCGCAGCGGCGGTCGGGATGGCCAGCGAAAATCCCGGCCAGTTTTTCGCGGGCAGTGATCTTGTCGGCCGGGGCGACGGCATCCTCCAGGTCGATGATGACAGTGTCGCAGGAAAGCTGCGCGATCTTGGCCAAGGCCTTGTCGTTGGAGGCCGGGATGTAAAGCACCGAGCGGCGCGGGCGGTAGGTATCTGTCATGCCTGATCTATGCCGCGTGCGGGCGGATGAGGCAAGCGCCCGACTTGTACCTGAGGCGAGCCATCGCGAAAGCTGGTGCTGCCCCTTGCCTATCCGTCCTCTGCAGCAGTTGCGGAAGAGGCCCTTCCTCTCCCCCGTCGATCGGGGGAGAGGTGTCGAGCGAAGCTCGACGGAGTGGGGGTCGACCCTTAGGCGCAAGGCGATGCGATGCTTGCGCCTTCCTAGTGTCCGTTCACGGCGGTCGCCAGGTGGTTCCCCCACTCCGTCTCGGCTTCGCCGAGCCACCTCTCCCCCCTCCGGAGGGAGAGGAAGGAGCCTGGCGGGGGCAGCGCCAACGCCCGGAAAGGACGGCGGACAGCCCACTCAGGCGCAGGTCCTGCACGAAAACTGCACAGCCTTGCGGAAAACCTCCTCGCATCCGCCCCACCCTTTCCCCGCTTGTCTGACAAACAAAGCGGCATGCAAAAGAGAGCAAAACCCCGTCTGCCTCACCGGCTGCGCAGCGAAGGCTGGTGGCTGGCCGATCCGACGCGCGCGAACGCCACGGCGATCCTCATTCCCTTTGTCCGCAGAACCCCGCCGGCAATCCGGCCGGACGCCATCAGGAAGGCCAGGTCATGATATCCTTCTTCACCGCCGCGCCAGGCTATTGCAGCCGCTTCGGTGTTGCCATCCTGCTGGCAGCACTTGCGGATTTCCTGTTCTACGGCCAGCCCGCCGGGATCACGGTTTTCCTGTTCGCCCTGCTGATTGCCGCCGCGGTTGTCGCCGTGCATCCGGCGGCTTTCAGCGACGGTCGGGTCTGGCTCAAGCCCATCGCCTTGCTTGTCGCGCTGCTGCCGCTGGCTGAAAACGTCAGCACCCTGTCGGTTTCGATCGCGCTGGCGGCGCTGACCGTTTTTGCGCTTTCGCTGAGCGGGCGGCTGCGGCACAGCATCGCGCGTATTGCCGGCCAGATCGCGCTGTTCGGGCTGGCGGCGCCGTTCCGCTTCGCCAATGATTTCATCCGCTGGCGCAAGACGGCGCGCCGGTTCGGCCGACGGCGCATCCGGCTGGCGGCGATCGCTGTCTGGGTGATGCCGCTGACGCTGGGCGCGGTCTTCCTGGCGCTGTTCGGCGCCGCCAACCCGGTGATCGACTACTGGCTGTCGCTGATCGACCTCGTGAGGCTGCTCGATCTTATCCAGCTGGCGCGGATTGCCTTCTGGCTGTTCGTGCTAGCTGCTGTCTGGGCTTTTCTGCGGCCGCGCCTGCCGCGCCTGGTTCGTCGCAGCCCGCACGCGGCGCCGGCCGTCAGCGCTCAAGCCGACAAAACCGGCACCACCATCGAAGACATCCTGTTCGGCAAGGCCGCCATCCTGCGCGCCCTGGTCATCTTCAACGTCCTGTTTGCGCTGCAGACGGCGCTCGACGCCACCTATCTGTGGGGCGGGGCGGCCCTTCCCGACGGGCTGAGCTACGCGGCCTACGCGCATCGTGGCGCCTATCCCCTGATCGTCACCGCGCTGCTTGCCGCCGGCTTCGTGCTGGCGGCGCTGCGACCGGGCAGCGAGACATCGGCCGATCCGCTCATCCGCCGGCTGGTCTATGCCTGGGTGGCGCAGAACATCATGCTGGTCATTTCGTCGATCCTGCGGCTCCACCTCTATGTCGGCATCTATGCATTGACCTACTGGCGCGTCGCCGCCTTTGTCTGGATGGGGCTGGTCGCATCGGGGCTTGCCCTGATTATCGCCCGCATAGCACTGGGAAAATCCAACGAATGGCTGCTGTCCGCCAATCTTCTGACGTTATCTCTGACGCTTTATGCCGGCTGTTTCATCAATTTTGCAGCGACGATCGCCAACTACAATGTCGACCATTCCCTCGAAATGACCGGCCAGGGCATTCCCCTAGACGCCTGGTATCTTCACTCGCTCGGTCCGGGCGCGTTTCCCCCACTCGATCGGTTCCTCGAGCAGCAGGGCAAGACGGCGGCCGCCGGCACTGTCCGCGAACTGGCTGGCGTGCGCGGCAGCGACGAAATCTGGTATCGAACTATCCAGCAGAACTGGCGGGCCTGGAGCTTTCGCGACTGGCGGCTGCTTCGATATCTCGACACCAAGGGGCCGTTCGTGATTCCCTCCGCTATCGAACCTTCCATGCCGGGCCGCTGATCCATGCCGCATCACATCCTCGTCGCCGACGATGACCCGCACATCCGCGAAGTGATCTGCTTTGCGCTGGAAAAGGCCGGCATGAAAACGACAGGGGTGGCCGACGGTGCCGCCGCCCTGCAAGCGATCGGACGCCGGGCGCCGGATCTTGTCGTGCTCGACATCGGCATGCCGGAGATGGACGGGCTGGAGGTCTGCCGGCGGCTGCGGCACACATCCGATGTGCCGGTGCTGTTCCTGTCCGCGCGCGACGAGGAGATCGACCGCATCCTCGGGCTCGAAATGGGCGGCGACGACTATGTAACGAAACCATTCAGCCCGCGCGAGCTGGTCGCCCGCGTCAACGTCATCCTGCGGCGCGCCCGCCCGGCGGCGCCCGAACCGGTCGACAACAGGCAGTTTTCGCATGGCAAACTGGCTCTGGCGCCGGCCAGTCACGCTGCCAGCTTCGACGGCAAGGCGCTTGCCCTGACGGGGATCGAATTCTCGATTTTGACAGGGTTCCTGACGCGGCCCGCGCATGTGCTCGACCGCGACGCAGTGATGGCCAGCGCCTATGCCGCAAACATCCATGTCGCCGGCCGCACCGTCGACAGCCATATCCGCAACATCCGCGCCAAGCTGGCAGCAGTGGGTTGCCTGGATGTAATCGAGACGGTGCATGGCGTCGGCTTCCGGCTCGGCCGATGCGGCTGACGGCCTCGAGCAAATGGGTCGGCCGCAAATGGCGGCCACGGCTTGCCACGGTCGTCGTCGCCATCCTGATCATGGTGATGGCCCTGCCATTGGTCGGCTTGTTCTTCTTCCGTCTCTACGAAAACCAGCTGATCCGCCAGACCGAAGCGGAGCTGATCGCGCAAGGGGCGGCCATCGCCGCCATCTATGCGCAGGATGTGCGTGACGCCGGTATTGCGGCGGACAAGCTCGGCGCGCCGATGCCGAGGCCAAGCGGAGCTTCAAGCCGAAGCATCAATCCGGACCCGCTCTACAGGCCAATCGAGCCGCAACTCGATCTTGCCTCGGATTATGTGCTGCCGACCCGGCCGGCGGCGATGCCTGCGATCGTCGATCCCACCTTTGCCGCGATCGGTACCCGTCTGTCCGGTATTCTCGACGCCACGCAGAAAACCACGCTGGCCGGCTTCCGGCTGCTCGACCCCCGGGGCGTCGTCATCGCCGGACGGGGCGAGGTCGGCCAGTCGCTCGGTGCGGCCGAAGAGGTGCGCGCAGCGCTTGCCGGCCACTATGCCAGCGCGCTCAGGCTGCGCATTCCCGACCAGCCGACGCCACCGCTCTATTCGGTCAGCCGCGGCACCAAGGTGCGTGTCTTCGTCGCCCTGCCGGTCGCCGTCGATGGCCAGGTCGCCGGCGTCGTCTATGTGTCGCGGACGCCCAACAACATCATCAAGCATCTCTATGGCGAACGCGGCAAGGTGACGTTGGCGGCGATTGCCATTCTCGGCGGCACGCTGCTCATCGGTCTCATCTTCCTGCGCACCGTCAGCCGGCCGATCTATGCGCTGATCGACCGAACCGAGCGCATCGCTGCCGGCGACCGCGCGGCGATCCGGCCGCTCGACCATCATGGCACGCGAGAGATGGCGGAGCTGTCCGCCGCCTTCCTCGACATGGCCGAGAAGCTTCAGGCGCGGTCCGACAGCATCCAGACCTTCGCCACCCATGTCTCGCACGAGCTCAAATCGCCGCTGACGGCGATCCAGGGCGCGGCCGAATTGCTGCGCGATTCCGGTGGCGCGATGGACGATACGGAGCGGCGGCGCTTTTCCGACAATATCGTCACCGACGCCGGGCGGCTCAATCTGCTGGTTCGCCGTCTGCTCGACCTGGCGCGTGCCGAAAACCTGGCGCCGAGCGGCGAAAGCACATCGATCGGTGCGGCGCTGGCACTGCTTCCCGTCGACAACAGGCTGGCGGTTAGCGTCGCCGGCAGCGAGATCGGCTTGCGCATATCGGCCGAGAACGCGGCTATCGTGCTGGCCAATCTCATCGACAATTCGGCCAGGCACGGCGCGACGGCGGTTTCTGTCTCGGCTACGAGCGCCGGCGGCAAGGCGAGCATCCTGGTCAGCGACGACGGCGCCGGCATTTCGCCCAGCAACCGGGCGCACATTTTCGAGCCGTTCTTCACCACGCGGCGCGAGCAGGGCGGCACCGGCATGGGCCTTGGCATCGTGCTGGCCCTCCTGAAAGCGCATGATGGTATGATCGCGCTGGTTGACAGCGAACGCGGCACGCGCTTCGAGATCATTCTGCCGGTGGCGTGAAGGACACCATCGGCCGGATCGGAGAGAACATGCGCTACGACATCGTCATCATCGGTGGAGCCATCGTCGGCTCCTCGGTCGCCTATTACCTGCGTGAGCAAGGATTTTCCGGCTCGATCGCGCTGGTCGAGCGCGACCCGCAATTCGCGCATGCGGCAACGACGCTGTCCATGGCCTCGATCCGCCAGCAATTCTCGATCCCGGAAAACATCCGCCTGTCGCAGTTCACGCTGAAATTGTTTCGGCGGCTGAAGGAAGAGTTCGGGGATGATGCCGATATCGGCTTTCGCGAGGGCGGCTACCTCATCCTTGCAGGCGAGGACGGCTTGCCGATCCTCAAGAGCAATCACGAGGCGCAGATCGCGGAGGGCGCCGACATCGTGCTCGAGGATGCCGACCAGCTTACGCGCCGGTTCCCGTGGCTGTCGACCGAGGGCATTTCAGCCGGCGCCTATGGCCGCACCGGCGAAGGCTGGTTCGACGCGCATGCGATGCTGACGCTGTTCCGAAAGGCGCTGCGGCAGAAGAAAGTCGATTTCATCGCCGCCGATGTCACCGCCATCGCGCGCGATGGCAACCGCGTCACGGGAGTGAGCCTCGGCAATGGCGAGACGCTGAAGGCCGGCATCGTCGTCAACGCCGCCGGCCCGAACGCCGGCAAGGTGGCTGCCATGGCCGGGCTTGAGCTGCCGGTCGAGCCGCGCAAGCGCAATGTCTTCGTCTTCGAGGCGCGCGAGAAATATGCCGACATGCCGCTGCTGGTCGATCCCTCCGGCATCTATGTCCGTCCGGAAGGCTCGGTCTATCTCACCGGCGGCGCCGAACCGGAGGAAGGCGACCGCGCACCCGATCCCGGCGACTTCGAGGTAAACTGGCCGCTGTTCGAAGAGGTGATCTGGCCGGTGCTGGCGACCCGCATTCCCGCCTTCGAGGCGATCAAGCCGACCCGCGCCTGGGCCGGCCACTACGACTACAACACGCTCGACCAGAACGCGGTGATCGGTCCGCATCCCGAAGTCGGCAATTTCATCTTCGCCAACGGATTCTCCGGCCACGGCCTGCAGCAGGCGCCGGCGGTGGGCAAAGCGCTGGCCGAGCTGATCGTCCATGGCGGCTACCGCACGGTGGATTGCTCGGCGTTTGGGTATGAGCGGGTGCCGGAGGGAAGGGCGTTCCGGGAATTGAATGTGATTTGAGCTGGCCCGCGTCTAGATGATCATCGCATCAACCTCGAGAGCATTGCCAAGTCCGTGCCCTGCCGCCGTGTTGTCGAAAACGCACCAGGCCTCCGCGCCCGAAGCGGCCGCCGCATTCGCCTGCCGAGCGATCCCGTCGAGCGTTTCAGCATCGTAGTCCGAATAGTAGACGCGCGGCGCGCCGTGCCAGCGGAAATAGGCAAGGCCGGGCCAGCCGCCCGGCACCGCCGCTGCAGGGATCGGAGCCGGGTCGGCGGCGACACGCGCAACCTGGCGAGAGGCCAGAAGCGCATCGGCCTTCGCATCGAACCAATTTGGGTGGCGCGGCTCGCAGACCAGCCTTGCCTGGGTTCGCAACCTCAGCATGTCGAAGAACTCGCCGGCGACGTCCGGCTCGAACGGCAGGCTCGGCGGAAGCTGCACCAAAAGCACGCTCAGTTTTTCGCCGAGGCCTCCGACCTGCTGGAGAAAGGCCTCGGCGACCATCTCGCAGTCGGCGAGACGAAGCTCGTGCGTCATCGCCTTCGGTGTCTTGACGGCGAAGCGGAAATGCCCAGGGACGGAACCCGCCCAGCGCTCATAGGTCTCGCGGCGGTGCGGCTTGTAGAACGAGGTGTCGATCTCGACGATCGGCAGGCGCTGGGCGTAACGCTCGAGATGCGAGCCGGGTTGTGGGAAATCATCCTTGTATCGTGTCGGAATTCCCCAACCGGCCGTGCCAACGAAGCATCTCCGCTTTTCCATCCTTGCGATGTGGATCAAGCGGAACGCAGATCAAGACACTGCGGTCATCGGCACGTGGGCTGGCCTCAGCCCTTGCGGTCGAACCAGAAGGCGTCGGCCATGTGCTTCATGCCGATACGTTCGTAGAAGCCGACGGCGTCGGGCATGGAGATCAGGCTGATGGCGACCGACGGTCCAAGCTGCCGGCGCGCCTCGTCCATCAGGCCCATGCCGATGCCGAGCCCTTGCGCCGATCGGGAAACGGCGAGTTCGGAGATGTAGCAGACCCAGGAGAAGTCGGTGATGCCTCTGATCACGCCGACCAGCGGCTTGCCTTCGACGTCGAGACGCGCGGTCAGCACCAGATTGGCGCCCGACAGCATCGCCCGCAGCCGTGCTTCATCATCGACCGGCCGTGTCTCGCCGAGGCCGGATTCGACCAGCACGCGCCGGAATTCGGCGATGTCGAGCGCGGCTTCGCTGTTATAGAGGACGTGTGCGTTTTCTGCCATGGCCGCCAGACTGCACCATCGGGCTGGCTTGTGCCACCATGCACGAACAGTTGCCTTTTATTTGCCGCCGGCTTTGTGTAAACCGGCGTCAGCAATCCTCCCGCAACGAGATACGGGCAAAAGCCATGGAAAAGTTCACCAAGCTCACCGGCGTCGCCGCTCCGATGCCGATCGTCAATGTCGACACCGACATGATCATCCCGAAGGACTACCTCAAGACGATCAAGCGCACGGGGCTCGGCACCGGCCTGTTCGCCGAAATGCGCTACAAGGACGATGGCTCGGAAAACCCGGATTTCGTGCTCAACAAGCCGGCATACCGCAAGGCGCAGATCCTGGTCGCCGGCGATAATTTCGGCTGCGGTTCCAGCCGCGAGCACGCACCATGGGCGCTGCTCGACTTCGGCATTCGCTGCGTCATCTCGACCTCGTTCGCCGACATTTTCTACAACAACTGCTTCAAGAACGGCATCCTGCCGATCACCGTCAGCCCCGAGGATCTCGAGAAGCTGATGGACGACGCCTCGCGCGGCTCCAATGCCACGGTGTCGGTCGACCTCGAAGCCAAGGAAATCCGTGGGCCGGATGGCGGCGTGGTCACCTTCGACCTCGACGACTTCAAGCGGCACTGCCTGCTCAACGGGCTCGACGACATCGGCCTGACCATGGAGAAGGCCGGCGCCATCGCCTCGTTCGAGAAGCGAAACGCCGAACAGCGCCCCTGGGCCTGAGCGGTACACACTCCAGGCGGAGGCCCGGCCGCTTTTCAGGCCTTCGTTGCGCCGGGTTCGTTGCGACTGAGTGGAGGGACAGTCATGACACGTTTGCTTCTTGCCGGCGTTTGCGGGCTGGCCTTGTTGCTGGGGCAAACCGTGAGCGCGTTTGCGCAGACACAGGCACCCGCCACCCAGCCGGCTCCGGCGACGGACCAGCCGTCCGCCGATCAGGGGACGAACGCCGCCGACGCTGCCGATGACGACAAGCAGGCGCCCGTCCCTTTCGAAGGCGGCACGCTGACCATCACCCAGAAGGAACAGTATGGCGAGAAGGTGCTTGCCTATGACGGCCAGCAGCTGGCCACGAACTATGACGTCTTCTTTGACAGAATCGTGGAAGTCGGCGGCGTCAAGGTGGCGCTGTTCGATGTCGGCGACGGCGGCAACCAATGCGGGCCGGCGACGGTGATCGTCTGGAAACCGGAAGGCGGCACGATCCAGAGCACAATGGTCGAGCAGGACCAGTGCGGCGCCCCGCCCTCGGCGGTGTCCGACAATGCCATCTATTTCGTGCCGTATCTGTTGCCGGGGGATGAGAAACCGGCTTTGCAATGGTCGCCGACCGATGGGCTGACGATTTCGGGCAATCTGACCTACATGCCCGAACCCGGCACGGACTGGAAAGACATCGATCCGGAAAAGTACCAGAACATCATCGACGCTTTCCACAACGAGGCCGTCTACAAGGAAGCCGAAAAGCTGCTCGGCAAGGACATGCCCGATATGGCGACCAGCCTGCTGGTCGGCGGCGGCACGGAAAAGACCGCTTCGGGCGCCTTCTACGCCAGCGGCTGCGTGCCGCATGATTGCGGTGGCAATGACGGCTTCATGGCGGTCGACCCGGCCAAGCACAGGCTCTATTTTGCGCGCCGCGGCGACAATGGCAAGCCGCAGGCGTGGCCTGATGTGGCGACATGGCCGGCCGATGTGAAGGCGGCACTGGACAAGGCGCTGGGGTCGGCGAATTAAGTACTTGCGCGACGGCAGCTGCATCGTCGTCGTGCTGCGGAAAGGAATTGTCCGCCGCGATCCTTCACACCCCCCCTCTGCCCTGCCGGGCATCTCCCCCGCAAGGGGGGAGATTGGCAGCTTCGGCGCTCCGCCCATCTCTGCAACGTTGGTCGTTGGCGAAACCATTCGTGACATCCGATCTCCCTCCTGCGGGGGAGATGGCCGGCAGGCCAGAGGGGGGTGCTGTCCCGCCGGCATCGACGGTTTGCACCGCCAATCCATCCATGTTGGCCCATGGCCTGCCCTGCCCTTTCCCTGCAAAATGACCACCACAATCTTGCGAGGACACCCATGCGAAAACTGATCTCCACCGGCTCCCCCTTCGAAAAGACCGCCGGCTATTCGCGCGCCGTGGTGCAGGGCGACTGGTGTTTCGTCTCCGGAACGACCGGTTACGACTATGCGACCATGACGATGCCGGAGACGGTGGAGGCGCAGACGCGCAATTGCCTGGCGACGATTGCCAAGGCGCTGCAGGATGGCGGTTTCGACATGGCTGACGTGGTGCGGGCGCATTACTACATCACCGACCAGGCCTTCGTGGACATCGTCTTCCCGATTCTGGGCGGGACGTTCGGCGATATCAGGCCGGCGGCGACGATGATCGTCTGCCAGCTCAACAAACCGGAAATGAAGATCGAGATCGAGGTGACGGCGCTGCGGCGCACGGCTTGAAAGGCGACCGACGATGAAAGTCCGGCGCATCGTTGCCAATATCGAGACATCCGACATCGCGGCGGCGAAGCGCTTCTACCAGGACGCGCTCGGCCTCGACATGCTCATGGACCTCGGCTGGATCACAACCTACGGCTCGCAAGCAAAAATGGATGTCCAAATCAGCTTCATGGCGCAAGGCGGTTCCGGCACGCCGGTGCCGGATCTGTCGATCGAGGTCGACGATGTCGATGCAGCGCTCGATGCCATAAAGACCGCCGGCTTCGCCATCGAATACGGACCGGCCGACGAGCCCTGGGGCGTGCGGCGCTTCTATGTCCGCGATCCGTTCGGCAGGCTGGTCAACATTCTCTCGCATCGGTGAAGGTTTAGCCTGGGTTCCTCGCCCCCACGAAGTGGGGGAGAGGTGGCTCGGCGAAGCCGAGACGGAGAGGGGGAATGGCGCTGCCGTATCCAGGCGAGCGATTGCGCGCGTGCTAAGCCAGTGCCCTACGAAAGCCCCCTCTCCGGCCGCTTCGGGGCCACCTCTCCCCCGCCTTTGGCAGGGGCGAGGAACCCAGGTCCGGAGAAGGCGGGCAGGCCAGCGGGGTGCAGCATAGCGCCAAACAGCCGCGCCTGTTTGCGTCGCAGCGCTTCTCGTCCCCTTGCGCACAACCGGCTTGGCGTTTAGCAAGGCCGCGGTTCAAATTCTTTCCAGGACGGTTTCTCCATGGCAACGAAGCATCTTTTCCTGCTCCCCGGTGACGGCATCGGTCCCGAGGCCATGGCCGAGGTCAAGAAACTGATCGCGGTCATGAACGACAAGCTCGGCAGCGGTTTTGCCACCGATGAGGGGCTGGTCGGCGGCTGCGCCTATGACGCGCATGGCGCGGCGATCTCCGATGCCGACATGGAAAAGGCGATGGCGGCCGACGCGGTGCTGTTTGGCGCCGTCGGCGGTCCGAAATGGGATGCGGTGCCTTATGAGGTACGCCCTGAAGCGGGCCTGCTGCGCCTGCGCAAGGACATGGAGCTGTTTGCCAATCTTCGCCCGGCCATCTGCTATCCGGCACTGGCGGCGTCCTCCTCGCTCAAGCAGGAGGTGGTCGAGGGTCTCGACATCCTCATCGTGCGTGAGCTGACCGGCGGCGTCTATTTCGGCGAACCCAAGCAGATCATCGATCTCGGCAACGGCCAGAAGCGCGGCATCGACACGCAGGTCTACGACACGTTCGAGATCGAGCGCATTTCCGGCGTCGCTTTCGAGCTGGCGCGAACCCGGAAGAACCAGGTCACCTCGATGGAAAAGCGCAATGTGATGAAGTCGGGCGTGTTGTGGAACGAGGTCGTCACCCAGACCCACAAGGCACGCTATTCCGACGTCAAGCTCGACCACATGCTGGCCGATGCCGGCGGCATGCAGCTGGTGCGCTGGCCAAAACAGTTCGACGTCATTGTCACCGACAATCTGTTCGGCGACATGCTGTCCGACATCGCCGCCATGCTGACCGGCTCGATCGGCATGCTGCCGTCGGCCTCGCTCGGCGCGCCTGATGTGAAGACCAAGAAGCGCAAGGCGCTCTACGAACCGGTGCACGGCTCGGCGCCCGACATTGCCGGCAAGGGCATCGCCAACCCGATCGCCATGATCGCTTCCTTCGCCATGTGCCTGCGCTATTCCTTCGGCATGGTCGATGAAGCCGACCGCGTCGAAGGCGCGATCGCCGCCGTGCTCGACGCGGGCCTGCGGACGAAAGACATCATGTCCGATGGCATGACCGAGGTCGGTACGGTTCAGATGGGCGACGCGATCATCGCCAAATTCCTGGGCTGATATCGTGACGGTGGACGTCCGCTGGGCGACGATCGAGGACGCGACGGCGCTCGCGGCCATATTGTGCGAGATGGCGGTTCACTACCGACAGCCACCTCTCGATGCCGGCCGGGCCGTGTCTGCCGCACGAAAATGGCTTGGCGAGGAAAGCCCGGCCTATCCGCATTTCGCGCTCGCCTTCATCGAGGGCGAGGTCAGCGGCCTGGCGTCGGTGGCGATCGCGCATCCCGGCATCGATCTTGAGCGGCTGCTGATCCTCAAGGATTTGTTCGTGCGGGACAACATCCGCAACGCCGGCATCGGCCGGGCTCTGATCCGCTTTCTCGCCGATCATTGCCTGCGCGAAGGCATCGGTCGGATCGACCTGACCACCGAGGACTGGAACGAAGGCGCGCTGCGTTTTTACGGCCGGCTTGGCGCCGAACGCCACGGCCAGAAGGTCTTTCTCAGGCTTTCGGGCGATGCGCTGAAGGCGGCTAGAGCGGGATGAAATGAGACTGAATCGGCTTGGGATTCCCTTAGGCGTGCAAATCTGATTCAACCTTTATGCTGGGCAAGGAGGTCAGCATGGATGGGCAAGCCTTATTCGATGGATCTTCGCGAACGGGTTGTTGCGTCAGTTGAGCAGGGT
>NZ_JAMYMR010000029.1:0-80611 GCF_040318635.1 Mesorhizobium sp. M1066
CCCGCCACCACCGCCCCGTGGGGGGGGCCCTCCCCGGCCGCCCCCCGGGCCCCCACCCCGGGGGGGCCCACTTCGCGACCCGGCCTCTTCGTCGGTACCCCTTCAGATGCAATCAGACCCACCCCGATAGTTCGGGGTGGGTCTGCTGAAATCACCCGCGATCAGCGTTTTTGTGGCTTTGTTCGCCAGCTTTCACGTGCTGTTCGTGGGTTCCACCACGCATGCCGGATCCATCGCCCTGCTGCCGTTGACCACCACCAGCGGCTTGCTGTTGCTGACGGTTTTTATTGTCGGCGTTCTTGTGGCTCTGCTGGCCTGCCTTCACATGCTGTTCGTGACTACCACCTTGATTGGGCATTCTTCTTCTCCTTCAAATCCACGAGGCGACAACCGCCTCGATTGCATAAGAAGAGTCAGGCGCGAACGTTCCTTCACGTAACATTTTGTGAAGACCACAAAGCCCGCGGCGTTTGAAGGCGCCTGAGATGGATGTCGGATTTATTTCTTGGCGTTGGCAACGAGTTCATCTTGGCCGTGACCGACGTTGCCGGCGGATCTCATGCCTGTGCCACCCAGGAGGAAAATGCATGTCATTCCGATCCGAGAGATTTACAACCACTTTGACCTATAGCGAGGATGAAAGAGCGCGGGCCGCCGCAGCGCTCTATCAATACAACATCGCACAGACCGGGATCGACGACCGAGCTGTTATCGGAGCGGAGCTTTGCGACCACTCAGGAAGAGTCTGGGGCGGGCTTTGGGGCAGAACGGAGCTCGGGCTCCTGTTTCTTGACATGTTCTTCCTGCCTGAGCAGTTGCGTGGCCAATCCTTTGGCTCACAACTTCTCAGGACTGTCGAGGAAGAAGCCATCCGGCGTGGCTGTAAGAAGGCCGTCGTGGAGACGAGCAGTTTCCAGGCACCGGTATTCTACATGCGCCATGGTTTCGAGGAATTTGGCAAAGTCGAATTCGGGATCCCTGGACATGCCCGCATCTTCCTTCGGAAAGATCTGCTGTGAAATTGATCGCGAACCTGCCGTCATGGCCTCAATCGCGAGGCAGCGACGGGTCGGTTCATTTTCCCCCAGCGAGCAGTGACTGTTCATATGATCTGCCAAGGCTGGTCCAACGCCAATGTGGCGACGCCATGCTCCACAGCCAAATTCTTGAGCGCCACAGCCTCGTGTGAACGACTCAGGCCGTGAGTGTTGCTGCTTGGAACAAATCGGCGGCGGCAGAAGTTTGGCGTGCGCTACGAGGGACCGCATGGCGAGCAAATCGACCATGGTAGGCCGCTCCGGCGCACGCAAGCTTTGCTCTCGCCGCGCTCACAAGTGCAAGTCTGCCAGGGCGTGGTTGAAAGGGAGAAATCATGGCCAAGGTTTCAAGTCCGACCCCTGCCGCGGCCAGAGGCGAAGTTCAGGCAGGAGCGACGCAGGACAAGACGCCGGGGTTCGATCCCGCCATTGCCCCGCTTGAGACAGACGCAGAGGCCGCGGACACACAAAATCCGGTCGCTGAGACAAGTCCGCCGCGCAATCGCCCAGAATTCGAAAACGATGCCAGCTTTGCCAATGCCATGCGCCCCGTCGAAGGCGAGCCGGAACTGCGGCCCGGCGGCAACTGGCCGGTGTTGGTGATTGCAGCTGTCGTTTTGATAGCAGCCGTGGTTTTCCTGGCGGCAAGCATGCTGCGCTGAGAACGATCCCGACGATGCAGCACCCCACGGCCTATTCCTGGAGGTCTGGTGCGCCCTTCATGCCTGAGAGTTCGGTCATTGGGCACAGCAGCCGCGGTCGCGCGGGATCGGAAATGTCGAGCTTGTTCCAAGGGATGCGATATAGACCGTCGCGGCGGCGCAATCGGAAAAGATCCAGCATTGCCACGCCTATGGCCGAGGCCGAGAGGCGCTCGAAAGCGGCGTAGACCCCGACATGGAATTCGGTGACGACGAAATCGTCACCATCCCGTTCGGCGTGGATCTCCTCGATATAGCCGACATTCTTGCCGCGCTGCGAGAGTACGCGTCGCCCAGCCAGATGCTCGAGATTGACCGTGGCCATCATCAAGCTCCCGGAATGCGCCCGATGACATGGTCGCGCAACCAGTCCTGCCAGGCGAAGATCGACGTTTCTCGCACATCGATGTCGAACTCGATATCGATGCCGATATCTTTCACCTTGTGCCAGGCGATCCGATGGGGTTCGCCATGCTGCTTGCCACCCAACTTGACCGCGAGCCGCGCCATCCAGCGCCCAGGCCGTGCGCCGAGGCGACGTGCCAGGGTGATGGAGCCGAGCTCGATGGCAATGATCCGAGGCGGCTTGCCAGGCCGCAACTCCGCCACCAGCCCGTCGACCTTGCCGATCTTGACCTGCTCGCGATCGACCACCTGCTTGTCCAGGAGATCACGCAGCAACTTCATCATGTGCCTCCGAATATCTGCAGCGGGATGGTCACCACGGCCAGCACGAAGCCAAGCGCGATGATGAAGATGACTGCGGCATTCGAGATAATGCCGTTGCGATACTCGCCGACATAAGTTTTGTCGTTCAGCAGAAACAGGAAAGGAACGACCGTCAGCGGCAGGCTGGCTGCCGTCAGCGCCATGGAAAAGATGGTGAGCCTCAGCGGATCGAGACCAAGCGCGATGGGAATAGCCGCCAAAAGCAATGATATCGTGTAAGTAGCGCTGAAACCCGGATCGTCGCGCGGCTTGCGATCCTCCCCCCAATTCCAGCCGAGACCCTGGGCCACGAGATAGGCCTGTTGCAACCCGACCTCTAATGCGGCGCCGAAGCAGGCAATGGCGAGAGAGGCAACAAACAGCACGAAGCCCCAGAAGCCGAATATGGGGATCAGCATCAACGGCAATTGGTGATAGTCGTCCACTTGGGTAACGCCACGCGTGGCGAGCACTAGAGCGGCCACGATCAACACGCCGATCGAGATGGTGCCCCCGAAGGTCATGCCCAACCCCGCTATGGCCCGATTGGCTCCGAGATAGCTTTTGTCCCACCGGTCCTCGATGGCCCCCGAGGAATAGAACATGAACAGGTACGGCGATATCGAGGCGCCGAGAATGCTGACCGCCATGAACCAGTAATTGGCGGCATCGTGGACTGGCAGCGAAGGCACGGCGCCCCTTGCGACTGCCGTCCAATCGGGTCTCAGCATCACCGCTCCGACGACGAAACACAGCGTCACTAGACCGAGAATCGATACGCCCTTCTCGATGAAGCCGAACGTGCCTTTCCAGAGCAGCAGCCATGCCAGCAAAGCCACCGGCAGTGCCCACCACTGAAAGCCTATGCCGGTGGCAAGTTCGAGCGCGATGGCAACGCCGCCGAGCTCGGCGGACAGCACTAGGAAATTGACCAGCAGGGCGGCAAGCAACGGCCATAGGAATACGTTGAAGCCGAATCTCTCGCGGATGCCGTCGGAGATCGTGTGATGGCTCACAGCCGCGAACCGGCCGGACATTTCGACAAGGAAGATGATGCAGATCGTGCCGAGCACCACCGCCCAGATCAACTGGAAGCCAAACATCGCGCCTGCCTGCGCCGCCGTCGCCATGGACCCGACTTCGAGGAAGCCGCCGACGCTGGTGACGACGCCGAGGGATATTTCCATGAGCTTCTTCATGGCTTCGGCGCGAAATACTTGGCGTAGGCGGTAGCGAGCGCACGCGATGCCAGCCGTAGATCTTGTTGCGCGTCTTGGACTTCCGGCCGATCGCGCGCCTGCAATCCGGCCTCTGCACGCGCCACCGCGACCGACAAATCGTTGACTGCTTTTGTAATGGAAGCTTGCTCGGCGGGTTCACTGGTTTGCGCGGACCGGATTTGCGCCCCGGCATCGGCAAGCGTCTTGCCGATCGATTGCAGCGTATCCACCGTGTATGTGGTCGGCGCCGCCCCCGCCGCCCAAGCGTCCAGCGTCATCATCACGGCCTGCGATGCAGAGGCCGCAGTTCGTGATTGCTGCTCGACCTGATCGGAAGATGAGCATGCCGACAAAATCAGCAGAAGCAGGCATAGGCAGTCGAGCCTGAGATGGCGGCGTCTAGCAATCAAATCCGGCGTTTGGTGCGCCACGGAATAAGTCTCCCCGGCCCAACAAAACTGCGGCCTGCGTAAATCTGATCTAGAGCGCTCGTCGGGTCCGTCAACGACCGCGGCTCCCGATCCGGAGCACGAGGCGGCGAGCGAGGTCCAGATCGGTTTCAATTGGCGCATCAGCGCAAGCTGAAGGTCAGTCGGGGCGATCCCCGCTCGAAGCGTCTCGGATTCTGTATTCGTTAACGAGGCCGAGAACCTGACTTCTGACTGTGTCGCGCGCGTCGGGCTGGATGAAAAACATCAGCCGTTCGACCGCTTCCACGACTGCTTCCGGCAGGTCCGAAACCGCATCGGTGAGTTCGCTGCCATGCTCGTACATATTGTCCGTCAGCTTCTTGTCGAGGTCGGAAAGGATGCCCATCATCCACACTCCAGATCGGTGCTGTATTGAACTCAGTTCGGCAGGGTCACCGCGAGGTCGCCCTCTCCTGTTGCTGCCGGCCGTCGATCACTGTTGCCCCGGCATTTCCGTGTTTTCCCTGGGATTTTTCTGGACGCCCGCAGCCGGGGCGGTATCCGCCGGGGCATTGCCGCCCTGGTTCTGCTCCGGCGCACGTTTCAGCGGGGAGGTCTGCCAGCCCATGTCAACGTAGAAAAAGCCGACGATGAAACCGACAATGAGGACCGCCGCTATCACCAGCGAGATTATTGCGTTGCGTCGCTCCATAGGCCTAGCCGCCACTTGGCTTTGGAGATGCGGGCTGCGTTGGCTGCGTACCTTGCTGGTCGCCGCCGGTGCTGGTCTGCGGCGTCGGGTTGGTGTCCGTCGTGGGACTCTTGTCGACCGGCTGGCTGTTCGTAGTGTCCGTCTTGGACTTGGCCGGATCGGCATTGTCGTTGCACCCCGCCAAGGCGAGTAATGCCGCTGACATCAATAGCACTGCTCTCATGCCGATTTCTCCTGGCTGAGTTCGGGCGAAGCCGCCTGCCAATGACCTATTCGGTCGAACCGCACCGAAAGCCCCTGTTTGACCGCGCTTCTAGCCAGCAAATGATCCAGTTCGGCGTCTTCGATCGGACCCCGTACGACTTGGCGAATGGCCTTGCAGGCAAGTTCCGTCGAGACGAAATCATATCTCCTGCTCCTGGCGACAACATATTGTTCGACCAGCATTTTCACGCGCCTGAGCGCGATTTCCTCGGCGTATTGCATTTTATTCCTCCTGCGCCCCGAACTGCCGAACGGGTTTGTTGTTCCAAAACATGATTGTCGAGGTGATTAGATGCTCGCGCTTTCCGATAGAAAGCGCGAGCGGACCAGGCTGAGGGGACCCGATCGTGCAGCATCAAACAAGGGGAGCAACGATGCTGCATGATATCGAACTCGCCCGGACCTGAGTTGTTCCACCTCTCCACGCCGCGTGTTCATTGAACTCAAGAACAAATCCTTGTCACGGCCTGCATACGGCCACGCATTCACCTCTCCGTACGGAACAATCCGCCCCGACAGTGGTTCGGCCGAAGCGAAGCTCGGAGGACGAGATGACGAATGAAAAATTGGCCGTGGTGACGGGCGCCTCGAGCGGCATTGGGAAGGAACTCGCCAAACTGTGCGCCAAGGACGGCTACCACCTGATCCTAGCCGCCGACGAGCCCGCGATCCAGCAGGCAGCTGAGGCGCTCGGTTCGCATGGTGTGACGGTCGAAGCCATCGAGGCCGATCTGGCGACCGAGGAGGGTGTCGATCGTTTGATCGCCGGGATCGGCGATCGCGATGTCGACCTGTTGTTCCTGAATGCCGGACGTGGGCTCGGCCGTGGTTTCGTAGATCAGGATTGGAAAAAAGTGCGCCGCATCATCGACACCAACATCACCGGGACAGTCTATCTCGCGCATCAACTCGGAGCCAGGATGGCACGCCGCGGCCGAGGCCGCATTCTCTTCACAGGATCGATCGCTGGTTTTATGCCCGGCACTTTCCAGGCGGTCTACAACGGCACCAAGGCTTTCATCGATTCCTTCTCGATCGCACTGCGTCATGAGTTGCAGGCCACAGGAGTCACAGTCACCGTGCTGATGCCCGGGGCAACGCAGACGCGGTTCTTCGAACGCGCCGAAATGATGGATACCAAGGTCGGCACCGACGAGAAGGACAATCCCGCCGATGTGGCCGAGGCCGGCTACGAGGCGATGATGGACGGTGAGGAACAAGTCATCAGCGGCTGGAAGAATAAGCTGCAGGTCGCCGCGGCACATGTGACGCCGGCAGGCACGTTGGCCGAACAGCACCGCAAGATGGCCGAGCCGGGTTCTGCCTCCAAAGGCTGACCTTCGGCCTTCACGCCAAACCAAAATGTCGGGCAGACTCTTCTGCCGACCTTCTTCCAAGGCAGGAGCACCATCATGAAAGCCCTCACATGGCACGGCAAAGGCGACATTCGATGCGACCAGGTGGCTGATCCCGCCATCGAGGATGATCGTGACGTCATCATCAAAGTCACCTGTTGCGCCATATGCGGCTCGGACTTGCATCTGATGAACGGATATATGCCGACGATGGAGTCGGGCGATGTGCTCGGACACGAGACGATGGGCGAGGTCGTGGAGGTCGGCAGCGGCCATTCGAAATTCAGAAAGGGCGACCGCATCGTGGTGCCTTTCAACATCTCATGCGGCGAATGCTGGTTTTGCCAGAAGGGGCTATTCTCGCTTTGCGACAGGTCCAATCCCAACGCCAAAGAGGCTGCCGAAGTGATGGGGCAATCCCCGGCTGGCCTGTTCGGCTACTCGCATCTGGTCGGCGGCTATTGGGGCGGGCAAGCCGAATATCTGCGCGTTCCTTTCGCTGATGTCGGTCCGATAAAGGTGCCCGAGGGAATGGACGACGAACAGGTGCTGTTCCTCTCCGACATCTTTCCAACCGGCTATATGGCGGCTGAAAACGCCGGCATCGAGCCAGGCGATACCGTCGCTATCTGGGGCTGCGGTCCGGTTGGTCAGTTCGCCATTCAGAGCGCATGGATGCTCGGCGCTGGCCGCGTCATTGCCATAGACAAGGTGCCGGAGCGGCTGGCGATGGCTCGCGAGCACGGCAAGGCCGAGACGCTCGACTTCAGCAACTCCGATATCTACGACGCCTTGATGGCGATGACCGATGGCCGCGGTCCGGATCGCTGCATAGACTGTGTCGGTACCGAGTCGGATCCCGGCGCCAGTGCCGACTCCATGCTCGACAAGGTCAAGGCTGCCGTCTATCTCGGCACCGACAGGCCGCATGTATTGCGCGAAGCAATTTACTCCTGCCGCAAAGGCGGCACCATCTCGGTGCCCGGCGTCTATATCGGCCTCGTCGATCATATTCCGTTCGGCGCCGCCATGAACAAGGGCCTGACCTTCCGAATGGGTCAGACGCACACGCAACGCTATCTCGAACCGCTCCTGGCCATGGTGCAAAAGGGCGACATCGATCCCTCCTTCGTGATCACGCACAAGGCAGACCTCGAAGCGGGACCGGATCTCTACAAAAAGTTCCGCGACAAGCAGGATGGCTGCATCAAGGTGGTGATGCGACCGCATGGCTGAGACGTCGGCATCTTGCGCGGGGTCCACCTTGCGCGAATTTTCCGCCAGGGATGGCTCCGACGCTGCCGAGGAACCTGGAACTTTCGACCGTGGCGACGGTTGACCCGCAGAAAAAACTCAGGGCGGCGAGACTGTCGTGCCCGCCCGCTGCGAAGGAGTTATCGCCATGAGCAATGAGAATCCCACATCGAAACCCAGCGTCCGGTCGCCAAACGCCGATGCTCTCCCGCACCCGAAACGGGACGCCAGTGATGCGGATGCCGGTGCCAAGCCGCTGACGCCGAAAACCGCCGGCACATCCCGGCCATCGGCCCCGCCGCTGGACAATCCGGTTGCCAATCGAAACGCCGGCCGGCCGCGTCAGGCGAGCACCACGCCTAGGCCGACCGACAAGCCCCTGGACTAATCGAAACCGGCCTCTTGAAATCACAGCGAGTGTTTGTCGGGCCGAAGCGATGCCAGGTCGGCCAGGGTGTTGAGAAGTGCAGCGTCGCCTGCCGGCTTCGGCACGAATTTGCAGTTTCGGAAGGGTGTGGGAACGTCGCGCGGCCCAAATCCGGTCATGAATGCGAAGGGGATGCCGCGAGCCAGCAATGTTTCGGCCACGGGCAGACTTGTTTCACCGTTCAATTGAATGTCCAGCAGCGCCACGTCGGCCTTGCCTGCATCGATAAGCTGACGAGCCGCGGCGACCGACGAGACCGGGCCGATCACCGGATAACCCGCAGCACGCAGGCGAGACGCGACGTCTTCGGCGATCAGCCATTCGTCCTCGACCACCAGAACGCGCGGCCTGTCGTCGCTCACGGTGCCTCCTTGTGATTTGCCGGAAACGCGATCTGGACGCTGAGGCCGTCCTTGTGGAACGCGGTCTCGACATGGCCGCCGAGCCTGTAACCGATTTCTCCCTGCAACAGGGTCAGGCCAAAGCCGTTGTCCAACGGCGCCTCTACAGGAGGACCGTTCTTTTCGCGCCAGCCAAATGTAAAACTGTCATGGTCGATCGACCATTGCACACTGACCTTGCCGTCGACTTTTGACAAAGCGCCATACTTGGCCGCATTGGTGGCCAGTTCATGAATGGCCATGCTGAGGGAAAGCCCCTGTTGCGGGCCTAATTTCAGGTCTGCGCCATCGAGTTCAACCCGCTCGATGCCGAATGGTTCGAGCTCCTGCTGGAGCAATTCCCTGACCGAGGCTTCCTTCCATCTCTCCCGGGTCAGCAGGCCGTAGGCCCGCGACATGGCATGCAGGCGGCCGATCAGCGCATCCGCGAACTCCTCCTTCGTATCAGAACTTTCCCGCGTGCGGCTTGCAATGCTGGCGATCACCGCAAGCATGTTCTTGACCCGGTGGTTAAGTTCCGAGATGAGCACCTGCTGATGCTCTTCTGCCTGTGCCAGCGTGGTGACATCGACAAGTGTCACCACCACGCCCTGGATCCTGTTGCCCTTGTCCCGATAGGGATTGATGCGGACCATGTGGAACAAGCCCCTAGCATCGCGCGGCAGATGGTGATTCAGGATCTCGCCTGTCTCGAACACCTTGTCGATGTGCTGCTTCAACTCTGGGTAGTCGAGTTGGCTCGACAAATCCGTCAGCGGCCGGCCAACATCGGAGGGGCGCAGGCTGAAGAAGGATGACGCCGCCGGCGTGAAGGTGCGGACCACAAGGCTGCGGTCGAGGAAAATGGTCGCTATGTCGGTGCTTTCGAACAGGTTGCGCAGATCGCCGTTAGCGTGGTTGAGCTCTTCTATCTTGGCCGTCAACTCGGCGTTGATCGTGTTAAGTTCCTCGTTGAGCGACTGCATCTCCTCCTTCGAGGCTTCGAGTTCCTCGTTGGTGGATTGCGCCTCCTCATTGACGGAGACGAGTTCCTCGTTGGACGATTTCACCTCCTCCAGCGCGGTCTCGTATTCCTCGATCATCGATTGCAGGCGCTCTCTGGTATCGCGCAGTTCCCGCTCGAGATCGGCGGTGCTGTCACTGTCACGGCTGCCGCCGTCTTCCTCTGAGCGGGCCTGGGTCGGCCCCGACGGTTCGAACAGGACGAGATAAAGCGGCTCGCCATTGCCGCGTTCGGCGAGCGGCTCGATCGTCAGCCTGATCGGCTGCACCCGTTCGTCATCTTCCTCCACGGTCAGGTTTTCCCGCACCACTGTGCGGCGTGTGGTCGTCGCTTCGCGCAGTGCGGCGCGGAGGTCCAGCCGCAGCCCACGCCTTGCCATCGTCAGCAACTGCCGGCTGGGAATGCCTTGTGGCGCTTCGAGATATCTGCCGGTCCTGGCCGAATAATAGACGACATCGCCCTCGGCGTTGACCAGGACATGCGGCGGCGCGAACCGTTCCAGCACCTGCGCCTCCACTGCCTGCCGCAGGGGATAGCCGACAAGTCCCTTCTTCGAGCCGGCGCTTTCGGATGGGAAGACGCTGGAATGACTTTCCCCGATCAGGGCCGGCAGTCTGATGTGCGGTGAGGCATGCTCCCGCGCATGAAAGATGCGATGTTTCTTGTCGACGGTGGCGAACAGATCGTCGTGCTGCCCGACGCTTTCGGAGGTGCCAAGGAAAAGGTAACCGCCGGGCTTCAGCGCATAATGGAAGACAGGGATGACGCGGTTTTGGATGATCGGGCCGAAATAGATCAGCAGATTGCGGCAGGAGACCAAGTCCATGCGCGAGAAGGGTGGATCGCGAATGACGCTGTGCGGCGAGAAGATGCACAGTTCGCGTATCGCATTGCTGATGACATAGCTTTCGCCATCGCCGTTGAAAAACCGCTGTTTGCGTTCGGGAGAAAGACCTTGCAGCAAGGCTTCCGGATAGCGTGCCGCCCGCGCCACCGCCAGCGCCGGCTCGTCGATGTCGGTCGCGAATATCTGGACGCGCGGAACGACCGTAAGCTTCTCCATGTGTTCGCGCAGCAGGATGCCGATGGAGAACACCTCCTCGCCCGTGGCGCATCCGGGAACCCAGACCCTGACGGTGTCGCTGGCGGTCTTGCCTTCGAACAGCTGCGGTATGATCTTTCGCTCGAGCAACTCGAAGGCATCGGGGTCGCGAAAGAAGTTGGTGACATTGATCAGCAGATCGCGAAAAAGGTTCATCACCTCGCGAGCATCCTTCTTCAGCCAGTCTATATAAGCGCTGATGGAATGGACCTGGGCGATCTGCATGCGCCGCTTCACGCGGCGCAGGAATGTCTTGGTCTTGTAGCCCGAGAAGTCGTGGCCGGAGTGGCTGCGCAGAATGGCGTATATCTGTTCTCGCACCTTATCGATGTCGGCCGTGTGGTCGCCATCTTCTTCCGCAAGCCCTTCCAGCGGGTCGAAGCCGCGGGCGAAAGCCTCCAGCTTCGCCCCGATCTCCTCGGCGGGCACAGCGACATCGACGAGTCCGCTGGCAATAGCGCTCTGCGGCATGTCGGGATTGCGCGGCCCGTAGCCGTCCGGCGCTTGCGCGACGGTAAACCCGCCCCGCTCCTTGATGGCCTTGGCGCCCAGGGTTCCATCGGAGTCGCCGCCCGACAGGATGACGCCAACGGCATATTCGCCCTGGTCTTCACCCAATGCGGCGAAGAAGATATCGATGGGCTTGCGCTCCTGGGTAAGCCCATTGGGCCGGCGGAGGTGCAGCACCCCCGATTCAATGGCCAATGTCACGTTTTGCGGCATCACATAGACGTGGTCAGGTTCAACCACCATGCCGTCCTCGATCACAATGACAGGCATGTCGGTGTAGCGGCTGATGACCTCGTGCAACAGGCTTTCGCGCTTGGGGCTGAGATGCGTGATGATGACGAAAGCCATACCAGGCTGACCGGCCACGCCTTTGAACAGACCTTCCATCGCGGGAATGCCGCCCGCGGACGCGCCTATGCCCACGATGGGAAACCTTTTCGGTTGGGCTGTCACGTCATGTCCCCCTTTCGCCGACCCGACCTGAAATCCCCTCAAGGCCGGCGGACAGGACACAACCATATAGCGCGCAAGACGGATGGAACAAGACGTCAGGGATGACGTTGAACCCGATATCAATGGTGGTTCAATGACAAAACGATCTGCTGACATAAAACTCCCGACGCCGGTGGTATCAGGGGAGCCTGGATCGCTTGGAAGTTCCCATGCTGGGGCCGTCCCTGATCGCATGCTGGCGCTTACGAGACGGTTGCAGGCGGCCTTGGACGACAGAATTCGGAAGGCAAATCCGCTGCATTCTAACCTCCGTTCCAAGAAAGGATGACGACGTGCGCGACCTGCGGGGGCTGCATATTCTGATAGTCGAAGACGAATGGGCGATGGCGGGAGATCTTGCGCGGTTTTTCAGCAATATGGGTGCCATCATCCTCGGTCCCGCTGCAACCGTCGAACAGGCATCCAAACACACCGGGACGGCTGAAGCTGCAATCCTCGACGTCAATCTCAATGGCCGACGCGTGTTTCCAATCGCCGATGAGTTGATGCGCCGGGGTGTCCCCTTCGTGTTCTTCAGTGGCGATGACGACATCGCCATTCCCGATCATCTCCGCTACGCCAGCAATTTGCGGAAATCCTCGGGCAGCCAGGCGGTGTTCAACGCGCTCTTTCCCCCGCAGGCATCTGGGCGAGCGGCCCCCGTGCCGGACCCCTCCGACGACGTCTTCGCGCTTTTGCCCAAACTGCGACTTGCGGCGCGCCTTTTGCTGGCAGACGTCGAGGCATCGGATCGGCTCGTCGAGAGGACGCTCGAGCAAGCGATCCGGGATGTCGACCGCAGACAGCTTGGTCAATCCACTGAAAACTGGCTCAACGACATCATGCAAGAGATGGCGAAAACCCGCGGCGCAAAACTGATGCATTAGTTTGTTTTCCAAGACCTCTTAGGCTGAAGTGCTAAGCCGCGGGGCCGTCATTGTTCACCACATCTCGAAAAACTGGCCGTACAGATAGGCCGCTTGACCGGCGTCATCAGCCCTTCTGATTGCGCTCGACGAACTTGTTGAAACGGCTGGCTTTCCCCTCACCGGTCTTGGCCTGATACAGAAAGGCCAGATCATTCTCGTCGAATATCCGGAAGAACTCGTCCCATTCGATGGGCTCGAATGCTTCCTCGGGCTCGCCGAAGTCAATCCGCAGGATACCGCCCTCGCCTTTGGTGCGCACCACCGCCGGCCGGCCGTCCCGCTCCTCGGCCCATTTGCGAATTTCGTCATGGTTGGTGGTCATTTGCGACTGAGACATTGAAATCTCCTTTGATCATCGGCGTTGCCACATAGGACACGCGGGCTGTCGGGCGTCCTAACAGCACAAGCACGTCAATGTTCCAGAACCGCGCCGTGATCGCGCTGCGCCGGCTCCCAATGGGACCGGCCAAAGGAACTTTGTTGAAGCAAGGGAACAAACCTTTTGCCGAAAAGTTCGGGGCGCCGAGGTTACTTGTCTGAGGAGTCGTCGTGAAACGCATATTGGTTACAGGAGGCTGCGGCTTCATCGGCCGGCATGTCGCACAGGAACTCGTCGAGCAGGATTATTCGGTTCGCATCCTCGATGCGCTGCTGGAGCAGGTGCATGCGGGCGAAGCCGTCGCGCTTCCCGCCGGGACCGAACTGATCAAGGGCGACGTCCGCGACCGGGAGGCGGTCGCCAGGGCGCTGGAAGGCATTGACGCGGTCATTCATCTGGCGGCGGAAGTCGGCGTCGGACAATCGATGTACGAGATCGCGCGCTATGTCGGCAGCAACGATCTCGGCACCGCAACGCTGCTTGAGGCGCTGATCAAACACCCGGTCGAGCGCATCGTCGTTGCCTCGTCGATGAGTGTCTACGGCGAGGGACTCTATGCCACGTCCGACGGCCGGCGTGTCGACAATGCTCGGCGCAAGGCGAGCGACATCAGGAGTGGGCAATGGGACCCGCTGTCGCCGGAGGGAGACGCCCTCTCGCCGCTGCCAACCGACGAAGAAAAGCCGGTAGATCTCGCCTCCATCTATGCGCTGACAAAATACGCCCAGGAGCGCGCCGTGCTGATCTTCGGCGAGGCCTATGGCGTCGATGCGGTCGCGCTGCGCCTGTTCAATGTCTTCGGCGCCGGCCAGGCGTTATCCAATCCCTATACCGGCGTGCTTGCCAACTTCGCTTCGCGTCTCGCCAACGGCCAACGGCCAATGATTTTCGAGGATGGCGAACAGAAGCGCGATTTCGTCCATGTGCGTGACGTCGCCCGCGCCTTTCGCCTTGCTCTGCAGCAACGCCAGGCAAGGGGTCATGTCATCAACATCGGCAGCGGCCGCGCCTATGCGATCAGCGAAGTCGCGCGATTGCTGGCCGAAGCCATGGGGACACCGAACCGCTCGCCGGAACTGCTCGGCAAAGCCCGCTCCGGCGATATCCGGAACTGCTTCGCCGATATCTCCAAGGCCCGTGAGCTGCTCGGTTTCGAGCCGGTACGGCAACTGGAGAATTCGCTCGGCGAGTTCGTTTCCTGGGTGCGTAACACGTCCGCCGTCGACCGCGGCGCCGACATGAAGCGCGAGCTCGAAGAACGTGGGTTGGTCTCATGAACACACGCAATCGACGCGACGCGCCGGTCGCCATCATCGGCGGCAGCGGCTTCATAGGATCGAACCTCGCCGACAGCCTGTTGTCGGATGGCGAGCCGGTACTGGTGATCGACAATCTCAGCCGTCCGGGCGTCCAGCAGAACCTTGAATGGCTGGCGCAAAAACACGGTGGTCGCCTCACGGTGGAGACGATCGACGTGCGAGACGCCAACGCACTGGCGCCTGTCTTGATGGTTTCCAGGGCAATTTTCCATCTGGCCGCGCAAACCGCCGTCACCACAAGCTTGGTCCAGCCGGGCGAGGATTTCGACATCAACCTTCGCGGGACGTTCAACGTTCTGGAGGCGGCGCGACTGAGCGGTGAGCGCATCCCTGTGATCTTTGCCAGCACCAACAAGGTCTATGGCAGCCTGCCCGACGTCGCGGTCCGCGAGGACGGCGATTGCTATGTGCCTTGCGACAGCGTCATCCAGGCGAACGGCATCGATGAGGCTCGGGGCCTGGACTTCTGCACGCCCTACGGTTGCTCCAAAGGCGCGGCGGATCAGTATGTGCTCGACTATGCCAAATCCTACGGCATGCCGACGGCGGTGCTGCGGATGAGCTGCATCTATGGACCGCGCCAGTTCGGAACCGAGGACCAGGGCTGGGTCGCGCACTTCCTGCTCAGCGCGCTGACGGGGCGCCCGATCACCATTTACGGCGACGGCAGGCAAGTGCGCGATATCCTGCATGTCTCCGATGCCGTCGCCGCCTACAGGGCCGTGCTCGATCGCATCGAGACCACCGAAGGCCAGGCATTCAATCTTGGCGGCGGCCCGGAAAATGCGGTCAGCCTGCGCAGGTTGTTGAGCGAAATCCGTAGCCTGACCGGCCATGATCTTTCAATCCGCCATGATGGGGAACGCACCGGCGACCAGCCCTTCTTCGTCGCCGACACCCGCAAGATCAAAACCGCGCTTGGCTGGATGGCCCATGTTTCATGGCGCGAAGGCATCCGCGACCTCGCCGACTGGCTGCAGCGCCATCGGCTCGAGCCTCGCCCTGAAGCCGTGAGGTACGTTGCATGAATATCGCCTTGGTGAACCCGTCCTGGACGTATGACGACAGCATTTATTTCGGCTGCCGCCAACCGCATCTGCCGCTGGAACTCGGCTATTCGAAGGCCCTGCTCGAAGCCGCCGGACATCAGGTGCTGATGCTGGATGGCCAGTTGCAGAAGCTCGATAATTCCGGTCTCTGCGAGCGGGTGGCTGATTTCGCCCCGGCTATGACCGTCGTCAGTACCGCTCCGACCTATCTGTTCTGGCGCTGCGCACCGCCGGAATTGCGTGTGCCGGCCGATTTCCTCAACCGTCTGGCCGGGCGCGGTGGACGCACGGTCGCGGTCGGGCCGCACGGCTCGGCGACGCCGGTGCCAACCTTGCGCAAGCTTGGTGTCGACATCGTCGTGCGCGGCGAATGCGAAGAAGTCGTCGAGCAACTTGCCCAGCGCGACGATTGGAGCGCGGTGCCCTCAACCGCTTATCTACGGGACGCCAAGGTGGTTTCGAACGGCGGCGTCCACGCCAGCTCGTTTGCCGACCATCCGCCGCTCGAATGGCCAGCGGACTGGATCGCAGCCCATGCGCATCACCATCACAGGTTTGACGACAGTCAGGTCGGGTTCGGCGCGGAAGTCGAGGCATCGCGCGGCTGTCCCTACAATTGCAGCTTCTGCGCCAAGATCGATTTCCGTGATGCCTATCGCCGTCGAAACCACGAAGCGGTGGTAGCGGAGATCGATCGGCTGATTGCCCAAGGTGTCGGCTACATCTACTTCATCGACGAGATCTTCCTGCCGCAAAAAGCGTTGCTGGAAGCCTTGGTCGATCGCGACGTGAAATTCGGCGTACAGACCCGCATCGATCTGTGGAAGCCCGAGCTGCTGGAATTGCTGGGCGCCGCGGGCTGCGTCTCCATTGAAGCCGGTCTCGAAAGCCTGACCGTCGAAGGCCGGGCAATGCTGGCCAAGCGCTGCCGGCTGGGGACCGAGGAACTCGCCGCGCTGCTCGTCGATGCCAGACGTCACGTTCCATTCGTCCAGGCCAATCTGATCGGCGTGGTCGAGGATGATCCCGCCCTGGTCGAGCACTGGCGAACCCACCTGATCGACCACGGCGTATGGGCCAACGAACCTGTGCCGCTTTACCCGTATCCGAGTTCGCCCAGCTACCGCGAGCTTTGGGGCGAACCCGACGACCTTGCCTGGGAACGCGCCCATGACCACTACCTCGCATCTTTCCAGAAATTCAGTGACATCCAGGAGAGGCGGCCGCGGCCGCTGGCGGAACTGGAGGCGACATGTTGCGGACACTGACGCCGCGCTCGCGGCGCATCCTGATGACCGTCGATGCCGTGGGCGGCGTATGGCGCTATGCGCTTGATCTGGCACGGGAACTTGTGAACGGCGGCGACAGCGTGGTGCTTGCCGGCCTCGGTCCGCAACCGTCGAGGCAGCAGGCCGAGGAGGCGGAGGCTTTCACGACGCTGGTCTGGTTGAACACGCCGCCGGATTGGATGACCCGCGACGGCGGCGATCTCGACGCGCTGCCGCGGGAATTGCTTGCGCCCATGCGCGACCACGCCATCGACCTTGTCCATTTCAACGCGCCGACGCAGGCATCGGGATTCGATGCGCCATGCCCAGCCGTGGTGGTCTCCCATTCCTGCGTGACGACATGGTTCCACGCCGTCAGGAAACAGACAGTGGACGGCGCATGGGCCTGGCAGAAGGAGCGCAACAGGCGCGGCTTGGATCGGGCCGACGCAGTCATCGCGCCGAGCCGCAGCCACGCCGACATGCTTGAGGCCTGCTACGGCCCGATCGCGCGCCTGCATGTTGTTGCAAATGGCGCCCGTCCCGTCCCGAATGCCGAAAAACGTCAACCACTCGTCTTCGCCGCGGCCCGCTGGTGGGACGAGGGCAAGAATGCGGCGGTGGTCGACCAGGCCGCGTCGCTGACGCAATGGCCCGTCTTTGCCGCCGGTTCGATGCACGGTCCGAACGGCGGGCATACCAGCTTCAGCTATGCTGTTCCTCTGGGAGCACTGCCCTCTCACGAGGTGCGCTCCTTGATGGCGCGCGCCGGTATTTTCGTGTCGCCATCGATCTATGAGCCATTCGGTCTGGCCGCGCTGGAAGCTGCCATGTCGGCAACGCCACTGGTGCTTTCCGACATCGCAACCTATCGCGAACTATGGGACGGGGCCGCGATGTTCTTTGATGCGCGCAATCCGCACGACCTCGCTGCCTGCCTCAATCGTCTCTCCAGCGACGCCGAATTCAGGCGGGAGCTCGGCCAGGCAGCCATGCGACGGAGCCGCCGGTTTACACTGGTCAGGCAAGCGGCGGCCATGCGAGGCGTCTACGACAAGGCGGCCCTGGCCATGGCGGGGCGCTGACCATGCGCTTTCTGTTCTACACCCACTCGGTCGTTTCCGACTGGAACCACGGCAATGCCCATTTCCTGCGCGGTATCATGCGGGAACTGATCGCGCGCCGGCACCAGGCGGTGGCGCTGGAGCCGGCGGACGGTTGGAGCCGTTCGAACCTGCTGGCCGAGAAGGGACCCTTCGCCATCGAACGCTTCCGCAAGGATTTCCCAGAACTGATGCCGGTGACCTATGATGCCGGGTTCGATCACGAAGCCTGGATCGATGAGGCCGAGGTCGTGATCGTTCATGAGTGGACGGATCCGGAGCTTGTCGCACGCATCGGCCGTGCCCGGGCCGCTGGCGGCAACTTCATCCTTCTGTTTCATGACACCCACCACCGGGCCGTATCGGCGACCGAGGCAATCTCGGCGCTGCGGTTGGAGCACTATGACGGCGTTCTCGCCTTTGGCGAGGCCTTGCGCGAGAGCTATCTGCGCGCCGGCTGGGGCAAGCGCGTCTTCACCTGGCATGAAGCCGCGGACGATCGCCTGTTCAAGCCGCACCCGGAGATCCACATCACGTCCGATCTGGTCTGGATTGGAAACTGGGGCGACGATGAACGAACCGTCGAACTCAGGGAGTTTCTGATCAAGCCGGTGCGCGATCTCGGCCTCGAGGCCACGGTGCACGGCGTCCGCTATCCCAAGCCGGCGCTCACGGACCTAGCCGCCGCCGGACTGCGCTATGACGGATGGATCGCCAATGCCGACGTGCCGAAGGCGTTCGCCGCGCATCGTGTCACCGTCCACATCCCACGGCGCCCCTATCGTGAGGGTTTGCCCGGAATTCCGACGATCCGCATGTTCGAGGCGCTCGCCTGCGGCATTCCGCTGATTTCAGCACCATGGTCCGATGTCGAGCAGCTGTTCAGGCCCGGCGTCGACTTTCTGTTTGCCCACAATGGCTCGCAAATGCGGCAACACCTGCGGGCGGTATTGGCCGATGCGGATTTCGCGGCTTCCCTGGTGACTTCGGGTCTCGAGACCATCCGCTCGCGGCACACCTGCCGGCATCGCGTCGACGAGTTGTTCGGCGTGCTCACGGAATGCACAGCCGAACACACCATCAACAAGACCACCGCAAAGGAAGCCGCCGCATGAAGATGGCATTCTACGGATCGAGCCTCTTGTCGTCCTACTGGAACGGTGCCGCGACTTACTATCGCGGGTTGCTGAAGGCGCTTTCCCAATTGGGCTACGAAATCACCTTCTATGAGCCCGACGTCTACGACCGGCAGAAGAACCGCGACATCGAGGCGCCTGACTGGTGCACTGTGGTCGTTTATGAAGCGACCCAGCACGCGCTGATGCAGGTCGCGGCACGCGCCGCCAGCGCCGACATCGTCGTCAAGGCGAGTGGCGTCGGTTTCGAGGACGAGGCGCTGCTGCGCGCCGTCCTCGACCACGCCCGCAGCGACGCGCTGGTGGTATTCTGGGACGTGGACGCTCCAGCAACCCTTGCCCAGTTGCGCGACGAACCGGACCATCCGCTCCATGGCGCCCTTCAAGAAATCGACCTTGTGCTGACCTATGGCGGCGGCGACCCCGTCGTCTGGGCCTACCATGCCATGGGCGCGAACGAATGCGTGCCGATCTACAATGCGCTCGATCCCCAAACCCATCACCCGGTCATCGGCAATGCGCGTTTCGCTTGCGATCTGGCGTTCCTGGGCAACCGGCTGCCGGATCGTGAGGCACGCGTCGAAGCGTTCTTCCTCGATCCCGCAAGCCAGCTTCCGAAACAGCGTTTTCTGCTCGGCGGATCTGGCTGGGGGGACAAGCCGCTTCCCGCCAATGTCGGCTGGCTTGGTCACGTTGGCACCCGCGATCATAATGCCTTCAACGTCACACCCATGGCGGTGCTGAACATCAGTCGCGACAGCATGGCCGTAAACGGTTTTTCACCGGCCACGCGTGTCTTCGAGGCAGCCGGCGCCGGTGCCTGCCTCATCACCGATGCGTGGCTGGGCGTGGAACTGTTCCTGAAACCAGGCGAGGAGATCCTGGTTGCGCGCGACGGCGACGATGTCGCCGAGATCATGCGCTCGCTGACCTCCAGTCGGGCAAAAGCAATCGGCCAGGCCGCACTTTGCCGCGTGCTGGCCGACCATACCTACGCGCTGCGGGCGGACGTGGCCGATGCCGTCTTCAAACGTCATTTCGAGCAGGGGACCGTGGAGGCAGCGGAATGACCAAGCAATTGAACATCGTCTTTCTCGGCCTGTCGCTGTCCTCGTCCTGGGGAAACGGCCACGCCACGACGTTTCGAGGCCTGCTGAAAGGTCTGCACGAACTCGGCCACCGCGTGACCTTTCTGGAGCGCGACGTGCCGTGGTACGCCAACCACCGCGATCTGCGAGATCCGGATTTCTGCGCCTTGCGTTACTACGAAACCACTGCGGAGTTGCAACGCGACTACGCCCGGTGCCTGGAGCAGGCCGACATCGTCGTCATCGGCTCCTTCGTGCCTGAAGGGCGCGTGGTCATCGACATCGTCGCTTCATTTTGCAAGGGGCGCTTCTGCTTCTACGACATCGACACACCGGTGACCGTGGCGCAGCTTTCGGCCGATGATTGCGATTATCTGAGCTGGCGGCAGATTCCGTATTTCGATGTCTACTTCTCGTTCACCGGCGGGCCGATGCTTGGCCATCTGGTGGAGGAGTTCGGCGCGCGCCGAGCCGAACCGCTCTACTGCTCGGCCGACCCGGAACGGCATCACCGGACCGGCGATCCGATCCGCTGGGATCTCGGCTATCTCGGCACCTACAGCGCGGATCGGCAGGCAACGCTGAACGCGCTGCTGCTCGAACCCGCACGACATATGCCGGACCGCCGTTTCGTCGTAGCCGGCTCGCAATACCCATCCGATATCATCTGGCCGGACAATGTCGAACGCATCGAACATTTGCCGCCCGCCGATCATGCCGCGTTCTACAGCCGTCAGCGCTACACGCTGAACGTCACACGCAGTTCCATGATCGCCGCCGGGTGGTCGCCCAGTGTGCGCCTGTTCGAAGCGGCTGCTTGCGGCACGCCCATCATCAGCGATCGCTGGCCGGGGCTCGACAGCTTCTTTCCCGCATCGGCTATCCACACCGCCGGGGAGACGGACGATGTCGTCGAGATCCTCTTCGGCGAGTCCGAGCGCACACGCCTCGCCATGGCCCGCCGGGCCCGCGAACGCGTCCTCGCATCCCACACCGGTGCGGCCAGGGCCCGCGAATTCGTGGCGGCGTTGACACAGCCAAGGGCGGCGGCCCTCGATTTCGACATCGGAAGCGCAGCATGACCGGCAGACAGGAGAAAACTACGATGCGACAAAAAAGAAACGCGCAAAGGGCAAAGGCAGTGCTTGTTGCCGGCGGTGCGGGATTCCTCGGTTCGCATCTTTGCGAAGCATTGCTCCGCGACGGCTGGCGCGTGATCTGCGCCGACAATTTCCTGACTGGACGCATGGAGAACATCATCTCGATCATGGACCAGCCGGGTTTCCGTTTGATCGAGCAGGATATCTGCCGGCCGTTGGATCTCGGCGAGCCCGTGGATCGTATCTACAACCTGGCATGCGCTGCCTCGCCGCCGCGTTACCAGGCCGACCCGATACACACCACGCGAACTTGCGTGATCGGAACGCTTAACCTGCTAGAACTCGCTGTCCGCAATGACGCGCGGCTGCTACAGGCCTCGACGAGCGAAGTGTATGGCGATCCGGAGCAACATCCCCAGAGGGAGGACTATGTTGGCCATGTGAACTGCACCGGCCCACGCGCCTGCTACGACGAGGGCAAGCGCACCGCCGAAACGCTTTGCTTCGATTATCTGAGAGCCGGCAAAGCCGACGTGCGCGTCGCGCGCATCTTCAACACCTACGGTCCGAGAATGGATCCGGCGGACGGCCGCATCGTCTCGAACCTGATCATGCAGGCGCTCGAGAAACGTCCTCTGACGATCTTCGGCGACGGCTTGCAGACGCGTTCCTTCTGCTACGTCTCCGATCAGATCGATGGATTGAGGCGCCTGATGGATATCGATCCCAATCCGGGCAAACCGGTCAATCTGGGCAATCCCGGAGAATTCACCATCGTGCGACTGGCGGCGTTGGTAAAGGCGATGACCGGCACCAAATCGGATCTGAGATTTCTGCCGCTGCCGCAAGACGATCCTCGGCGCAGGCAGCCCGATATTTCGCGTGCAAAAGCGCTGCTCGGCTGGACACCGAAGGTGCCCCTCAACGAAGGGCTCAAGCTGACGATCGATTATTTCGCGGCGCTCGAAGGCAGTCGCATCGGCGATCAGATGACAGGCTTTGCCAAAAGAGCGAGGCCCGCATCCGGCGGGCTGCAGAACCTTCCGGCATGATGCGAGCCGGCGGTCGAATCTTTCCCGAGATCGTGCGGAACATCCGCCCAAGCTTGTGGTTTGGCGGGAGGACCCGATACGGAGGATCATCCTCATGCGACCCAAGCGACCCGCGAGAGAGATCGACCAGATGGCCGAACGTGAGACGGCTGCCTACCTGCGGCGCGCCTCGATCACCTATCTCGAGTGCTGCGTCAGCCTGATGATGACGCATCTCCAACGGGAGGAAGTGGCCACTATTCTCGAGCAGGAAGCGGACATGTTGCGAAGGCTGGACTGATCGGAACGATCATGGCCGGCATTCGTCCAGGAACCGTATCAGTCGCATCCTATATCGGTCTGCCGTCGCGGCCAGCCTTGCTTTTTCCCTGCCATTTTCGGATTGCGCAGCCGTGCTCCAGAGCCCGAGCTGGAATGCCAAATAGCACGGTTCGAAAAAGCCGATGTGGCCGTTGTCGATGGCAAGCTTCATTCCTTGGACCAGGGTCCTCACATCGCTGTCGGATAGCCCGTACTCGACACGGGCGCCGGCAATGTCCCACTCAATCGGCTGGCAGCCAATCAAATCGTGTGCCCGGCAATGGTCGACAGCATCTGTCTTGAGCACCCTGCCGTCGGCACGAACGAGAAACTCCCACGGTTGGAGCTTTCCGTCGATTTCAACCCGCTGAAGCACATGCGCGGGAGTTTTTTTCGTGAGCCAACCGCGCAACGTCGCCGCGCGTTTTTCGCCCACGGCTTCCGACGCATTGGAAACAGCCATCTCCGCGAGTGCAAGCAATGATGCACCCGGTTCGCAAGTTCGAAGATTGAGCGCACGCCAGGCCAGGTAATTTGTGAACTCCGCGATCAGTCTTTCCCTGGGCAGCGGCGCCTGATCCATCGTGGTGCCGTCAATCCACCGTTCAACCAGAAAGCCATGGCAAAACGCGACAACTTGCGATCCGAACCCGGCTTCATGCAACATCGCCGCGGCTCGTTTCTTGCGCAGTCCGGCTTCGCCGATGCCGGCGAATTTGACGAGCCAGCGATCACGCCCGGCGGACGCCAGGAATTTGCGCCGCTCGGTACCGCGTGGGCTCGGCGGCCAGCGCCCTTCGTCGGGGTAGTGGGCGGCCCGCCACTCGCCACCAGACAGTTCGGTCAGGCTTAATTCCGGCCTGCCGACCGCCTCGGCCACCCAGTCGCGCAGCGTGGGAATTTTCGAGCTTTCCGAGAAGGTGCATTCAAACGCCGTCGCCACATGTTTCGGACAGCGCGACCACGTCTCCCGAGCCTCCCGCGACGCTTCGGTGCCCGGGCCGCCTGAATGGCTGGGAAACAGGTGAATGCGGTTCGTATCGATGCCCAGTTCACGCAGCCACACGACAACGGCATGCATCGAACTGCCGGACAGGCCGGGACCCTCGTCGACAACCGCGAAGCGAGCCGGCGCATTGTTCTTCCAGGGAGCGATCCACCGCGGATCGGCGTTGACATGCCGACGGAAGGGATGGCCGATCGGGCGAACGCTGAATGGCGCCGGCGCGCCAATCGAGGCCGCCACCATAGCTGCCAGCCCAAGGCCAATGCTGCGGACGCCGATTACGCATGTGTTCGCATCGAGACCCGACTTCCGCGCCGCGTCCAAATAGCTTTCGGGATAAAGCGCATAATGCGCATAACCCTCGGCAGAGCCGGTCACAACCTCGGCCTGGCAGTCGAGCCCGGCGAGCAGTTTGAAAAGTCCGGGGTCGATGCCACCGCCGACGCCGAAACCGCTTTGCCACGACTTCGCCACCTCTGCCGCAAGTCCGACCAGCAACCTGGCACCTTGCTGTTGTCGCGGCGAAAAGATGTCGATGCCGCTGGTTTCGAAATCGACATCGGCAAGCGCCTGAACCAGCTCCGACACGCTGATGAATAGCCCGACCAATGCAGCATGGCGTTGGACCCCATGAGACATCGGATCCAGGCTTTCGGCCATTTCGTTTGCTGCTTCGCGAAGCTGCTGTGCGTTCTGCGTCTGCCTGTGGTCGCCGTAGACGATCATCGATCGGTTTTCCAATGCTTGCCGTGCGGCAACGCATCGAATGCAGCTTCGATCCATGCTGTCTCGCGCAATTTTTCGATGGGCGGAGGAACATTCCGGCACGCTGATGGTTCGGCGCCAGGAACTTACCTTTGAACAACATAGGGTGGCGGTTTCGTGGGATCGAAAAAGGTTCGTGTTGGTATCGTTGGTGTCGGCAACTGCGCATCCTCCCTCGTGCAGGGCCTCTCCTTTTACCGTCACGCGAAAAGCAACGAACCAATCCCTGGGCTGATGCATGCCGACCTCGGCGGCTACCATGTCGACGACATCGAGATTGTCTGCGCATTCGATGTCGCCAGGAGCAAAGTTGGCCTCGACGTTGCGGAAGCGATCTACGCCGCCCCCAACAACACGTTCCGCTTTGCCGACGCGTTGACAACCGGCGTTCGCGTCGAGCGCGGACCGACGCTGGACGGGATCGGCAAATATTTGCGTGACGAGATTGAAGAAGCTCCGGAGCCGGTTGCCAATGTCAGCGAGATCCTGCGCAACAGCAACGCTGACGTGCTGGTTTCCTACCTGCCGGTGGGTTCCGAGGAGGCGACCTGCTTCTATGCCGAGTGCGCACTCGAGGCCGGCTGCGCCTTCGTCAATTGCATACCCGTTTTCATCGCCTCACGTCCGGAATGGCGCCGGCGCTTTGAGCAGCGAGGACTGCCGCTGGTCGGCGACGATATCAAGAGCCAGGTCGGCGCGACCATCGTGCACCGGTTGCTGGCCAATCTCTTCCGCGAACGCGGCGTGCGCATCGACCGCACCTATCAGCTGAATTTCGGCGGCAACACCGATTTTCTCAACATGCTGGAACGCGAGCGGCTGGAATCGAAGAAAATCTCAAAGACACAGTCCGTGGCCAGCCAGTTCGATGTTCCCCTGGAGCCGGGCAACATCCATGTCGGGCCCAGCGACCACGTACCGTGGCTGACCGATCGCAAATGGGCCTATATAAGGGTGGAAGGCACGACTTTCGGCGGCGTGCCGCTCAATGCCGAGCTCAAGCTGGAAGTCTGGGATTCTCCAAATTCAGCCGGCGTGGTGATCGATGCGGTACGCTGCGCCAAGCTGGCGCTCGATCGCGGCATAGCCGGTGCCCTGACCGGTCCCTGCAGTTATTTCATGAAGTCGCCTCCCGAACAGTTCACCGACGCCGAAGCGCGGCAGCGCACGCTTGCGTTCATCGCCGGCAAGGACGAGCCTTTGCTCGATGCCGCAGAATGACGACGACCTTCTTTCTGATCCGCCATGCGGCACACGACAATGTCGGCTCTTATCTTGCAGGCCGGATGGACGGCGTTTGCCTCGGCGATGCCGGCAAGGCACAGGCAGCGCAGCTTGGCGGCCGCATGGCCCGGGAGCCTATCGTCGCGATCCTGTGCAGCCCGCGTGAGCGTACGCGAGAGACGGCGCTGCCAATCGCGCTAGCCTGCGGTGTCGGGGAAATCGCGATCTGCGCCGAACTCGACGAGATCGACTTCGGCGACTGGTCGGGAAAGACTTTCGATGAGCTGAATGGCGACGCCAGTTGGCGAGCGTGGAATGACCAGCGGCAGGAGGCAAGGACACCGAGTGGCGAGACCATGCAGGATGTCCAGCAACGCATTGTGTCGCTGATGGCCGCGGTCCGCGAGCGGCATCAGAACCAATGCGTGGCCCTGGTCAGCCATGCCGATGTGATCAAGGTCGCCGTCTGCACCGTCCTTGGCTTGCCGGCCGGTGACTGCTTTCGCTTCGACATCGATCCCGCCTCGATCACGACGATCGTGTCGGGGGACTGGGGGGCGAAGCTGATCCGATTGAACGAAGTTGCCTGACGAGGATTTGCCGGATGCAGATGGTCATTTTCGGTCTTACCGTCACGTCTTCATGGGGTAACGGCCATGCCACTTTATGGAGGGGACTGATCAGAGCCCTCGCCCGGCGCGGCTGGTCCATTACCTTCTTCGAACGCGACACACCCTACTATGCCGGAACGCGCGATCTCGATCATCTGGACGGCGGCAACGTCGTGCTCTACCCGGACTGGGAGGACATCCGCCGGGTCGCGGAGCAAACGATCAAACGATCGGATGTCGTGATCGTCACCTCTTATTGTCCCGACGCGGTGGACGCCTCGCGGCTGGCGCAGCAGGCAGGCCGCGGAGTGCGTGTCTTCTACGATCTGGACACTCCGGTCACGCTTGCCCGCATCGAACAAGGTGAGCGTCCACCCTATTTCGGCCCCGAGGGTCTTGCAGATTTCGATCTCGTCCTGAGTTACACAGGCGGCCCGGCGATCGACGCGCTGAAGTCGGTGCTGGGTGCGCACCACGTGGTGCCGCTCTATGGGCATGTCGATCCCGACCAACACCGGCCGGCAGCGCCGCGAGCCGATTTCAGGGCCGATTTGTCCTATCTCGGAACCTATGCGCCAGATCGCCAGGCAGCAGTCGAAAATCTGCTGGTTCGCCCAGCTGCGCGCTTGCCGGACCAGCGCTTCGTCATCGGCGGCGCACAATACCCGCAGGAATTCCCGTGGAGCGACAACATCTTCTTCGTCAGGCACCTTCCGCCGGCCGATCATCCGGCGTTTTTCTCATCCTCTCGTCTGACGCTGAATGTCACCCGCGAGGCGATGGCGCAAAAGGGCTGGTGCCCTTCAGGTCGGTTGTTTGAAGCTGCGGCATGTGGAGTGCCGATCATAACCGACACCTGGCCGGGCCTAAGCAGCTTCTTCGAACCCGGCAGCGAGATCCTGCTGGCCCACGACACCGATGACGTCGTCGCGGCGCTCGCCTTACCCGCAGGAGAACTCGATGCCATCAAAACCCGAGCGCGCGAACGGGTTCTCGACGAACACACCTCTGCCCGGCGCGCGGCGGAGCTGGACCACATTCTAAACGACGCCTTTCAAAGATCTCCCGGCGAACCGATGATGGAAGCAGTCTGATGTTGGGCATCGTGCCCGCTGCCGGGCGCGGCAGCCGCATTCAGCCGCTCGGCTTCTCCAAAGAGCTGCTGCCGGTCGGCAGTCGGATCGATGGGCAGACCGAGCGTCCCTGCGCCGTGAGCGAGTATCTGGTGCGGCGGATGGTGCGCGCCGGCGTCGACAAGATCTGCTTCATCATTGGATCGGGCAAATCCGACATCCTCGAATATTACGCCGCCGGCTATGGTGACGCCGCGGCTCTCTTCGTGGTGCAGCCCAATCCGGTTGGGCTTTGCGATGCGATTTTTCGGGCAGCTCCTCTCGTCGCGCCCAATGA
Organism: Mesorhizobium sp. M1066; assembly: GCF_040318635.1. Lineage (NCBI taxonomy): Bacteria > Pseudomonadati > Pseudomonadota > Alphaproteobacteria > Hyphomicrobiales > Phyllobacteriaceae > Mesorhizobium > Mesorhizobium sp. M1066. The sequence goes on from NZ_JAMYMR010000029.1 coordinate 27,336, forward strand.
GGTCGTCCTGGTCGGCCTTCCCGACACGATCTGGTTTCCCGAGGATGGCTTCTGTCATTTGCCTGACGATCAGCTTTCATTTCTGCTCTTCCCGGTGGATCGTCCGGAATTCTTCGACGCCGTCATTGTCGATGACCACGAGCGCGTGATCGAAATCCAGGTCAAGCAACAGGATGCCGGCACGAACTGGGTTTGGGGTGCGTTCAAGATGCCGGGCCAGATTCTGCATCAGCTTGCGGCACTCTGGCGCGAGCGGGAATGCCGTGACGAATATATCGGCACGTTGGTCAACGCCTACCTTGCGGCCGGAGGTCAAGCCTCCGGCGTCAAGGCTGGGTCCGCCTATGTCGATGTCGGCACGTTCAATGGCTATCGCACGGCTCTGCGGCTGCTCGAGGACGGCGCCGCACCCGTCCATCACCAAACCGCCACGATTATGCCAGGTGCCCGTTCGCATGTGCCTGTCGTTCCCGGCGAAGGAGCCTGATCATGCTGCATTCCCATGCCGAAATCCGCCGCCGTATCGATGCTCTCGGCCCATGGTTCCACAACATGGAACTGGCGGGTGTCGAAACCGCTCCCAACCATTTTCTCGGCAATTATCCGCTGATCAAATGGCGCAAATTCGCCGAGGCCATTCCCGCGGATCTGACAGGCAAGACGGTGTTGGATATCGGCTGCAATGCCGGTTTCTATTCCATCGAGATGAAACGGCGAGGTGCTGCCCGTGTCCTCGGCATCGATTTCGATGAGGCCTATCTGGCGCAGGCCCGCTTTGCCGCCGAGATCGCCAATTGCGAAATCGAATTCCAGAAACTTTCGGTCTACGACGTCGGCGCCCTGCGCGAAACATTCGATATCGTGCTGTTCATGGGGGTGCTTTATCACTTGCGCCACCCCTTGCTCGCGCTCGACCTTATCCGTGAGCATGTCGCCGGTGACCTGATGATCTTCCAGTCCATGCAGCGCGGCAGCACAGATCTGCCCGAGATGGAAGAGAACTATCATTTCTGGACGCATGACCTGTTCGACCGGCCGGAATTTCCCAAGCTCCATTTCATCGAGCACCGCTATGCCGATGACCCGACCAACTGGTGGATTCCCAACCGCGCCTGCACCGAAGCGATGCTGCGCAGCGCCGGATTTGAAATCGTCCTGCATCCGGAGCAGGAGGTCTATTTCTGCCGCGCCGCCGGCGACCCGGCCAGTGGCGGTCCCGTCTACCCCTCGAAAGGACAGCGCCATGATTGAAGCCGCGATGATCTGGAACGAGCCCAACAACAAATCGCATTGGGACCCGGAACTCGACCCTGATTGGAGCCGCTTTGCCAGGATGGCGATCCTGTCGGCGGACGCAATCGCATCTGAAAACCCGGCTTTGACCAAAGTGCTCGGCGGCATCTCGCCGATAGATCCGGGGTTCATCACCCGCATGAAGGAATTCGGCGTGCTGGATCATGTAGATGCCGTCGCTGTGCACGGCTTTCCCCTCGACTGGAATCTGTGGCAGATCCAGGAATGGCCGCAGAAGATCGGCGAGATCGCGACCGTCACCGACCTTCCCATCTGGGTCAGCGAAGTCGGCGTATCGACCTTCGGCGCCGAGGAAATCCAAGTCTGGGGGCTCAAGCGCACAGCTGAATTGCTGCTCGGCAATGCGCCACGCATCCAGTGGTACAGCCTCTATGATCTTCCGCGTGAATGGGAAGCAACGACGCGGCACCGCGAAGCCGAGGGCTCGTCTTATTACCGGCATTTCCATATGGGGCTGCTGCGCCAGGACGGCACGCCAAAGCCCGCGCTGGAGGAATTCCTGCGCCATGCACCTGCAATGGGCCTGGTGCAGTGGTTTCATTTCGAAGACCCGCGGCTGGACGATGCCGTCGCCTGGATGAAGCGGCTGGGTGTCACCAATATGCGTACCGGGCTTTCCTGGGCGGACAGCTTTCGGCCGAATGCGCTGGACTGGTTCGACCGGCAGATGGAAGCACTCGCCGATTTCGATGTGACGGTCACCTTCTGCTTCACACCTCAGCACCGCGGAATGATGCCCCACCACACCAGCCCCCCCCTGGTGCCGGAGGAGTTCGCGGAATTCTGTTCAACCATGATCCGCCGCTATGCGCCTGGCATGACATCCGCCTCGCTCCCCACGCAGCGGGCCTCGGCCGCGTGAAATGTCATGGTGCCCATGCATCAGATGCCGGGCTCCGCGACGCCGTTGACAGGTGGAGATGCGGCGCAGGGCAACGAGACGCGACCGGCCGCGACGCTCACCGTCCTCAATGTCGCCTACCCTCTCGCACCCGTCGGCCCCGACGCTGTCGGCGGTGCCGAACAGGTTCTGTCGATGCTCGATCGGGCACTGGTTCAGGCCGGTCATCGATCTATCGTCATTGGCTGCCGAGGCTCCAGAACGAGCGGCACGCTTGTGGAAATACCGGCCGAAAACGGCGTACTCGACGAGGCGGCGAAGAGCCGCGCGCAACAGGCCCATCGCGACGCGATCGCGGCTGCCCGCGCCCGATGGCCCATCGACGTGGTTCATCTGCACGGCATTGATTTCGACGCTTATCTGCCCGACGATGGTCCGACCTTGGTGACCCTCCACCTGCCATTGGATTGGTATCCGGCCGCGGCATTGCGCCCGACGCGCGGTGACCTCTGGCTCCATGCGGTCTCGCCCAACCAGCAGAAAACCGCGCCATCAGGCGCCAGGCTGTCGGCGCCGATTCCAAACGGCGTTGACATCGAAGCACTGACCCTGCTGCAGCCGAAGCGCGACTTTGCCCTTGTTCTAAGCCGGGTTTGCCCGGAAAAGGGCGTCCACCTGGCGCTCGACGCAGCCAAACAGGCAGATGTGCCGCTGGTCATCGGCGGCAAGGTCTATCCCTATGAAACGCATACGCGGTACTTTCGCGATGAGGTCCAATCTCGCCTCGATGGCCGCCGCCGCTTCCTTGGCCCGCTCGGCTTCACCGCCAAGCGACGCATTCTCAACGCAGCGCGCTGTCTGGTCATTCCGAGCCTCGCAGCCGAGACCAGCTCGCTTGTGGCCATGGAGGCCCTCGCCTGCGGTACCCCGGTGGTCGCCTTTCCAAATGGTGCGCTTCCCGATGTCATAGAGCACGGCAGGACGGGCTTTCTCGTCGACACGGTCGATGAGATGGCCCAAGCCATTCTTGCGGCGTCCAGCTTGGATGCCGAGACATGCAGGGCCGAAGCGCGACGGCGGTTTTCGCTGGAACGGATGATCTCGTCTTACATGGACGCCTATCAGGCGCTGGCACAGCTTGGCAGTGGTCGCCGGCGCTTCGCCGCGGTGCCGTGAGTAAAGCTGTGCTGCGCAGCGAAATCATCGGTGACCTCGCACAATTCGACGCCTTGACGCCGCACTGGTGGAAACTGTGGCAGCAGAGTCCCTCGGCGACGCCGTTTCAATCTCCCGCCTGGCTGGTGCCGTGGTGGCACGCATTCGCACCCGGTGAACTGGCGACGGTCGCGGTCTGGCGCGGCGGCGATCTGGTCGGTCTGGCGCCGCTTTACCTCGAGCATGGGACGGCCGGTTCGAAGCTGCTTCCGGTCGGCATTTCGCTCAGCGACTATCTGGACATTCTGGCTGTCCCTGGGATCGAAGCCGAGGTTGTCGCCATCGTCGTCGAGTCGATCCTCTCAATCGGGTGGGCGCAATGGATCTTGTCGGACTTGCCGCAGGACAGCGTCGCCCTAGCGATGACACGTCCCGAGATGGATCGGCCGGCCGCCCATGCCGCCTGCCCCGTGCTCGCCATCGCCGGCGACGAAACGCTTGCAGGCTGCGTCCCCGCAAGACGCAGACGCCAGTTGCGTCGGGCGCGTCAAGCCGCATCAAGATGCGGCCGGATCGCGCTGTTGTCGGCAAGCGGCAGTTCGCAAACTTTCCTCGATCAATTGATCCGCCTGCACAATATGCGCTGGGCCGAACAAGGAGGCGGTGTGTTGGCCAACGCCGCCGTCGAGCAATTCCATCGGCTCTCACTTCCCTTGCTCGACGCTCACGGTCTGGTGCGATGCTGGCTGTTCGCGATCGATGGCGGAACCGTCGGCGCCTATTACGGATTTCACCACCGCGGCCGTGCCTATGCCTATCTCGGCGGCTTCGACCCTGCCTATGCCGAGGAGAGCCCAGGCGCGATCCTGATTGGCCACGCAATCGCGGAAGCGATCCGCGAAGATGCGCGCGAGTTCGATTTCCTGCGCGGCCAGGAGGCCTACAAATATGGCTGGGGCGCCGTCGACAGGTGGACGATGCGCAGGGTCTGGACGCGGAGTTGATGCATGAGTGTAACCGCACCGAAAGCCGCCCGGCGCACGACATCGGTCAGGCTGGCGGTTGAAGACTGCATGGCCGATGGCATTTGCGCCGAAAGTGTTCTCGTCAGGCTGGCGCTCCACCTGCCGCCCACAATTGGAGCGGCGGAATTGGCGGAGGTCGTGCTGAAGGTCCAGCCGGCGGATGCCGGCGACGCAGCAAGGCTGCGAAAGGTCGCCGGACTGCTGCGCTGCAGACCAGACGTCTTTGCCGTGTTGCGAGCGACGGGCGGCGCCGTTCGGCATGAGCGCGATGAGGACGAGACCAATGTCGCTGTCGTCATGCGGCTGGCCTCCAGCTTCGATGCCGCGGCAGCGATTTCGGGAGCCGCGAGTGTCCAACTGGCATCCCTCGGCGATGAGGAAAGGCTCACAGCCACGACCAACGAAATCGTTGCATGGCTGGAAGCGCGAGAATTCACCGGAAGGGAACGGAGCATTCTCGACATCGGTTGCGGCATCGGCCGCTTCGAGCGTGCGCTGTGCAAATCCTTCAAACGGATGGTCGGCATCGACATATCGTCGCGGATGATCTCCATCGCCTCCAAGCAATGCGCCCCGCTCGGCAATGTCGAGTTGCGACAAACCTCCGGTCTCGACCTGGTCGAATTCGACGATGCCAGTTTCGATTGCGTGCTGGCGGTCGACAGCTTTCCCTATCTGGTTCTGGCCGGCATGGCAGAGCGGCATTTCGAAGAAATTGCACGCGTTCTGAAACGGCCGGGCTGGCTCGCCTTGCTGAACTATTCCTATCGCGGATCACTTTTCTCAGACCGAGATGATATCGGCCGTCTGGCGCAAGCTCATCAATTGCGGGTTCTCATTGACGGTGAGAAGCCGTTTCGGTCATGGGATGGCAGCGCCTTTTTGCTCGCTCGGTGAGACGGAACATTACAGCGCGATGCCAGTTCGGACTGCGAACAAGGGGCACCGACGGGTGTCCTCGCTTCGAAGGAGGCTATCATGGCATCTGGCGGTAAAAAACATTTCGGCCGCGGCAGTCATGGCAAGGGTGCCGGCGTCGGCGCAATGACCTCCCTGGAGAAGGACAAGATCGAAGAAAACGCGGTTTTGTCGAATCGCGACAAGAAGCAGCATGGCCAGGAGCGCGGGCTGGACGGCAAGCGGATCAAATCCGATCAATATCAGGATCACGCCACTAATCGATTGCCGAAGGACTGAACGCCACCGCGCCGCGTCCATAGCCCGCGGCGACAAAGGAGGAGCAAGGAAATAAACCTGTGCAAGGGTCCGCTGGTGAGCTTCTCGGCGGTGGACACCGCCTTGTAAAGCCAGGCGCTTATCACCACACTAGCATCAAGGGACCGCTATCAAGAGAATGTGATGTCTCGTTCGAGCGACGATACCACGGATCCGCATGTCGAGATGACAGTGGATCAGGAGATTGCTTCCCTGCTGGCCGCCATAGAGCAGGAAAAGATTCCAGACCGCCTGACCAAGCTGGCGATGGAACTGCAGGACGCACTCGTCGAGAAACGTCGGCGCGACGTGAAGAACTGACTATCTGCGGCTGTCGACCTCGACATCGAGCTGGCCATCCGACAGCTGGTTTCTTCTCTCCATTAACGTCTCCAGCGAACTCTCTCCAAGGAATTCAAGGATATTGGCGCGCGCACGGTTCAGGCGGCTTTTGACCGTCCCGACCGCGCAACCGCATATGTCGGCGGTTTCCTCGTAGCTCACTCCCAAAACGCCGATCAGCATCAGCACCTCGCGTTGGTGTTCAGGCAGCCTTTGAATGGCGCCGTGAACTTCCTTGCTCTGAACAGTCCATTCCTGGGTGGCTTCCGAAATTGGCCTCGAAGAGGCGCAGTCGAGCAGGCCGGGCGCCTCCCGGGCAGCGATCTTGACCCGGGTGTAATAAGTGTTGCGCATGATGGTGAAGAGCCACGACTTCATGCGCGTACCGGGTTCGAACTTGTCGATGTTGGCGAGACCCTTGGTCAGTGTCTCCTGCACGAGATCGTCAGCGTCGTCGGGGACGCGGCAGAAGGTCCGCGCGAATGCCCGCAGGGCAGGTATCAGGTCAACGATGGAAACTTCATTGGTTTCCTGGTCGGCCAAAAGGCAGCCTCCGGATGACAATGGTCCAGCTCCCAGAAGAAAGAGTGTGTGAACGCAGCCCCAGCTAAATGCATGGAAGTTTGGTTCGTTCCTCGTGCTGGAGACAACTCTTCATAAATTGTGCGCAGGCGGAGATATCTGTCATCCGATCGGCGCTCACCATCGCCGCAACCGTCACCGCTCCTCCGACAGCGGTGTCTTCAGCGTCCATTTTTTACGGGAACAAAGCCGCTCACCGGCAGTTTGATGGCTTGACCACTTAAACCTTCCGGTATCGATCGAGGACCTGTCATGGCCAAATCCGCTCGCCCCTCCGCTCGCCAATCGGCAAGTGGACTGGATCAGAATAGCGTGCGCGGAAATGGCGGCGAGTTGCACCAGGTCGCCGCGGACGAAACGCCTGCGCTCACTACGGCGCTCGGAACGCCTGTCTCCGACGACCAAAACACATTGCGGATCGGTGAGCGCGGACCCTCGCTGATCGAGGACTTTCACTTTCGCGAGAAGATTTTCCACTTCGACCACGAACGCATCCCGGAAAGGGTCGTTCATGCCCGCGGCTATGGCGCGCATGGTTATTTCGAGACCTACGAGTCACTGGCCAAATACACACGTGCCGACATTTTCCAGCGAGCCGGGGAAAAGACGCCGGCATTCGTTCGTTTCTCGACGGTTGCCGGCAACAAGGGTTCGTTCGATCTCGCCCGCGACGTGCGCGGCTTCGCGGTCAAGCTCTATACCAAGGAAGGCAATTGGGACCTGGTCGGCAACAACATCCCGGTCTTCTTCATCCAGGACGCCATCAAGTTTCCCGATCTGATCCACGCCGCCAAACAGGAGCCCGACCGCGCCTTTCCGCAGGCACAGACGGCGCACGACAATTTCTGGGACTTCATCAGCCTGATGCCGGAATCGATGCACATGGTGATGTGGATCATGTCGGATCGCGCAATCCCGCGTTCCTTCCGCTTCATGCAAGGCTTTGGTGTGCACACGTTCCGCCTCGTCAACGCAAAGGACGAATCCACCTTCGTCAAGTTCATCTGGAAACCCAAGCTCGGCATGCAATCGGTGGTCTGGAACGAGGCGGTCAAGATCAATGGCGCCGATCCCGACTTCCATCGCCGCGATCTGTGGGAGGCTATACAGGCCGGCAATTTCCCGGAATGGGAGTTGACGGTGCAACTGTTCGATCAGGCGTTCGCCGACAGTTTCGACTTCGATATCCTGGACGCAACGAAGATCATTCCGGAGGAGATCCTCGAACCAATTCCGGTCGGTCGGCTGGTGCTCGACCGGATGCCGGACAATTTCTTCGCCGAGACCGAGCAGGTTGCATTCATGACGCAGAATGTGCCGCCCGGAATCGATTTTTCCAACGATCCGCTTCTGCAAGGCCGCAACTTCTCCTATCTCGATACCCAATTGAAACGGCTGGGCAGCCCGAACTTTACCCATCTGCCGATCAATGCGCCGAAGTGCCCGTTCGCCCATTTTCAACAGGATGGGCACATGGCCATGCGCAATCCGGCCGGGCGCGCCAATTATGAGCCGAACTCATGGGGACTGGGACCGCGCGAGGATCCGCAGCGTGGCTTTCGTTCTTTCGCCGATGGCGAAGAAGGGCAGAAAGTACGTCTGCGCGCGGAGAGCTTCGCCGATCACTACAGCCAGGCCCGTCAGTTCTTCAACAGCCAGACACCACCGGAGCAGCGTCATATCGCGATGGCGCTGACGTTCGAACTGAGCAAGGTCCAGGCACCGGCGATCCGCGAACGGATGGTTTCGCATTTGTTGAACATCGATGAAACGCTGGCGACCACGGTCGCCGACAAGCTCGGCATCCGTGACATGCCCGAACCTGCCGAAGCCGCCGTTCCGCCGCGCGATGACTTGCCGCCGTCGCCGGCGCTCAGCATCATCCAAAACGGGCCCGACAGTTTCGAAGGTCGCAAAGTCGGTGTCATGCTCAGCGATGGCGCCGATGTCGCGCTGTTTGAGGAACTTCGTTCCGCCATCGAAGCGGAAGGCGCGGTGATGGAGGTGGTTGCGCCCAAGGTGGGCGGCGTCGAAGCCGCCGACGGCACTCACATCGAGGCAAGGCACATGATCGACGGCGGTCCGTCCGTGTTGTTCGACGCGGTGGTGCTGCTCCTCTCCGAGGCGGGCGCCGAGCTGCTGGTCAAGGAGGCCGCCGCGAAGGATTTCGTGTCTGATGCGTTTGCGCATTGCAAGTTCATCGGCTTCACCCCGGGGGCCGAGCCGCTCCTGATCAAAGCAGGCGTCGCTCCCGATGCCGACGAGGGGCTGACGCGGCTGGATTCAGCAGCTTCGGTAACTGCGTTTGTGCAGTCATGCCGCAAACTGCGGCTCTGGGCGCGGGAGGCGGCTGTCAAGCTTTGATGCGCTGTTCCGTTGGCGTGTCCGCAGGCTTGGGTGCCGCCGGGCCTCAGCCGGCGCCGCGATCTACGAGCGACTTTCCTTGCTGGACGCTTGTTGCCGCTGCTTTTCCAGGACCTCGTCGGTCCCGACCAGCTTTTTTGCTCCGCCTGAAATGGTCGTGGACACCACCGAGGGCGGATCGCTCGCCGGAAAGGAATCCTCCAACCCCGCCTGCAGTTGGTCCTCGAGCGTGCGTGCCTCTTCGGAACGGCCGGGCGTTCTGCGCGTGTCTATCTTCTCAAGCGGCTGTTTCTTTTTTGGCGAATCGTTGGCGTTGCGGACCAGGGCGTAAAGCTGCTCGATCGCAAATTCCTTGATCGTTTCGAAATCGGCCCGATCGTCCTTTGCCGCCTCGATTTGATCGACCATGGCTTTCTCGAAGCGGTCGAGGCTGTCGCCTCTGCAGGCATGGGAAAGGCGCAACAGGGCTTCGTTCAGCATCAACGGAGCGAAATGTGCTGAAGCTTCAAGCCTGAGTTGCCTTAAACGATCCGGAGTGGCGGCCTGCAACTTTGACATGGACAACCTCCTTTCCCCCACAAGCGTCTCAACGACAATTGACCGCCGATGTTCCACCGCGCCTGAACATCCTTCCCGCCCGGCGAGCTACAGGAACCAGCTTGCCACCAGTCCCGCCGACGCCGCAAAGATCGCCAGGGTCGTCACGCCGCCCAGAATGTTGGTGCTTGTGCTGTTGACCTTGTCGCCCATGATCTTGCGATTGTTGGTCATGATGAGGATGAGAAGCAGCAGAGGTGGCGTTGAAAATCCTTGCACGATGCCGGACCAGACGAGAGCTTTCATCGGGTTGAAGCCGAAGAAATTGAGGCCCACCGCCACCAGCGTTATGACCCCGATCACGATGTAGAATTTGGGAGCCTGCCGGGGTTTGGCATGCAAGCTATTCTTCCAACCCATCGCCTGGGCGAAATCGAAAGCAGCGCCAGCGGTCATGATCGGCACGGCCAGAAAGCCGACGCCAATTACACCGGCCGCAAAGAGAATGCCGGCAGCGTCGCCAGCAAGCGGCCGCAGCGCTTCGGCCGCCTGTGCCGCTGTCTCGATCTGCGTCTGCCCGGCCTTGTAGAGCGTCGACCCTGTCGAAAGGATGATGAAATACATGATCAGATTGGAAAACGTCATGCCGATCAGGATATCGCGGCGGGATCGGCGCAGTTCGCCCTCGGTGGCGCCTTTGCGCTCTTCCAGGCTCGTTCGACCCTTGGCAATCTCCTCCTCCACCTCCTGATTGGACTGCCATGTGTAAAGGTATGCGGAGAGCGTGGTGCCGACGATGGCGACGAGGATGGACAGGTATTCTCGGCTGAACTCGATTTTTGGCAACAGCGTGCCACGCAGAACGGAGGCTGCATCCGGTTTGGCAAGCACCGCGGAGACCACATAGGCGAGCAGAGCCAGAGCCAGCCACCGGAACACATTTCGGATCAATTTATACGATCCGAACACCTGCAGGGCAAAAATGACGACCGCAACGGCAATGACGACCAAGGGAGCAGGCAGAGGAACGAACAGCACGATGGCCGCCGACATGGCGCCAAGATCGGCGGCTGCCTCGATCGTGTTGCCAATCAGCACGCCCACCAGCACGGACCATAGCAGCCAACGCGGATAGAAGTCCGATATGACCTTGAAAAGCCCGCGCCCCGAAACCTGGCCAAGTTTGGATGAAAGATAGACGACGACATACATCATCGGCAGCGTGACAGGTGCCGTCCACAGCAGGTCCGGCCCGAATCGCGCTCCGGCGCTCGCGTAGGTACCGATGGCCGAGCAGTCGTCATCGGCCGCACCGGTGATCAGACCAAGCCCGAGAGCCCGAACGACGCCGCCTTTTTTTTGCTCGCTTGCCCTCTGGCCCGCCTCAGGTGGCTTGTTCATTGAAGGCGCGTCTTTACCGGGGCCACGCAAGAAATCATGACGAACATTCCAATCGGATGCCGATGAAGCAGCCGCATCAAGCTGCATAGAGATCGTGGTTCGAACCTCTGGTCAGGCTTTTTGTTCCTGGACACAGTCCCGGCCCGCGACGGCGTTTCATCCGATGTTCTTTCGGCGGAGCCGAACCTCCAAGCGAATGCTCGGTCCCCTGAAGAAGAGAATGCTTGTGTCGAAGCCTGTCCTTCAGGCGACGTGGCACAAAAGCTATTCCTTCAAAGTCAGCGGCTTGTACCGCCGCCGATCACCATCCGTACGCCGAGGCCGATGATGAGACAACCGGCGAGCCGCTGCTGCCAAAGCCTTGCGCGAGGGTGCCGCATGACCCATGCGCCGGCCGCGCCCGATGCCAAGGCATAGGCTCCCAGCACCAGCACACCGGTTATCTTCTGTGTTGCGCCAAGCAGCACCAGCTGCAACGTGACGGAGCCCCTATGCGGATCGACAAATTGCGGCAGGAACGCAACCATGAACATCAAAGGCCAGGGATTGCTCAGATTGGCGATCATTCCTTCCCGGGCGGCGGCGAGCGGCCGCAGGGCCTTGGTGTCACCCGCGGGAATGGTTGCCGAGGCTGAAAGGAGCAGCCGGACCCCCAGCCACACAATATAGGCCGCCCCGGCCCATCGAAGCAGATTGAACGCCAGCGGCGAGGCGCGGACAAGCGAGGACAGGCCAAATGCAATCAGCGGAAGCTGCACCAGTCCGGCGCCCAGCGTCATGCCGAGCACCGTGAACAGCGCCACGTCGCGCCCCTGCCCGATGCCGCGTGCCATCACCAGCATGCTGTCGGGGCCTGGCGGCATCTGCATCAGAATGACGGTTCCGACAAAAGCTATCCACAATGAGGGATCGATGGGACATCTCCGCTCGCGTTGCCGATGACATCAAAGCGACCAGCCGTCATCCGGGTTCCGCGGCAAATGAAAATGTCCCATCGCGAAGAACCAGGCAGAACCGTCAGATGGAACGCGGTGCCAGTCCTGGAAGTTGAAAAGCCGGAGCCGTTCCTGAACCGGTTTTGGAGGCCTGACCCGTGCATGAACCGATAAACGCCTTCCCGCTCCCGCTGGACACTCCTCCGATGGAGGCCAGGCTTGCCGATGAAATCCCCAGGGACGGGAGCCGCTGGCAGTACGAGCCCAAATGGGACGGATTTCGCTGCCTGGCTTTCAAGAGCGACAACGCCGTTGACCTGCGCGCCAAATCCGGCAAGCCGCTCGGCCGCTATTTTCCAGAAATCACGGAGATTTTGCGTGACCTCAAGCGCGGGCACTTCGTCATCGACGGCGAGATTGTCATCGAGGTTGACGGTGAGCTTTCCTTCGAAGCGCTGCAGATGCGCCTTCACCCCGCACAAAGCAGAATCCGCAAACTGAGTTCGCAGACGCCTGCCAGTCTGATCCTCTTCGACATGCTTGCCAGGCCGGGCGGCGAGGTCATCACGGGCAAACCACTTGTCGAAAGGCGGCGAGCGATCGAGGACTTCGCGACCTCCTCGAACAGTCCAGATCTTCGCCTGTCGAAGTGCACTTATGATGCAGCCACGGCGGCTCGATGGCTACACGGCTCCGGCCATGCATCGACCGACGGCATCGTGGCCAAAGTGCTCGATGAGCATTATCTGTGCGGGGAACGTGCGATGGTGAAGGTAAAGCCGAGGCGCACCGCCGATTGCGTTGTCGGCGGTTTCCGTTATCTCGCGGACAGTCGTGAGGTTGGCTCGCTGCTCCTCGGCCTCTACAATGACGACGGCAAGCTCGATCACGTCGGCTTCACGTCGACCATCGCCAGGACCGACAGAGGAGCGCTCACGCGCCGGCTGGAAGGGCTGCGGTCAGAGCCCGGATTCACCGGCAAGGCGCCCGGCGGCCCGAGCCGCTGGAGCACGGAGCGCAGCGGACAATGGGAACCCTTGGAACCTGAACTGGTGGTGGAGGTCCGCTTCGACCACGTTACCGGCAATCGGTTTCGCCACGGCACCAAACTGCTGCGCTGGCGCCCCGACAAGGCGCCACGGCAATGCACGTTCGAGCAGATCGAATAGACCGCTCCGGGGAGATCGCTTCCAGAAACCTGTCACGATTTATTGTGACGAAGGAACCAACTCGGGATTCACCGGTTCGGACACCATCCGCCGGAGCTACCCTGACATGCCAAATGCAGCAGAAATTCTCATCGATACGCTCGTCGCCTGGGACGTGGAGGTGGTGTTCGGCTTGCCGGGAGACGGCATAAACGGCGTCATGGAAGCGTTGCGGACGCGGCGCGACAAGATTGCCTTCGTTCAGGTCCGGCATGAAGAATCGGCTGCCTTCATGGCATGTGCGTATGCCAAGTGGACAGGTAAGCTGGGCGTGTGCCTTGCGACGTCCGGTCCCGGCGGAACACATCTTCTGACCGGCCTCTATGACGCCAAGCTCGACCAGGCTCCGGTGCTGGCGATTACGGGCATGCAGTTCCACGATCTGATCGAGACGTTCACGCAACAGGATGTCGATCTGACGCGCGTGTTCAATGATGTCTCCGTTTATAACGCCCATGTTGCCGATGCCGCGCATATGGAAAACGTCGCCAGCCTTGCCTGCCGAACCGCGCTGGCGCGCAAGGGCGTCGCTCATCTTTCGATTGCCAGCGATATCCAGGAGCAGGAGCGCGATCCGTCGAAGCGCTCCAAGCGCAATCGCCCGGCGCACACGCCGCAGGATATGTTCGCCGGTCATAGCGTACCGCTGGACGTTGAGCTCGACAAAGCCGCCGCCATTCTCAATGACGCTTCGCGGGTTGCGATCCTGGCCGGACGCGGCGCCATCGGCGCGGCCGCCGAACTCGAACACACGGCGCGCCTGCTGCAGGCGCCTGTCGCGAAGGCCTTGCTGGGCAAGGCGGTGCTGCCGGACAACCATCCCTACACCACCGGCGGGATCGGCATTCTTGGAACCCTGGCTTCGCAAGAGGCGATGGAGAGCTGTGACGCGGTGCTGATTGTCGGTTCGACCTTTCCCTATATCGAATACTACCCGCAGCCCGGGCAGGCCCGTGGCGTCCAGATCGACTGCGATGCGCAGCGGATCGGCTTGCGCTTTCCAGTCGAAGCCGGCCTTGTCGGCGACGCGGCCGAGACATTGCGCGCGCTCAACCAACGTCTGACGCAGAAGCCCTCCGATGAGTTCCTGCACCGTTCCCAAGAGACCATGAGAAAATGGCGCGAGATGATGCGGCAGTCGGAAGACATGCAGGCGCAACCCTTGAAGCCACAGGCGATTGCCCGGGCGTTCGGACAACGGTTGGCCGACGACACGGTGCTGGCCACGGATTCCGGTCAGAACACGGAACTGGCCGCCCGCCATGTCGATCTTCGCAGCGGCCAGGCATTTGGGGTGTCCGGATCGCTGGCGTCGATGGCTTGCGGTCTCGCCTACGCCATCGCTGCCGGCATAGCATTCCCCGGTCGCCCGATTGCCGCCATCGTCGGCGATGGCGGCTTTGCCATGCAGCTCGGCGAATTCTCGACGGCGGTGCGCTACAAGATCCCGCTGAAGGTTCTGGTGATCAAGAACAACATGCTCAATCAGATCGCCTGGGAGCAGATGATGTTTCTGGGGAATCCGCAATTCGGTTGCGAATTGCAGCCGATCGATTTTGCCATGGCGGCGGAAGCAATGGGCGCAAAGGGTTTTCGCATCGAGCGGGCCGATCAGATCGAGACGGTTCTCGACCAGGCTTTCGCCACGGAAGGCCCTGTCGTGGTCGAAGCGCTGGTAGATGCCTATGAGCCGCTGATGCCGCCCAAAATGCCGGCAGACTATGCCAAGAACTTCCGCCAGGCCCTGCCGCGAACACCGGGACACGAACGCATAGAAGAAAATATCGCCCGGGAGCCGGCGAAATCGATGATGGACGCCTAGAGGCAGCGCAAGGGGGTGGGAACAGCGCGCCTCCTTGGCTTCATTCTGGATCTTTCCAGATGAACCGGTGCTCTTCCGGGTGACGGATGCGGATCATGAGCTTCGACGCGCTTTTTTCGACCTCCATCTGCTACGGCAACGGCGCTCCGCAGGCTGGTTGGACTCTGGCGCTCCCCATCACATTGCCACTGGCGGCAATCCTTTTGCTGTATGTTGCCGGCGCCAGCCGACTGTGGCGACGGAGCGGACGCGGACGTCGCTTGCGATCACGGCAGGCCTTCCAGTTTGCTGCCGGCTGGGCCGTCCTGGCGTTCGCCCTTGTAAGCCCGATCCATGCGTTGGGCGAACATGTGTTTGCGGCGCACATGATCGAGCATGAATTGCTGATGGTGGTCGCAGCGCCTCTGCTGGTTGCCTCCCGCCCGACAGCGGCGATGATGTGGGACTGCCGGTACAGCTGCGCCAGATATTCGGAGCGGCCGGACATGCAAATACGCTTCGGGCGATCTGGGCGTTCATCAGCCGCCCTGTGGTCGCGACCGTCCTGCACGGAGCCGCGATATGGATTTGGCATCTCCCGGCGCTGTTCGAGGCTGCCCTCCAGCAGGGTTTCCTGCACTATGCCCAGCACGCGAGCTTCCTCGGCACCGGGCTTTTGTTCTGGTGGGTGCTGCTGCCTCGCCCTGGCCGCGAGCACGCTTGCGGCAATGCGGTGATGCATCTCTTCTTCACCTCGCTCCACACCGGGCTGCTCGGGGCTTTGCTCGTTGTCTCGCCAAAGCTGTGGTATCCGGCTAACGCCGTCGGCTCGGATCTGTGGGGGCTCAGCCCGCTCGAGGACCAGCAACTTGCAGGCTTGATCATGTGGATTCCCGCTGGCCTGATCTATGGCGGAGCCGCACTGCTCTTGGTCGCTTTCTGGATTCAAACGAGCAGTCGGCGGCATCAGGCTCCCCAGGAGTTGCGCATCGTCTAACCCGCATCGCTTCACGTCGGTTTTCGCCGGGCGGTGTTGCCAAGCATCCTTTTTCAGCCAGCTGCGTTATGGCCGTGGCAACGATGGTGGATCCTTCATGGCGAGGTGCATGAGTCCGTTGGCCAGCTCTCGCAGGCGGACACGACCGCGAATGTCGCTTGCCTTTACATGTCCAACGCAAATCCTGACTGGCATTGTTCCGGGAAAGGCCGCGCAACAGCGTTTGGGGTGGGTCAGCGCAGCGCCGATGTTGGTATTAGCAGGATGCGGCGATCGGCAGTCGGCCCTCCATGCACATGGTGCGAACGCCCGGAGAATCCTTGATCTGATCTGGTCTTTCAGCGCAGTCGCGGTGGCCACGTGGCTGCTTGTCATGCTGGTCTTGGCGGCAGCGCTTTTGCATCGCCGCCTGTCCGAGACAACGCGCTCGCCGCTCGAGATCGATTCACATCAGGAGCGCCGATTTACCCGCGCTGTCGGCAGCGCCATTGCGTTGACCGTTCTGGTGCTCGTCATGATGACGATAGCGAGTTTTTTCGCCGGCAAATCCATTGCTTCGCTGAGCGGAACGGAAACGCTTGCCGTGCGGATCACGGGGCACCAATGGTGGTGGGAGGTCCGGTATGCCGGTAATGATCCCTCGCAGTCGATCGTCACGGCAAATGAAATCCATGTCCCGGTTGGCGAACCGGTCAAGGTCGAACTCGATTCGCTCGATGTCATTCATAGCTTCTGGGTGCCGAACCTTGCCGGTAAGCGCGATCTCATTCCGCGCCGGCCAAGCCAGCTTACCCTCATCGCCGATAAGCCCGGCATCTATCGTGGCCAGTGTGCCGAATTCTGCGGCTATCAGCACGCCCATATGGCCATCACCGTCATCGCGGAAAGCCGCGAAGCGTTCGAAGCATGGCAATCCAGGCAAAACGCCGTCGCCTCGGCGCCTGGCGGCGAGGAAGAACGCCGCGGCCAACAGGCATTTCTTTCCACCGGCTGTGCGCTCTGCCATACGATAAGAGGCACGCCTGCCAGCGGAACGGTCGGACCTGATCTTACCCATCTCGCCAGCCGACGTGCACTGGCCGCGGATACGCTGGCCATGACCCCTGGTGCACTCGCCGCCTGGATTGCCGATCCACAGTCGATAAAGCCTGGCGCCAAGATGCCGCGCATTGCCCTTAGCGCCGACGATCTCAACGCGGTCGTCACCTATCTCGGAAGCCTCGAATGAGCGGCATTGCGGGAAAGCCGGCCGAGCATACCGAGCAGGGCTTGAAAGGCATCCGTGACACCGGCCTCGAAGAGGTGAGACTGCGCGCTTTTCTGGCGCATGCCTGGCGAACGCCGAAAGGCTTCTACGGCTGGCTGGTCACGGTCGATCACAAGCTGATCGGACGGCGCTATATCGTGACGGCTTTCCTGTTTCTCATCCTTGCGGGTCTATCAGCGCTCGCCATGCGTTTCCAGCTTGCCCAGCCTGAGGCCGGCCACATCGGCCCCGATCTCTACAACCAGCTGTTCACCATGCATGGCACGACGATGATGTTTCTGTTCGCCGTGCCGGTGATGGAAGCTTTCGCCATTTACCTGGTGCCGCTGATGATCGGCACTCGCAATGTCGCCTTTCCGCGGCTCAATGCATTCAGCTACTGGGTCTATCTTTCCGGCGGGCTGATGATCTGGATCGCCTTCGCCTTCGAAACCGGTGCGGATGCCGGCTGGTTTTCCTACGTACCGCTCGCCGGACCCGAATATGGCATCGGCAAGCGCCCCGATTTTTGGGCGCAGATGGTGACCTACACTGAAGTGTCCGCGCTCGCGGTAGCGGTCGAGATCATCGCGACAGTGTTCAAACAACGTGCTCCCGGCATGTCGCTCGACCGCATCCCGCTCTATGTCTGGTCCGTCCTCGTTACGGCTTTCGTCATCCTGTTCGCCATGCCGGCCGTGATGGTCTCGAGTACAATGCTGATCCTGGACCGCCTGGTCGGCACGAAATTTTTCGATCCCGCAGCAGGCGGCGATGCACTGCTGTGGCAGCATCTGTTCTGGTTCTTCGGCCATCCCGAGGTCTACATCATCTTCATTCCGGCGACCGGCTTCGTCTCCGCGATCCTGCCGACCTTCGTTCGCCGCCCGATCTTTGGCTATCTCGGCATCGTCCTGTCGTTGATCTCGATCGGTTTTCTTTCCTTCGGCCTGTGGGTGCACCATATGTTCGCTACCGGCCTGCCGCAGCTCGGCGAAAGCTTCTTTACCGCTTCCTCGATGATGATCGCCATTCCGAGCGGCATTCAGATCTTCTGCTGGATTGCGACGATCTGGGGCGGCCGGCCGATCTTCGCCACGCCCATGCTTTTCGTGCTCGGCTTCATCTTCACCTTTGTGATCGGCGGCCTGACCGGGGTCATGGTCGCCTCGGTGCCGCTCGACCTGCAGGTGCACGACACCTATTTCGTGGTTGCCCATTTCCACTATGTGCTGGTCGGGGGCGCCGTCTTCCCCCTGCTCGGCGCCGTTTATTACTGGTTTCCCAAGATCACCGGACGCATGCTGTCGGAGAGGCTCGGCCGCTGGAATTTCTGGCTCGTCTTCCTCGGGTTCAATCTCACCTTCTTCCCCATGCATATTCTCGGTCTGCAAGGCATGCCGCGCCGCGTTTATACGTATCCGCCGGCGAGCGGCTGGGGCGAGATGAACCTCTTCATCAGCCTCTCTTCACTGGTGGTGTTCGCCGGCTTTGCGCTTTTCTTCCTGAACCTCCTGCTCAGCCTTCGCAACGGCAGCATTGCCGGAGACAATCCCTGGGGCGCGAGCACGCTCGAATGGGCGACGACGTCGCCGCCGCCCTCCTACGATTTTTCGCGGCTGCCCGTGGTAACTCACCGCGAACCACTTTGGGCCGAGCCCGATACGCTTCCCGTGGTCGAGGGTCTGCGTGTCGACGCACGCGAGGTGCTCGCCGGCACGGTCGCCGATGCGGTGCCGCAACTAAGGGTGCCATCGGCTGGCAACTCGATCTGGCCGCTGCTGTCGGCCATTGCGGTGGGCGGCGCATTTCTCGGTTCGATATACACGCCATGGGCGGTGGTCTGGGGAGCGATCCCGGTTTCGATCGGCTTCATCTGTTGGTTCTGGCCGAAAGGCGAGCCGGAGGACGAGGAATGAGGCACCGTCCCGTCGCCGACGTCAGCCACCTGCCCACATATGATTTCGGGTCGGCGAGCCCGATGTGGTGGGGAACCCTTGCCTTCATTGCTCTCGAGGCAACAGGTTTTGCCTTGGCGATAGGCACCTACTTCTATTTGGCCGTGCTGGCCCGGCATTGGCCCATCGGGGCCCCGGCGCCAGATTTGCTGCCGGGCACGGCAGTGTTGATTATTCTGGTTGCGAGCGTCGTGCCCAACCACCTGATCGAGTTTTGGGCGCGTCGCCAGGACCTCGCGAAAGTTCGCCTTGGCATGGTCGTCATGTCGATCGTCGGGATTCTTCCGCTGATCGTTCGCATCTGGGAATTTCCGGCTCTGCGGATTTCCTGGGATCAGAACGCTTACGGATCGATCGTCTGGTTCCTGCTTGGACTGCATACGACGCATCTTCTTACCGATGTCGGCGATACCATCGTCCTGGCGGTTCTCATGTTCACGCAAAAAGGCAAGGCGGGCCGCCGCTTCAGCGACGTCTCGGACAATGCGTTCTACTGGGACTTCGTCGTCGTCTCATGGGTCGTGCTCTATCTTGTTATTTATTGGGCTCCGAGGATGTGAGATGCAGGCGATCCGTCCCGGCGTTTCCTGGGCAGGCCTGGTCAGCGGGCCAGTTGCGTGGGCAATAGCCCTGCAGCTCGATTACTCCATTGCATCCTGGCAGTGCCATGCCGGCTTTCGTCCCACTGCCTTGTTCTCATTGATAGGCGCCGCTGTCGCCCTGGCAAGCACGCTGCTGTCGTGGCACGCCGTTCATGACCGCGGACATGGTGCGATCCCGCCCCGGAGGGCGCGCACGCGTGCGTTCCTTGCCAGGACTTCGGTGGGCATCGGGGCGCTGTTCACGCTCATCTTGCTGGCGCAAGTGGTGGCAGGGCTGATCTTCAGCGGGTGCGAACTGTGACGACGCCAAAGACGCGGAGATTGGCCATCCACCGCCGGTACGCGCTTTGGCCTGCCACGGGCATTCCATTCCCAGCCGTCATTTCTCGGGCGGTCGTACTCGTCTTGTCATCGTTGGCGCTTTGCACCGAGCTGCGGGCGAGCGAAATCCAGAGGGGTGAATATCTCACGCGAGCGGCCGACTGCATCGGCTGCCACACGTCCAATCCGAGCCGCCCCTTCGCTGGAGGCTATCGCGTGCCGACACCCTTCGGCGATGTATACTCGACCAACATCACACCAGATCTCGAAACGGGCATCGGACG
The DNA here is from genome assembly GCF_040318635.1 of Mesorhizobium sp. M1066. Lineage (NCBI taxonomy): Bacteria > Pseudomonadati > Pseudomonadota > Alphaproteobacteria > Hyphomicrobiales > Phyllobacteriaceae > Mesorhizobium > Mesorhizobium sp. M1066. Next base: position 47,464 of record NZ_JAMYMR010000029.1, read on the forward strand.
CTATTCCGCGGACGAGTTCGTGCGAGCTGTCCAGAAAGGTATCAGGCGCGACGGAGCCGATCTCTACCCCGCCATGCCCTATGACAGCTTCGCCGCAATGAGCCGCGAGGACGTGCTTGCGATTCGGGCCTATCTCCTTGCGCAGCCGCCGATTTCCCAGCCGCGGCCGCGAAACATTCTGCCTTTTCCATTCAACCAGCGCTGGACGGTTGCGCTGTGGAAGCTCGCGAATCTCCAAACCGGCAGTTTCACGCCCGATCGGAGCCGGACCGCCGCATGGAACAGGGGAGCCTACCTTGTCGAGGTGCTCGGCCACTGCGGTGCCTGCCACACGCCAAGGAATGCGACGTTCGGCATGGATGAAGACCACAAGCTTGCCGGCGGCACCGCCGGCATCTGGCACGCCTTCAACATCACCAGCGACAAGATCGCAGGCGTCGGCGGCTGGAGCAACGAAGAGCTGTCTCGATTTCTCAAAACCGGCGCCGTGCCCGGGAAGGCCTACGCGGGCGGGCCGATGGCGGAAACGGTCATGAACAGCCTGCAGCATCTTTCCGACGACGACATCAAGGCTATCGTCGCCTATCTCAGGGACGTGCCCGCCCAACCGGGAGACGAGAAGCAGCCGCGTTTCTCATGGGGTAACGCGGCCACGGTCGACGGCGATGCTGGAACCAAAGGGATGACGCAAGGCAGCGGGACCGCAACCGGCGATGATCTCTATCGATCGCTCTGTTCGACGTGCCATGGGGCGACCGGAGGCGGATCGCCCGACGGATCCTATCCGTCCTTGACCCGCAACAGCACCGCCGGCGCGGCCACGCCCGAGGATGTCGTCATGACCATCCTTGAAGGTGTCAAAGCTGGCGACGTGGCGGGGCGTCAATCGATGGCGGCCTTCGGCGGCTGGCTGGACGATGGCCAGGTGGCAGCCCTTGCAAATTACGTCACCGCTCGGTTCGGAAATCCCGACCTCAGCGTCACCGCGGCCGATGTACGCCAGATGCGGGCAGGCTCGACAACAAGTCGGACAATCATGATTCTGGCGGCTCAATCACTTGCGGCGGGCGCCGCCGTGTTGATGCTTGGCCTGCTGCTTTTGCTGGCAAGACGCCTCCGCCGTGGGATGAGTTCAGCGCGCCTCATGTTCGCGCATAGAGATAGGCGGTAATGTCGCGCGCCTCTTGAGGCGACAGATTTGTATTGGGCATGGCCGTCTTCGGGTCTACGTCCCGCGCCCTGCTGATCCAGCGCATCATCGCATCCGGGGTGGCTCGCGACGGCCCGGTATATCCTCTTTCGACGACGCCTTGCAGGGACGGACCGACGGTGCCATGGGCGCCGGGTACCCCCGGGATTTCGTGACATCCACCACAGCCGTTGCGGATCATTGCCGGGACGGCCCGGTCAGGGTCGCCACCGATGGCCTGTGCAATGGTGGTTTGTCGCAGACTGTTGCTGCGAACCGATCCACTGGCAAAGGCGGTAAAACCGATGACGACAGCCGCCGATGCTCCTGCCAACCACAAGAATTGGGGCGACGCTTGCTTGGCGGCCTGCCGGTTCATCTACGCTTACTACTCTCAGCGCTCAATGCGCTGCCGGATTCTGCCGAAGCACTGTTCCGGCAGCGGATTGAGGAGCCAGCTCATTTATTGCAGTTCTGCACATTCGATGTTGTCGTGCCGGTCGCGGTGTTGTTGTCGATATCGTTGCCTGCCGCATCTTTGCAGCGGTCAGTCATGCCACCTGATTTCGTTGTCGAATTTGTCGAATTCGTAGTGCTGGGATCGGAAGGATTCACGGACGTTCCAGAGCCGGTGCCGCTGTTGCCCCCGGTGTTTCCAGACGTAGCGCCGGTGCCGTTGTTCGAGCCGGTGCCAGTGTTGGAGCCGGAACCGTTCGACTGCGCCATTGCCGATGTAGCCAATGTAAGGGCGAGCGCAGCGGCGGAGAGAAGTTTGACAATCATGGTGGATCTCCTGTTTGTGTACCGCCACCAAACCAATCTTTTCCTGATATGTTCCCGGCGAAATCGTGTTCAGCAAAATTCTTGTGAAACGGGTTTCCGTACCGATACTGCAGACCGGCAGAAGTGGTTGGCGCGCGCCGGCGGTCGACATAGGGGCGTCACTGGCGCCGTCCGGTCGCTGGAGCAGCGCTAGCCGCATGCCCTCGCCGGAAGCCTGTATAGTTGCTCACTGGCCGCTGCCGGCGTCCCCGAACAACACCCGATCATCCCCGGATCGGATCGGAGACAGCTCCAATCATCGCCATGAAAGTCATACCAACGGGCCGAACACGAATGTAGCCAGTAGAACAAGAAAAATCACAGCGATAACTGCGATCGCCCACATGACAATTCTTCTTGTCCCCCGTTGCTCTTGCTTGCGAGAGATATTTTCTGCCACAATACGAAATCCTTGCTGCAAAATTCAGCTAACGACAAGGCTCAGCGCCTGCATGGTCCTGCCGGACTGTTGGCCGCGTCCCGGAATTGGCCACAGCCGGGGCTCACATGCCTACCAACCCTGCCGCCCGTACCAATCATCGACATCGCGCCGCACACGGTCCTTTTCGATGCCGTAACGCTCCTGGATTTTGCCTTCGAGTTGATCGCGCTTGCCTGCGATGCGGTCAAGGTCGTCATCGGTGAGTTTACCCCACTGCTCCTTGACCTTGCCTTTTACCTGTTTCCAGTTTCCTTCCACGCGGTTCCAGTCCATGACACCGTTCTCCTTCGGTTTGAAAACGTCTAACCTCGGAGAGCAAACGCAAATCAACGACGGATGTTCCTGGAACTCGACAGCAAGGCGCTTGTCTTGCTCTCACAGGCCGCGATCCATTCCTTTACGCTCAGTCTGCGTCATCAATTGAGGTCGAGCGGAATTCGGGTGGTGGAGATGGCTCCGCCAATTGTCGATACCGGTCTCGTTGGCAGCACCCGCAACGGAGGAACAGCCAACCGTATGATGGTCAGTCCGTACGAATTCGCCACCGAGGCGCTGCGCATTCGAAGCGGACAAGGACGAGGTGCTTGTCGGTATTTTGGCCGATACGCGCCGGATGGGCGAAGCTTTGTTCGAGCGGATGAACAATCACTCCTGAGCCATTATGGGATCGCCGTCGCGGTTGCGGCAATCCGCTGGTTGCCGTGCGTCCCTCGAGGTTTTGTCAGCTATGTCCCCGGGGTCGGACACAGACTGGATGGTAGGCCCCGGAAGGTCAACGTTTTCTACAGAATCAACTCGTTGTGGCTGATCCCACTCCTGCAAGGCGGGCAAATCATGGACTGGAGCGGCGGCCTCATTCTGTAAAATCCGGGCGTTGGCAGCTTTGCCAGCTAAGCAGCGACGCCACCTAAATAGGCGCTGATAACCGCTTCATTGCTCGCGAGATCGCTGCCTGGTCCCTCAAGAACAACGCGTCCGGCCTTGAGAACGTAGCCGTAGTCGGCGAATTTCAAGGCGACTTTGCTGTTCTGCTCCACGAGCAGGATGGTCACGCCTTCACGATTGAGGCGCTGCACGATGTTCATGACTTCCTTGATCAGTTGCGGCGCCAGACCCATGGAAGGCTCATCGAGCAACAGCACCTTGGGCGCGGCCATGAGGGCTCTGCCGATCGCCAGCATCTGCTGCTCACCGCCCGAGAGGTTCCTTGCATCGCCATTCTGCCGGCGCGCCAGGATGGGAAAGAGCTCGAAAACGTGATCCAGCCGTCGCCGGCGCTCGACGTCGTCGGCAAGCGTAAACGAGCCCAGGTCAAGGTTCTCCCTGATCGTCATGTCGCCGAAAATACGCCTTCCCTCCGGGACGTGGACGAGCCCGCGATGCGGCAGGCGATGGGCAGGGACTTTGGTTATGTCCTCGCCCAGGAAGCGGACACATCCGGAGGATGCGGCAACAAGGCCGGACAGCGTGCGTAGCGTGGTGCTCTTGCCCGCACCATTCGCGCCAAGCAGGGCGACGATCTGGCCGCGTTTGACAGAAAGACTGACGCCATGAAGGGCTTCGATGCCGTCATAGCGCGCGACGATGCGGTCCGCGGAAAGAACGATTTCGGCGTCCATCATTCCTCCGTACCGAGATAGGCTTCGATGACCCGAGGGTCTGCTCGCACGGCCTCTGGCGGCCCGTCGGCGATCTTCTGACCGTAGTCGAACACCACGATCTTCTCCGACACTTGCATGACCAGGCCCATGTCGTGCTCGATCAGCAGGACCGTGACACCGGTTTCGTCACGGATGCGGCGGATCAGGCCAACAAGGTCCAGCTTCTCGCGCTCGTTCAGGCCGGCGGCGGGCTCGTCCAGCAAGATGAGCGTAGGCGCCGACGCCAGGGCTCTTGCGAGTTCGAGCCGCCGTTGATCGCCATAGGAAAGACCACCGGCGCGGCGATGCGCATGCTGCTGGATGCCGACGAAATCGAGCCAGCGCATGCCGGTCGCGCGGATCGCCTCCTCTTCGCGCCGCTGTGCAGGCAAGTGCAGGATCGCCGACATGATGCCGTGGCGGCTGCGGCAATGCTGGCCGGACATGGCGTTTTCCAGAACGGTCATTTCCTTGAACAGCCGGATGTTCTGGAACGTGCGGGCGAGGCCGAGCGCGGTGATGCGATGCGGCGGCAAGCCGGTGATCGGCCGGCCGCCCAGGCTGATCGAGCCGCCCTTCGGCTTGTAGAAGCCGGTCAGGCAATTGAAGAGTGATGTCTTGCCGGCCCCGTTCGGCCCGATAAGACTGTTGATGGCGCCTTTCTCAACCGAAAACGAAATGTCGTGAAGGACTTTCAGTCCTCCGAAACTGAGGCGCAGATCGCGGACTTCCAGCAGCGCCATGGTCAAACTCGCTTGTCCGGCCACAGCCCGTTCGGCCTGAAGAGCATGATTGCCAGCAGCGCAACCGCGGTCACCAAGGGACGATAGGTCCCCGCGCCGCGCAGCACCTCCGGAAGCAGGGCCACGAGAACAGCACCAAGGACGACGCCGGGAATGCGGCCCATGCCGCCCAGGACGACACCGAGAAGGATGAGCAGCGATTGGTTGAAGGTGAAACTCTCCGGCGAAATGGCCGTCATCTTGGCGGCGTAGAGGCATCCGGCCACCGAAGCGATCACAGCGCCCATCATATAGGCCTGCAGCTTGGCCGTGACACGGTTGATGCCGATACCGGCGGCGGCGTCCTCGTCATAGCGAACGTAGAACCAGGCTCGTCCCATTCGCGATCGCTCGACGCTCAGGCAGACGAAGGCGGTGAGCAGCGCGAGCACCAGGAACGCATAGTAGAAATGCTGCACCTGCATCAGCTTGAAGCCGAAGATCTCCGGCCGCTCGATGCCGATGAGTCCGCTGGCGCCACCGGTGATGTCGAGGTTACGGGCGATGATGCGCACGATCTCGCCGAAGCCCAGCGTCACGATCGCCAGATAGTCGCTGCGCAATCTCAATGTCGGAGCCCCGATGATGATGCCGGCCACGCAGGCGGCGACCATGGCGACCGGGATGGTAAGCCAGAAATTGAACCCGAATTCCGCGGTCAGGATGCCTGATGTGTAGGCGCCTACCGCGAAAAAGGCGGCATAGCCGAGATCAAGCAGGCCCGCATAGCCGACGACAATGTTGAGGCCTAGGCACAGAACGACATAGAGCAGCGCCGTGGTTGCCACCTCCGTGACGTAGGCGTTGGCGAATTGCGGCAACACCAGCGCGCAGGTGAGCGCCGCCAACCCAGGCAGCACGACGGACCAGCGCATCAATTGCGGTTGCCCGGCGGTCGGCATGGTTCTCACTTCGTCGGCCATCACACCCGCTCCACGACCGAGCGGCCAAGAAGGCCGGTTGGCTTGAAAACAAGGAACAGGATCAAGGTTCCGAACACGAAGACGTCACGCCACTCCGATCCGACGAAGGGCAAGGACGAGCCGAAAGCTTCGAGCAGGCCGAGCAGTAATCCGCCGAGCATGGCGCCCGGCACGCTGCCGATCCCGCCTATGACCGCGGCGGTGAAGGCCTTGAGCCCCATGATGAAGCCCATGAAGAAATGGACACTGCCATAATAGGCGCCGGCCATGACCCCGCCGCCGGCGGCGAGCGCCGAGCCCATGAAAAAGGTCAACGCGATCACCCGGTCGACATCGATGCCCATCAGGCGGCTCGCCCCCATGTCGATGGACACGGCGCGCATCGCCTTGCCGTACATGGTGCGTGAGACAAAGGCCTGCATGCCTGCCATAAGAGCGATGGAGGCGGCCACCAGCACCATCTGCGTGTAGGTGATGTGAACGGTGGAAATGTCGACACCGGCAAAACCGAGGTCCGTGTTGAAGGCGTAATGCCGCCCGCCTGTCAGCGCGAGTGCCGTGCCGTTCAGCACCATCGACGCACCGAGCGCCGTGATGAGGATGGACAGGCGCGGCGCATTGCGCATCGGCCGATAGGCGAAGCGTTCGATGATAACGCCGAGCAAGCCGATAGCCAGCATCGACACAAGTAGGGCGCAGACCACGCCCAGCCAGCCATTGCCGACCCATATGCCGACGAAGGAAAACACGATGAGACCGACGAAGGCGCCGTTCATGTAGATGTCGCCATGGGCGAAATTCAGGAGCTTGACGACGCCGAAGACCATGCTGTAGCCAAGCGCGATCAGGGCATAGAACGAGCCGACGATAAGACCGTTCACCAGTTGCTGAATAAGCAGGTCGAGCGTCATTGATGCTCCAGGGCAGAATTGAAAAAGTCTTGGCTGGGCGCAGCGTCGGCGCGCCAGACAATCGGCGGTGACGCCGAGGCCGCCACAAGGCCTGCCTCGGCGTCAATCCTGTTAGCCTTTATTCGGCTACCCACTTGCCGCCCTTGGCGATCACCGGGCGGAAGTTCGAGGTCTGGAGCGTGTTCCTGTCGGTGAACTTGATTTCACCGGCAAGGCCCTTGAAGTCGCTCGCCTTGAGCGCCTCGATGATTGCCTTCTGATCCGCCGACTTGGCCCGCGTGATCGCATCGGCGATCAGGCCGCCCACATCATGGGAGAGCGCCGCATAGGCGCCGGCGTCGCGGCCATAGGTTTCCTTGTACTTGGCCTTGAAGTCGGCGGCGCCGGACAAGAGGTCGACGGTGGGCGGAGACAACAGATACACGCCCTCACCGGCCGAACCGGCGATCTCCAGATATTCCGGCGAATTGTTGCCGTCGCCCAGCACGATGCCGCCCTGGAATCCGGCCTGCCGAAGTTGCTTGGTGAGCAGGGCACCACCGGCATGGTAGGCGGTCCAGAAGACAGCATCGGCGCCGCTCGACTTGATCTTGGTGACGACCGCCGAATAGTCCTGCTCGCCGGCCGTGGTGGTCTCCTTGGCGGCAATTTCGCCGCCAGCGCTCTTGAAAGCTTCGGCGGTCAGCTTGGCCAGGTCGGACGAATAGGCATCGCCTTCGTCCACGACCGCGATCTTCTTGTAGCCGTTCTTCTTGAAGAGTTCGACGGCTGTCGTCGCCTGCATGTCGCCGGTCGAATTGGCGAGGAAGGCATTGCCCTGATTGGCGGCGACCAGCTTGGTCGAGTTCGCTCCGATGATGACGAACGGAATGCCGGCGTCACCATAGATCTTCAATGTAGGCAAGACGGCGCCCGAGCAGTAGCCGCCGACGATGGCGGTCACGCCCTCCGAGACAAGCTTGCTGCCTGCGGTCACCGCCTGCTGCGGATCGCAGGCATCATCAGCGGTCGTGGTGGTGATCTTGTCGCCGTTGACGCCTCCTTTGGCGTTGACGGCTTCGATCGCCATCTTCACGGCGTTCTCCATATCCTGCCCTTCACTGGCCAGTTGGCCAGTCATGGGGGCCACGATGCCGATCTTGATGTCGGCAGCCGCGGCCATCGTGGTCATAGCCAGCCCGGCAAGGGCGGTGGCGCAAGCAAGCCTCTTGGCAAGCATCTTGAAGGAAACAACCATTAATTCTCTCCATTTCCCCTGTTGGCGCATCCAGGCGGCGTGCCCGAAATGCATTGTTTCGCCCCTCGGTTAGCTGCGGAGCGGTTATGTTGAGCAAGATCGCCAGCCGGCCATGCGATTGTCACCGGCAAGGACTGACCCGGCAGATCAGTGACTGCCGCTTGAAGCCCGGGCATAGGCTCCCTGATAACGGTTCTCCTGGATGCTCTGCATGATCTCGGCCTCGCGGGCTTCCTGCGCCCGGACGGCCGCCAGCAAGGCCGCGGCACCGTCGATTGGAAATGCCACGACGCCATCCTCGTCGCCGACGACGATGTCGCCAGGACCGACGACCATGCCGCCTATGCAGACGGGAACATTTATGGCTCCCGGACCATCCTTGTAAGGTCCGAGATGGATGGCCGACCGCGCGAAGCATGGGAACGGATTGCGGCCGATGGCACCGGCATCGCGAATGGCGCCGTCGATGACAATGCCTGCGGCGCCGCGCGACGCCGCGACACTTGTCATGATCTCGCCGACCAGCGCGCGTCCTTCATACCCGCCGCCATCGACGACGATGACGTCTCCGGGCTGCAACAGATCGAGCGCACGATGGATGAACTGGTTGTCGCCGGGGCGGGTCCTGACCGTCAGCGCCCTCCCCGCCATGACGCCGCCCACCCGGTGAAATGGCCGCAACCCGACAGCCCCGGGGACACGGGCGAGATTGTCGCTGATCAACGGCGTCGCCAGAGCGCGGAACGCGTCGACCAGTTCGCTTTCCTGTGATCCATCCGCCATCGTCTGCACTCCCCGTCGTCGGTACTTTTATGAATATAGTATCCAATCACGATTAATTCAGCGGAGTCAACCGGCTTGCGCTGGTTGGCAGAAAAAAGCCAAAGCAGCTCACAAATGCCATTCCTTGGGCGAACATGGCCCCAAAGCCCCGATCGTCCGGGCTTGCAATGGCAGCAAAGTTCAAGATAGATTGGATAACATATCCATCAGCGACATGATTATAAAAAGGGAATTGGCTGTGAAGCATGCAGAAAAAGTCGTGATCGTCACCGGGGCGGCACAAGGGCTGGGCCTTGCCTGCGCCGAGCGCTTTCATGCCGATGGCGCCAAGGTTATGCTTGTCGACGTGCAAGCCGATCGCGGGCGCGAGCATGCCGAACGTCTGGGTGAGCGTGCCGCCTGGCTATCGGCGGATCTCTCCGAATGCACGCAGGAAATGGCAGCCGATGTTGTTGCCAAGGCCACAGAGCGATTCGGCGGTGTCGACGTCCTCATCAACAATGCCGGCATCATCCATCTGGACGATTTCGTCGACTTCCCCGAGGCGGCCTTCGACCTGGTTCAGCGCGTCAATCTCAAGGCGCCCTTCCTACTCGGACAGGCCGCGGCAAGGGCCATGATCGCGCAGGGACGCGGCGGCTCGATCATCAACATGTCGTCGATCAACGCCATCCTGGCCATTCCCAATTCGGTCGCCTATGCCGTGTCCAAGGGTGGCATCAAGCAATTGACGGCGGTGATGGCCGTCGGATTGATCCCGCATAACATCCGCGTCAACGCCATCGGCCCCGGCACCATCCTGACCGACATGGTCAAGAGTTCGGTCATGGCCAGCGAAGCGCAGCGCAAGACCATCCTGTCGCGCACGCCGAGCGGCCGCTGTGGCGAACCTTCGGAGATCGCCAGCGTCGCATCCTTCCTTGCCAGCGACGACGCTTCCTACATCGTCGGCCAGACCATCTATCCCGATGGCGGTCGCCTGATCCTGAACTATACGGTGCCGGTGAAGGACTGACCGCCCATGGTTGTCGGCACCCCCCACATCAGCCTTGCGGGATCGGGCGCGCTGCTGCTCGATGGCGCGCAGGGGGCCTTTAATGATACCACCCAGGAACTGGTCTGGGCGGTAGCGAACGCCGCGTTGACCCTCGAAGGGGTGTGCGAGGCCGTTCCCGGCATGAACAACCTGCTCATAGTATTCGACCCGCTCGCCACGGATGCACCAAGCCTCGGCGAGCAGCTGAAGTCGCTATGGGCCAGCACAGACGCCCACGCGGTTGCCGGCACGCATCATACCATTCCCGTTCACTATGGCGGCGCGCGTGGCGAGGATCTCGCCGGCTGGGCCACGCATTGCGGCCTGTCTGTCGACGAGACCGTCAGGCACCACGCGGCGGCCACCTATACCGTCGCCGCCATCGGCGCCATGCCGGGCTTTCCCTATCTGTCCGGTCTCGACCCGCGGCTTGCCTGGGCAAGGCGCAGCACGCCTCGCCTCAAAGTCACTGAGGGCGCCGTCATCATTGGTGGCGCGCAGGCGGGTATCATGCCGATGACTGCGCCGTCCGGCTGGCACATCATCGGCCATACCGAACTGAAGCTGTTCAAGGCCGAAGCGGAATTGCCCGTGCTGCTCAGGCCCGGAGACAAAATCCGATTCGCAATCGCAGGGATCGAGGCATGATCGAGATCCTCACCACCGGTCTGCCGAACACGATCCAGGATCTCGGCCGGCCCGGTCATCTGGCGCTGGGGGTCAGCCATGGCGGCGCCATGGACAGGCAGGCGCTGGCGATCGCCAATCTCATGCTGGGCAATGACCCCTCGGCTGCCGGGATCGAGGTCGCGCTTCATCCGTTCCGGCTGCGCGCGCACATCGACACCGCCGTCGCCATCACCGGTGCGGATTGCACCGTCAATGTCGGCGATCGGCCCTGCCCGCCCTGGTGGGCCATGACGATCCGCGCCGGCGAGACCCTTGTCCTCGAAGCCCCGCGCATCGGTGCGCGTTCCTATATCGCCTTCGCCGGTGGGCTCGATCTGCCGCCCGTCATGGGCTCGCGCGCCACAGATGTGAAAGGCGGTTTCGGCGGCCTCGCCGGACGCGGCCTGTCGCGCGGCGACCGGCTTGCGCTCAACCCTGCGCAATGCCGGCTTCCCGCGGGCGGCATCGGCGCAGCGCTGGAGGAGCGACGGGGCGCGGCGGACGGCGCGGCCTCGGCAATCGAATTGCGGGTTCTGCCGGCCGCCGAGTTCGACGCCTTCACGCCGGAGGCCCAGGCGGCTTTCACCGGCAGCGAATGGAGCATCACCAACGACGCCAACCGCATGGGATACCGCCTTTCCGGGGAGACGCTTTCCCTCCTCTCGCCGCTGGAATTGCTGTCCCACGGGATCGTACCGGGCACCGTCCAGGTGCCGCCGTCCGGGCAACCGATCATCCAGCTAGCCGATGCCAACACGTGCGGGGGCTATCCGAAGATCGCTACGGTGATCGAAGCCGACCTCTGGCGGCTGGCGCAAGCGCCGGTCGGCGCGCGCCTGCGTTTCTCAGCGGTCTCGATAGAAGCGTCGACGGAAGCGCTTCGCGCGAACCGGCAGCGACGTCGCGACTTTATCGCCGCACGCAAACTCATGGCCGGCGAGTAGAAGACCCCATGAAAATTCGCCCCTTCACGATCGAGATTGCCCAGTCTGAAATCGACGATTTGAAAAAGCGCATCTCGAACTGGCGCGAGCCGGACCAGCTGCAGGCAATAGGCTGGGCGCAGGGAACGGAATACGAGGAACTGAGCCGGCTTATGCAGCACTGGCGTACCGGCTTCGACTGGCGCAAGCATGAAGCCGCCTGGAACATCCATCCGCACTACCAGACGGATATCGGCGGCCAAACCATCCATTTCATCCATGCGCGCGCCGCTGTGGCGACCAACAGAACGGTCATACTCACCCATGGCTGGCCAGGCAGCGTCTTCGAATTTCATGAACTGATCCCGCTTCTGACAGACCCGCTTTCGCATGGCGGAAGGCAGGAAAATGCCTTCAACGTCGTGGCCCCGTCGATTCCCGGCTATGGCTTTTCAAGCCGGCCGACCAGGCCTGGCCTCAACCTGTTCACCGTCGCCGATCTTTGGGCCGAGTTGATGAGCCGTCTAGGCTATGAGCGATATCTCGCCCAGGGCGGGGATCTGGGCGCCAGCGTGTCGACCTGTCTGGCGCACGCGCATCCAGGCAGTCTCGCTGGCGTGCATCTGAATTTCATCCCCGGCTCATTCTCACCGCCTCACGATGCAAGCCCGGACGGCGACTTGACGCCGGAAGAACGCACCTTCCTGAAACGGAAGGCCGGATGGGCGGATCTTGACGCCGCCTATGCCCATATTCAAGCGACGCGCCCCCAAACGCTTGCCTATGGACTGACGGATTCGCCGGTCGGGCTGGCAGCCTGGATGATCGAAAAATTCCGCGACTGGAGCGATTGCGATGGCGAACTGGCCAACGCCGCTTTTTCGCGCGACGACATGCTCGCCAACATCTCGCTCTACTGGTTCACCCGGACCGTCGCTTCGTCGATGCGGCTCTATTGGGAAACGCGCGCCCGTCCGCTTGCATTCGCGTCCGGCACAGCGATCAACGTCCCGCTTGCAGTGGCTTTGTTCCCCAAAGAGCTGCCAATGCCCCCCAGGAGTTGGGTCGAGCGCGTCTTCAAGGACATCCGCCAGTGGACAGCGATGCCGCGCGGTGGTCATTTCGCAGCCCTCGAGCAGCCCGCTTTGCTTGCACAGGATCTAAGAGCCTTTGCCGGTGGTCTGGATTTTTAAAGGCGCATTGCGCGCAGCCAAACCCGAAGGCCAGAAATGACCAACACCACGATCACCGTCGATGCCTTGCATGAGCGCGTCGATGCAATTTTCCGCAAGGCCGGACTGAACCCCATCCAGGCCAGCGCCATCACAAGGGTCATCGTCGCGGCGGAACGCGACGCCTGCAAGTCACATGGTATCTACCGGATCGAAGGCGCCCTGCGGACGATCAAGGCAGGGAAGGTAGACCCAGACGCGGTGCCCGAACTGTTGCCACAAGACGCTCCCGCCATCGTCAAAGTGGATGCAAAGCGCGGCTTCGCCAACCCGGCCTTCGAACTGGGCCTGCCGGTGCTGGTCGAGCGGGCACGCTCGTGCGGCATCGCCGCGCTCGCGATCAACGATGCGGTGCATTTTTCCGCCCTTTGGGTGGAGGTCGAAGCCTTGACGCAGGCAGGCCTGGCCGGCCTGGCCATGTGCCCGAGCTATGCCACCGTCGCTCCGACCGGTGGCAACGGACCGTTGCTGGGCACCAATCCTTTTGCCTTTGGCTGGCCGCGAGAAGAGCAGCCTCCCTACGTTTTCGACTTCGCGACCTCGGTTGCCGCGCGCGGCGAGATCGAGCTCCACCGCCGGGCAGGCAAGAAGCTGCCGGAAGGCTGGGCCATGGATTCGGACGGCAGGCCAACGACGGACCCGGAAGCCGCCCTGGCCGGCGCCATGCTTCCCTTCGGCGGCCACAAAGGCTCCGCCATCGCGACGATGATCGAGTTGCTCGCCGGGATCATGATCGGCGACCTGACCAGTCCCGAGGCGCTCAATGTGCTCGGCACCACGACGCTCTATCCATCGCATGGAGAGTTGGTCATCGCTTTCTCGCCGAAAGCCTTCGCCGCCGGCCGGCCCGGCAATCCGCTGGGCCGTGCTGAAGCGCTGTTCGAGGCGATCCTTGGCCAGGGCGCGCGCCTGCCCTCTCAGCGGCGGTTCCTTGCTCGTGCGACATCGGAGAGAGACGGCATCAGCCTCTCAGCCCAGGAGATCGAACAGCTCGATCGATTTCTTGAAGAAGGACTCGGCGGCGTTTGAGGTGATCTGTCCGCCTCACTCAGGTTTATGCATCAAGGGGAAAGGGAGAAAAATGCGCTGGACGAAAACATTCACGGTCGTCGGCTGCCATGCCGAGGGCGAAGTCGGAAATGTGATCACCGGAGGCGTCAAGGACGTTCCGGGCAAGACCATGTTCGAAAAGAAGGAGTATCTCGAAGAGCATATGGACGACATTCGTGGGCTGCTCTTGTTCGAGCCGCGCGGTGCGCCCTACGTCAACGGCAACATCATCCTGCCGCCTTGCGATCCCTCGGCGGATCTCGGCTACGTCATAATTGAAAGCACGGAATACCCGCCCATGTCGGGCTCAAACACCATCTGCGTCGCCACCGTGGCTTTGGAGACGGGCATGGTGCCGATGAAGGAGCCCGAGACATTGCTGCGCATGGAAGCGCCGGCCGGCATGATCGAGGTGCGCTGCCGCTGCGAGAACGGCAAGGTGAAGCAGGTGGAGTTCACCAATGTACCGGCGTTCGCGTTCCACCTCGACACGCCAGTCGAAGTCGAGGGGCTCGGCACGATCACCGTCGACACCTCCTATGGCGGCATGACTTTCGCCCATGTCAACGCCCGCGCGCTGGGCTTTTCCATAACACCCGACGAGGCCCACCAGATGTCGCTGATGGGCCAACGCATCAAGAAGGCGGTCAACGAGCAGCTCGAGGTCGTGCATCCGGAGAACGCGAAGATCCGCGACGTTTCCAACGTGATTTTCGAAGGTCCGATCGAGCGCATCGACGGGCGCGTGGATAGCATCAACGGTACGGTGTGCCTGCATGGCAGGCTCGACCGCTCGCCGACCGGCACCGGCACCACCGGGCGGCTTGCGGTGATGTCGGCAAAGGGGCAGATCGCCAAGGGCGAGCTGTTCCGCAATAGGTCGATCATCGGGACCCATTTCGATTCCCGCGTGATCGCCAATGCGCGTGTTGGCGATCGCGACGCTGTCGTGGTCACCATCGCCGGACAGGCCTGGATTACCAGCATCGGCCAATATGGTCTCGACCCGACAGATCCCTATCCGCGCGGACATCGCCTCAGCGATGTCTGGTTCTGAAACGGACCCGGCCGTGCTCAGGCCGCGAACGCTCTGACCCTGACGCCGCTCGCCTCCAGCCGTCGCCGGACGCGCGCGGCGATGGCGACGGCTGCCGGCGTGTCGCTGTGGACGCAGATCGAATCGATCGGCGTCTGCAGCATCTGTCCGGAAAGCGTCTCGATGGCGCCTTGCTTGACCATTCGCACGACCCGTTCGGCCGCCTTCTCGGCGTCGTGGATGACAGCGCCTTCCAGCTTGCGCGAGACAAGAAAGCCTTCCTCCGTATAGGCGCGGTCGGCAAAGATTTCGGATCTGACCGTCAGGCCCGCGTCGCGCGCGATCCTGTCCTGGAAGCCAAGCGCAATGGCCAGGCAGATCAGGCCGGGATCGACGGCCTTGACTGCGCGCGTCACCGCTTCGGCGACGCCACGGTCGGTCTGGGTAAGATTGCCTAGCGCGCCATGCGCCTTCACATAGCGGATCGGGTGGCCGGCATAGGCGGAAAGCGCCTGCGCCGCGCCGATCTGGTAGGCGACCAGCCTTTCGATCTCATCCATGGAATGCGGAATGATGCGGCGTCCGAACCCCCACAGATCGGCGAAGCTCGGATGCGCGCCAACGGCAACGCCCTTGTCGCGCGCCATCGAGAACGTGGCCGCCATGATCTCGGGGTCGCCGGCATGAAAGCCGCAGGCCACATTGGCGGAACTGACGATGTCGAGGATCGCCGCATCGTCGCCGAGCCTGTAGGCTCCAAAACCCTCGCCCATGTCGGAATTGATATCGACCTGCAATCCTTTGGCCGCCATGGCGCTTGCCTCAGTGGTTCGAACCATCGCCTTTGCCTTCCATTTCGTAGAGTGGCGTGCCGTAACCGACGACTGCCCCGTCCTCGGCCAGTGCCACACCCAGCACACCGTCTGCCGGCGCAACGATTGCCTTTAGGCATGGGCCGACCTGCAGGACGCCGACCGTCTCGCCCTTGCGGACCGTCTGGCCAGGTCCGGCAACCGGCCGACCGGTCGTTGGATGATCGAGACGGAACACGCCGACGCCGGGCGCGCGCACGCCCTTAAAGACCGTTTCGGCCTTCGGGGCTTCGGCCGGGGGTGTCGAGGCAACAACGGATTGCATGTGCAGGCGCAACGAAAAGCCGGCGTCCGACAGTTCTATCTCGCCCATGCCGGCGCTTGCGCACCAGGCGGCCAGCCTTTCGATCTCCTCAATCGTCATCGCCGCCTCGTCCCTGGAGCAGACCGCCTTCAATGAGACGTTCAAGATGATGGATATCGAAGCCGCCGGCAGCAAAGCCGGGCTCCTCCATCAGGAGGCCGTGGAGCGGCGCGTTGGTGGCGATGCCGACAGCTTCCATCTCAGCCAGCGCGCCGCTCATGCGCCGGATCGCCTCGGCCCGCGTCGCGCCATGCGCCAGCAGCTTCGCCACCAGGGAATCGTAGTGCGGCGGCACGGTGTAGCCGGAGTAGAGATGCGATTCGACGCGGATTCCCGGGCCGCCGGGCGGCGTCCAGCGCTCGACCCGGCCGGGATGCGGGCGAAAGCTATATGGATCTTCAGCGTTGATGCGGCATTCGACAGCGTGGCCCTGGATGCGGATGTCTTGCTGGCTGAACGACAGGGGTTCGCCCCGGGCGATGCGGATCTGCTCGCGCACGATATCGACGCCGGTGACGAGTTCGGTGACGGGATGCTCCACCTGCACGCGGGTGTTCATCTCGATGAAAGAGAAGCGCCCGTCCTCGTAGAGGAACTCGAACGTGCCCGCGCCGGTATAGCCGATGGTCAGGCATGCGCGGGCACACAGCTCGCCGATTTCGGCAATCGCCTCGCGGGCGATGCCGGGCGCCGGCGCCTCCTCGATGATCTTCTGGTGGCGGCGCTGCATGGAGCAATCCCGCTCGCCTAACCACACCGCCTTGCCATGCTTGTCCGCCAGAATCTGGATCTCGATATGGCGCGGGTGCTCGAGGAATTTCTCCAGATAGACTTGCGGGTTGCCGAAGGCCCGGTCCGCCTCTTTCACCGCCATTGAAACGGCTTCCATCAGGGCGTGCTGCTCGCGCACGATGCGCATGCCGCGCCCGCCGCCGCCGCCCGCCGCCTTGACGATGACCGGATAGCCGATGGCCTCGGCAATGGCGCGCACTGCCTGCTCGTCCTGCGGCAGCGCGCCCTCCGACCCTGTAACGCAGGGAACGCCGGCAGCGATCATCGTGCGCTTGGCGGAGACCTTGTCGCCCATGGTGCGGATCGCCGCGGCCGACGGCCCGATGAAGGCGAGGCCGGCATTTTCGACGGCCTCGGCGAAGGCGGCGTTTTCCGAGAGGAAACCATAGCCCGGATGGATCGCGCCCGCGCCGGTGAGTTGCGCGGCCGCGATGATCTCGGCGATATTGAGATAGCTCTCCGTCGCGGCAGCCGGCCCGATGCAGATCGCCCTGTCCGCCAGCGCGACATGGCGAAGGCTCGCATCCGCTTCCGAGTGCGCCGCCACCGTCTTCAATCCGAGATCGCGGCAGGCGCGCAGGATGCGCAGCGCGATTTCACCGCGGTTGGGGATAAGGACGGTGTCGAACATCGCCGCTAGCCCAAATCTTCGAGAACGAATAGCACATCGCCGGCCTGCACGGCGGCATGGTCGTCGAACGCGATCTGAACGATCCGCCCGGCGCGATCGGATTCCACGACATTGAACGTCTTCATGGCTTCGAGGACACCGACCTTCTGCCCTTCCACGACCACATCGCCAACCGAAGCGAGCGGCGGCTCGCCTTCGGTGCCGGAACGGTAGAACACGCCTGTCAGCGGCGCGCGGATCGAATGCCGCGCGATGGGCGGAGCTGTCGAAGCCGGATTTGTGAAGACGGCAGGGCCGGCGGCTGACCCCGACTGCGGCGAAGGCTGCGACGCGGATTGCGCCAGCACCCCCTGCCTGGACATGCGGATACGAACGCCATCGCGCTCGATCTCCAACTCGGCAATGGGCGAACGCGAGACAAATTCGATCAGCTTGTGGACGAAGTCGAGATCCATCGCCGGCCCTATCGCAGCGCTTCGACAGCCTCGGCGATGCGCCCGATCGCTTCTTCGATCAGGTCCATCGACGTGGCTATGGAAATGCGGAAATGCGGCGACAGGCCATAGGCAGAGCCCTGCACCACCGCGACCCGTGCCTGATCGAGCAGGTAAAGCGAGAAGTCGTCGTCGCTGCCGATAGGAGTGCCGTCCGGGCGGCGACGGCCGATCAGGGCCGAGCAATTGGGATAGAGATAGAAGGCGCCCTCGGGCGTCTGGCAGGTAAGGCCGGGAATCTTGCGCAGCAGCTCCAGAGCGCGGTCGCGCCGAGCCTGGAATTCGAGCGCCCGAGGGCGAAGAAAGTCCTGGGCACCTTCCAGTGCGGCAATGGTCGCGGCCTGCGAGATGGATGACGGGTTCGACGTGCTTTGGCTCTGCACGGTCGCCATGGCGCGGATCAGCGGTTCCGGCCCGCCGGCATAGCCGATCCGCCAGCCGGTCATGGCATAGGCCTTCGACACCCCGTTCACTGTCAGCGTACGGTCCTTCAGCCTCGGCTCGACGCCGGCGATGGTATGGAAGGTTCGTCCATCGAACAGGATATGCTCGTAGATGTCGTCGGTCAGAACGTGCACATGCGGGTGATCGAGCAACACCCCCGCCAGCCCCGCAAGTTCGTCGCGGCTGTAGACGGCGCCTGTCGGGTTGGAAGGCGTGTTGAGCAGCAGCCATTTGGTGCGCCCGGTGATCGCGGCTCGCAGGGCTTGCGGTGTCAGTTTGAAATCCTGCGCCTCCGTGCAGGGAACGACCACGGGCTTGCCTTCGCCGAGCAGGACGATGTCGGTGTAGGAAACCCAATAGGGCGCTGGGACAACCACCTCGTCACCCGGCGCCAGCGTTGCCAGCAGGGCGTTGTAGATGATCTGCTTTGCGCCGCCCGCGACGCTGATTTGCGAAGGCTTGTAGTCGAGGCCGTTCTCGCGCCTGAATTTCCCGGCCACCGCCTTCTTCAGCGCGGCGGTGCCGTCGACCGCCGTATAGCGCGTTTCCCCCCTGCGCATCGCCTCGTAGGCTGCCTCGACAATGTGCGGAGGCGTTGGAGAATCCGGCTCGCCGGCGCTCAGGCTGATGACGTCGATGCCGGCCGAGCGCATTTCGATTGCCCGCGCGGTGACCGCCATGCTGGGACTTGGCTTGATGACGTCGAGACGGGGAGCGATGAGGCCCACGGGAAATCCTCGGCATGGCTGCCGCGACGTTGCCGGGCAGGTGATATCTGTTACAAATTGGATAATGTATTCTGTTTTTCACGTCAAACCTCTTTTTCTGCATCGAAGACCGGGTTATGTCTCGTTTTGGAGGTGGACCGATAGAGGAAGATATCCAATCCTTGTCGCCACGGATGATATTTGAGATAGGGAACACGATTGGTATGGGCACAAACTATGATGTGGTGATCGTCGGCGGCGGCGTTGTCGGCAGCTCGATCGCCTATTTCCTGTCGGCCAATCCGGATTTCGATGGCAGTATCGCGGTGGTCGAACGGGATCCCTACTACACGGCCTCCTCGTCTTCCTTGTCGACCAGCGCCATCCGCCAGCAGTTCGGCACGGCGCCGAACATCGCCATGTCGAAGTTCAGCATCGACTTCCTGCGCAAGGTAAAGACGCGGCTTGCCATCGGCGACGAGTTGGCCGACATCGGCCTGCATGAGCCCGGTTACCTCGTGCTGGCGACACCCGAGCGCGCAGACGCGCAACGTGCCAAGAACCGCGTTCAGCGCGGCATGGGCGTCGACGCCGAACTGATCGAGCAGGTCGATCTGGCACGACGCTTCCCGTGGCTCAACACGGACGATCTCGCCCTTGGCTCGCTCGGCCTTGGCAGCGAAGGCTGGTTCGACGGCCCCGGCCTGATGCAGGCATTCCGCCGCAAAGCGCGCACGCAGGGCGTGAACTATCTTGCCGCGACGGTGACCGGACTGACCATGGCGTCTCCCCAAAAGGTCGGCGAAGTGGTGCTCGACAATGGCGACCGGCTTGCCGCCGGCACGGTGATCAACGCGGCCGGACCATGGAGCGCGGGCATTGCCAGGATGGCCGGGGCCGAGCTGCCGGTTGTCCCGAGCAAGCGCTGCGTCTTCGTCTTCGAAACGCCGGCAAGGATCGAAAACTGCCCCTTCGTCTTCGACACGAGCGGCTTCTGGCTGCGGCCGGAAGGTCAGCTCTTCCTGTGCGGTATTCCGCCGGTGCGCGAGAACGAGCCGTACGATTTTGGCCTGGATGTGGATTACGACCTGTTCGACGAGTTGATCTGGCCGGCGCTCGCCCATCGCGTGCCCGGCTTCGAACAATTGCGCATGCTGCGCGCCTGGGCGGGGCTCTACGAATACAACACCTTCGACCACAGCGGCATCATCGGCCGGCATCCCGAGGTGTCGAACTTTGTCCTGGCCACCGGCTTCAGCGGCCACGGCATGATGCATGCAGCGGCGACCGGGTCGGGCGTCAGTGATCTCATTGCCTATGGCGAGTACCGCTCTGTCGACCTGTCGGCCTTCCGCTACGAACGGATCGCTGGCAATCAGCCTATCGAGGAACATGTCTACTGAAGCGAAACGGGCGACATGGCATCGCAGTGACAACGGTGCTATGCGTCCACTTCTTCAATCAAAACGGCGCCAGTCAACAAACACGGCGGCCGCCTCAGGCTGATTCATGCTCGTACAGAAGAAAACCATCTCGACCCAGGTCGCCGATGCCATCAGGCAGAAGATCCTGATCGGCGAATACGAGGCCAACTTCCAGCTGCGGCAGGAGCATCTGGCCACCGAGTTCGGCGTCAGCCGAATTCCGGTGCGAGAGGCGCTGCATCAGCTTCATTCGGAAGGCTTCGTCACGCTGGTTTCCCACAAGGGCGCCGTCGTCACCTCCATTTCCCTGGACGAGATCCTCGAGCTCTACGAATTGCGGGCCCGGATCGAAACATGGCTGCTGGCCCTTGCCATTCCAAGGATGACGGAGGCCGACCTCGCGCTGGCCCGCGAGCGCGCAAAGCAGCACCAGGAGCAGGGCAAGACCGGCGAGTACTCGAACCAGCTCAACTGGAACTTCCACGCCGCGCTCTACGCGCCGTCCGGCCGCAAGGCGACGATCGAACTGGTCGGGCGCATCTATCAGCAGCTGGAACGCTACACGCGCATGATGGTGACGCTCACCGAGATCCAGGCCCAGTCCGACCGCGACCACTGGCAGCTCATCGACCTGTGCGAAGCCAAGGATACGCTGCGCGCCGTCGGCCTTTTGGAAATGCATATCATCACCAGCGGCAAATTCCTGGTCGACCGGCTTCAGGAATTGCGGGGCAGCTGATCAGTCGCCCCGTCTCCTTGTCCAGCCCCAATCCTTCGCGCGAAGATCATTTGCCGGGCAGATTGGTCGCCCGGGTCAGCAGGATCACGCCTGCCTTGTCGGCTGTGTCGTAGTAGGTGAAGCCGGTGCGGTTTTCCCGGCGCCCGCGCATCAGCACGGCAAGTCCGTCGGTTTTCGCCTTGGTTTCGGCTGCGTCCGCATCACGAACCTGGAAGCCGATATGGAAGACACCTTCACCCTTGCTGTCGAGATGAATTCGCTGCGGTGAAGGATCGCCGTTCGGCTGGCACAGCTGCAGCTGAACGTTCGGCAAGTTGCAAATCCGATATTGCATCGCCTTGAAACCCTCGGGGCTTGGGACCTGCAGTTCTTCGTATTCGGCCAGCGGCGGATAGGACTCCCATGGCCCGATGCCTATGGAGTCATAGTAGGCCTGCGCCTTGTCGATATCGTGCACGACGATGCAGATGTGATGCAGCTTTTCGAAATTACCCATTTTCTTACTCCTTGATCGGAACCGTGTAGTTCAGCACCCGGCGCCCTCCGTCGGGGTAGATCGTCTCGCCGGTGATGTAGGAAGCGTCGTCGCTGGCCAGGAACGCCACGACCGAAGCGATCTCGGCTGCCGTGCCGAGGCGCCCGAGCGGTGTGCGCGAAAGAACCGCCCGTCGCATTTCTTCCGAATCGATGAATGTCCCGTCCATGACCATCTCCGTAGCGATGGTGCCCGGTCCGACACCGACCACACGGATGCCGTGGTGAGCGAAGGCGACGGCCGCTGTGCTGGTGACCTGATTCATGCCGCCCTTGGAGATCGCATAGGTGGCGACGCGTGGGTTGGCGAGGCCTGAATTGATCGACGACATGTTGACGATGACGCCGCCTCGACCTTGCGCAATCATCTGGCGGGCTGCGGCCTGGGTGCCCATGAACGCGCCCTTCAGATTGACGGCGAGAACCCTGTCGTAGTCCGCCTCTGTGATGTCGAGAAAGTCCTGGACCGGAGCGATGCCGGCATTGTTGACCATGATGTCGACACGGCCGAACTTCGCCACCGCCGCTGCAATCAGCCCATCGACCTGGTCCTTCTTGCTGACATCCGTAACCACCGCCAGGACGCTGTCGGTGGTGCCGATTTCAGCGGCAAATTTTTTTAGCTCCACGGCATCGATGTCGCCCAGCACGAGCTTCGCGCCTTCGGCCAAAAAGCGTTCCGCGCAAGCGCGTCCGATGCCGCGCGCCGCGCCTGTGACAACCGCCACCTTGCCTGCCTGTCTCATGTCCAATCCTTCGATCATTTGTAAGTCGGCCACCGTCTCAGGGAGCATGGGCCGAGCTTGGCTACGGATGGGGATTCTCCCACCGAAGCCTAGCCTAGCGGATAACGAAGGGATTGGCGGTCTTGCCGGCGGTGTCTATCCACACCGTCTTAGTCTGCAGATAGGAATTGATGGCATCCTGCCCGCTTTCGCGCCCGATACCGCTCCTCTTGTAGCCGCCGAAGGGCGCCATGTAGGAGACGGCACGGTATGAATTGATCCAGACCATCCCCGCCTCCATTGCGGCCGCGCCGCGCAACGCCCGGCCCATGTCGCTGGTCCATATTCCTGCCGCCAGCCCGTAGGGGCTGTCATTGGCAATGGCGAAAGCCTCTTCCTCGTCGTCGAACGGAATGACCGACAGGATCGGTCCGAACACCTCTTCGCGCGCGATCCGCATGGTGTTGTTCACGCCGGTGAAGATGGTGGGCTCGACGAACCAGCCCTCGGCCAATTCACCCGAGGCCGGCTTGCCGCCGCCCAGCACGCAAAGCGCACCCTCGCGGCGCGCGATGCCGAGATAGGACAGCACCTTCTCGCGCTGGGCTTGCGTGGTGATCGGCCCGACCTGCGTCTCTTGCAGCGCCGGATTGCCCAATCGAGCGCTGGCCGCCAGCGTTATGACGCCTTCCACGAACCGGTCGTGGATTTTGCGATGCACCAGCAGCCGCGAACCCGCGATGCAGGTCTGGCCGCTGGCCGCGAAGATGCCTGAGATCGCGCCGTTGACCGCGCTCTCGATATCGGCGTCGTCGAAGACGATGTTGGCCGATTTGCCGCCGAGCTCCAGCGTGACGACCTTTAGCTGTTCGGCAGCCGCCCGATAGACCGCGATCCCGCCAGGCTCACCACCGGTGAAGGCGATCTTGGCGACGTCGGGATGAGAGACGAGTGGCGCGCCGACATCAAGCGGCATCCCGGTAACGGTGTTGACCACGCCGGGCGGAAAGCCTGCCCGCGCAAACAGTTTCACGAACTCCAGCGTCGAGGCCGAGGCGTGTTCCGATGGTTTGATGACGACAGTGTTGCCTGCCGCCAGCAGCGGCGCGAGCTTCCATGTCAGGAGCAAAAGCGGCGAATTCCAGGGCACGATCGCTGCAATGACACCCAGCGGCTCGTGGCGGGTGAAAGCGAACATGCCAGCCTTGTCGATCGGCAGCACCGACCCTTCGATCTTGTCGGCAAGACCGCCGAAATAGCGGAACCATTCCGGGATATAGCGCAGCTGTGCCGTCATTTCGGTGAGCAGCTTGCCATTGTCGCGCGTCTCGATGGCGGCAATACGATCTGCATTCTCGGCGATCAGATTGGCCAGCCGCACGAGCAGCTTGCCCCGCGCGGTCGGCGTGATACCGGCCCATTCCTTCGACCGGAATGCTGCCTTCGCGGACGCCACGGCGGCGTCCACCTGGCTCGCTCCTCCACGCGGGATCAGCGCCCAGGGCCTGCCGGTGAACGGATCATGGCTATCGAATGTATCGGCTGTCGATTGGAGCCGACCGCCGACCGTGTTCTGGAAACTGACCAGCGCCATATCGATCCTCAACAGGTGGCAAAGCCCAGATGGGCGCGAAAGCGATTCTTGACCTCGACCGCGTCGCGCGGCGGCAGCGAGCGCGGCAGGTTCTCGGCGGTGATTTTCAGCACGAAAAGGCGCGCACCGTCGGCCGGTCGCCGAAGTTCTCTACAGAGCGTGTCGACCTCCTCCAGCGTACGCAGCTCGGCGGTCTTCGAAAAGCCGCAAGCGGCCGCGACCTTGTCGAAACCAATGCCCTTGCCGGTATGGCTGGACTGCATGCCGGTCTCGCCGAAATGCTGATTGTCGAGCACGATCAGGTCGAGATTTTTCGGCCGCGCCACCGAGATCGTCGCCAGCGAACCGAAGGCCATCAACTGTTCGCCATCCCCGGTGATCACCATGACCCGCTTGTCGGGCTGGGCCTGGGCGAGCCCAAGGCCGATCAGCGCAGCGCCACCCATGGCGCCCCACAGATAATAGTTGTCGTTGCGGTCGCCGGCAGCATGCACATCGTAGCTCGGCGAGCCGAGACCGGTGACGACCAACGCGCCATCGCGGGCGTCGAGCAGCTTCTTCACCGCAGCCCGGCGGTCCATCGTCGGTAAATTCATGTCGCTCACCACTTCTTCTTGCCAAGCAGCCGCTGCCCGATCAGCACGGCAATCTGCTGGTCGGCGTCGAAGGCCATCAAAGCTGCCTGCGCCACCGTCTCCACAAGGTCGGGACCGGTTTCGGCGCGCAGTACCCTGAGCCCGATCGCCTTCAGCGACGCCTCCGTCGCCTGCCCCATCGGCACCTGCCACGGGTTGAACTCGGCCCATTCGCCCCGCATCGTCACCAGGACGAGCAAGGGGAAGCGCGCCTGCACGGGAAGCGACAGCATGTTGATGCAATTACCGACACCGGAGGATTGCATGAGCACGACGCTCCGCTTGCCACCGAGCCAGGAGCCTGCTGCGATGGCGATGCCCTCCTCCTCCGTCGTCAGCACATTGGTGACGACTTCGGGATCCTCACTGAAAAGGCGGATCAATGTGGTATGACCGGCATCCGGCACATAGGACATCTGGCTGATGCCGGCAGCCTTGAGCACCTCATAAACCTGATCCGGCCACTGCCTTTCAGACACGGTCGGAGCGGCGGCAAGCGCTGCTGCTTGCGGAGGTTTTGCTTGTATGCTCGCCGTCACCTTGCATCTCCGAGATATTGGACTGGCATCAGACTAGCGCGCTTGACCGATGCAATCTTCGGCTCTTTCTCGTGATCAGATATAATGGTATTCGATAGCTCATGGAGTTATCGCAGCTACGCACCCTCATCCATGTCGCCGAACTCGGCAGCCTCAGCAAGGCCGCCGACCGGCTGCACATTGCGCAGCCGGCGCTCAGCCGGCAGGTGCGCATGCTGGAGGAGGAGCTTGGCTTTGCCCTTTTTCTGCGCCATGGACGCGGCATGGTGCTGTCCGAACAGGGCAAGGAGGTACTGACGCGCGCCATGCGCGTGATGGCCGAGATCGACGAGATCCGCGCCACGGCCACGCCCGCCGATGCGCCGCTGACCGGCGAAGTGGCCATCGGCCTGCCGCCCACCGTTGCCGACATTATTTCGCTG
The DNA here is from genome assembly GCF_040318635.1 of Mesorhizobium sp. M1066. Classification (NCBI taxonomy): domain Bacteria; kingdom Pseudomonadati; phylum Pseudomonadota; class Alphaproteobacteria; order Hyphomicrobiales; family Phyllobacteriaceae; genus Mesorhizobium; species Mesorhizobium sp. M1066. The sequence goes on from NZ_JAMYMR010000029.1 coordinate 72,995, forward strand.
CCGCTGGCGGACGCCTTCGGCAAGGCCCATCCCAAGGCCAAGCTCAGACTTGTCAGTGCCTACACCGGCTATCTGCTGGACTGGATGCACCGCGGCGAGGTGGACGTTGCGGTGCTCTACGACCCGCGCATGGCGCGTTCGCTGCGCTCGCGCCCGCTGCTCCTGGAAAACCTGTTCCTGATCGGACCGCCGGACGCGGGTTTTTCAACCGTGCGCGCCGTATCGTTCGCCTCGCTCGCGGGCAAGCGCCTGCTGCTGCCCAGCATCAAGCACGGGTTGCGCATCATCGTCGAACGCTGCGCCACGGATGCCGGCATCACGCTCGATGTCGGCATCGAAGCGGACTCGTACTCCGCGCTGAAGGACCTGGTGCGCAACGGCCATGGCTGGACGATCCTGCCGCTCGCTCCTATCCATGCCGACGTGACCGCCGGGCTGCTCACCGCCGCGCCATTGATCGATCCGGTGCCCGTGCGCCGGCTGATCCTTGCCTACCCGGCGGACCGGCCTGCCTCGCGGCTGGCGCGGTTTGCCGGACAAGCGATCGAGGACATCGCCAAGGATCTTGTCGGGCGGGCCGTCTGGGTCGGCCAGCTTCTCGGCCCTTCGCCATAAGCATTCGAATTCCGTTATATCTGCTCACGTCCGCCCTGCATTGCTGACAGGACATGGAGGCGCGATAGTGAGGCCCGCAGCAAGACGAAAAGCCGGTTAAATCTCATGGAACACTACCAGGACATTCGGGATGCCGTCGCCAGGCTGTGCGCGCGCTTTCCCGGAGAATACTGGCGCGCACTCGACAGGGACATGACCTACCCCGGTGAATTCGTCGCAGCGTTGACGGAGGCCGGCTGGCTCTCGATCCTGATCCCGGAGGCCTATGGCGGCTCGGGCCTGCCGCTTTCGGCCGCCGCTGCCGTACTGGAGGAAATCCAGCGCGCCGGCTGCAATGGCGGCGCCTGCCATGCCCAGATGTACACGATGGGCACGCTTGTTCGCCACGGCTCGGAAGCCCAGAAGCAGCAATACCTGCCGAAGGTCGCCGCGGGCGAATTGCGCCTGCAGGCCTTCGGCGTCACCGAACCGACCAGCGGTACGGATACGGGGGCTCTCAAGACCACTGCTCGCCTCGACGGCGATCATTTCGTGGTCAAGGGCCAGAAGATCTGGACCAGCCGCGCCGAGCATTCGGATCTGATGCTGCTGCTGGCGCGGACCACGCCGCTCAAGGACGGCATGAAGAAGACCGACGGCCTTTCCGTCCTCATCGTCGACATGCGCGAAGCCGTTGGCAACGGCCTCACCATCCGGCCGATCCGCACCATGATGAACCATGCCACCACGGAAGTCTTCTTCGACGAACTGCGCGTGCCGGCCGAAAACCTGATCGGCGAAGAGGGAAAAGGTTTCCGCTACATCCTCTCGGGCATGAACGCCGAGCGTATCCTGATTGCCGCCGAATGCGTCGGCGATGCGAAATGGTTCATCGAAAAGGCAAGCACCTACGCAAAGGAGCGGCATGTGTTCGGTCGGGCGATCGGCCAGAACCAGGGCATCCAGTTTCCGATCGCAAGGGCCTACGCCAACATGCGCGCGGCCGAATTGATGGTGCGCGAGGCGCTGAACCTCTACGAAGCCGGCAAGAACCCCGGCGCTGAAGCCAACATGGCCAAGATGCTGGCGGCCGACGCTTCGAACGAAGCCGCCAATGTCTGCATCCAGACGTATGGCGGGTTCGGTTTCGCGGAAGAGTACGATGTGGAGCGCAAGTTCCGCGAGACGCGTCTCTATCAGGTCGCGCCGATCTCGACCAACCTCATCCTGTCATACCTTTCCGAGCACGTGCTTGGACTGCCGCGTTCCTATTAGGGGTAACTGCCGTGAATGTCCTCATCGTCTATGCACACCCGGAAGCAAAATCCTTCAACGGCGCCATGAAGGATCTGGCTGTGGAAACCTTGACCCGCGCCGGCCACGATGTGGTCGTCAGCGATCTCTATGCGATGGGCTTCAATCCTGTCGCAGGGCCGGGCGATATCTCAGGCGAGCGCAACGATCCGGACTTCTTCAGCCTGCCGCGCGAGCAGACCGCTGCCTACGAGGCCGGCGCACTCTCGGCCGATATCAGCGCCGAGATCGAAAAACTGAAGCGGGCGGACTTCGTGCTGTTCCAGTTCCCGGTCTGGTGGTTCGGAATGCCCGCAATGCTCAAGGGCTGGGCCGACCGTGTCTTCGCGCGCGGTTTCGCCTATCTGCCGGGCCGCAAATACGACACCGGCATGTTTAGCGGAAAGCTCGCCATGGTGGCCGCGACCACAGGCACATCGGCCGACACCTATGCACCCGACGGCATCGATGGCGACATCCTCACGGTGCTGTGGCCGATCCACAATGGCCTGCTGCGCTATTCAGGCTTCGACGTGCTGCCGCCCTTTGTCTCCTATATGCCGGGCCGCGTCGGCGACGACGGCCGCAAGGCCTATCTGGAAGCTTACCGCAAGCGGCTCGAAGACATCGACGGCACGCCGCGGCTGTTCTTCCACGCCGCCGAGGATTACGGCAAGAACGAGCGGCTGAAGCCTGGTGTGCTGGCGCGCTCGGGAGTGCAGCGCAATGTCTGACGGCGCCCGCCCACTGGAGGGCCTGTTTGTCGTTTCGATCGAGCAGGCCGTCGCCGCTCCGCTCTGCACGGTCCGCCTTGCCGATGCCGGCGCACGCGTCGTGAAGATCGAGCGCCCGGAAGGCGAAACCGCGCGTCACTACGATTCCGCAGTGGAGGGCATGTCGGCTTACTTCGTCTGGCTCAACCGCGGCAAGGAGAGCGCGGTGCTCGACCTGAAGACCGAGCACGACCTGGCTCTCCTGCGCCGGATGGTCGCACGCGCCGATGTCCTCGTGCAGAATCTCGTGCCGGGCGCCATCGACAGGCTCGGCCTCTCGGCCGATACAATTGCGAAAGAGTTTCCTCGGCTGATAGCCATCAACATCGTCGGCTACGGGCAGGACACGCCCTACGCGGCCATGCGCGCCTACGACATGCTGGTGCAGGCCGAAAGCGGCCTCTGCGCCGTTACCGGCACACCGGACACGCCGAGCAAGGTCGGGGTTTCCGCCGCCGACATCGCCACCGGCATGAATGCCCATGCAGCGATCCTCGAAGCCTTGCTCGCGCGCCAGAAGACCGGGCGCGGCCGCATTGTCGAGGTAGCCATGTTTGACGCCATGGCCGACTGGATGACCGTGCCGCTGCTGCACTACGAATATGCGGGCCGCGAGACGCAACGATATGGCCTGGCGCACGCTTCGATCTACCCCTATCGACCCTATGCCTGTCGGGATGGCAGCGTGGTCGTGTCCATCCAGCAGAACAATGAATGGAAGCGCTTCTGCACGCTCGTGCTGCAAAGGCAGGATCTGTTCGCCGACGAACGCTTCGCCACCAATACCTGGCGGGTTGCCAACCGCACGGCGCTCGACGCCGTGATCGAACCGATCTTCGCGGCAATCGACTGCGACGAGGCCATAGACCGTCTCGACGAGGCGCGGATCGCCTGGGGCCGGGTCAGCGCAATGCGCGACCTGCCGCACCACAAGGCGTTGCGCAGGACAGAGGTGGCGCTGCCGGACGGCAAGCGCATCGCCGTACCCATGCCGGCAGGGCGGCCCGAGGGGTTCGCAACGGTTCCCAGCGTCCCCGCGCTTGGCGCCGATACGGACCGGATCCGGTCCGAATTCGCCGCCTGACGAGGACCTCATGAGCCTCGACACAAGCACGCTGCAGGAATGGGTTGGACGCACGCACGAGGTCGAGGATGTTGTGACCCCGCGCCTGCTGGCCAGCTTTGGCGCCACGCTTGGGGACCACGCGGCGCAGACAGCCGAGGGCGCGGCCGCGCCCGGACTGCACTGGTGCCTGACACCCGACATTGCCGAAATGCGAGAACTCGGACCTGACGGGCACCCGGCCAAAGGCGGCTTCCTGCCGCCGGTGTCGCTTCCACGCCGCATGTGGGCTGCCAGCGATGTGCGTTTCATGGCGCCGATCCGCTCTGGCGACACCATCCGCCGTCGCTCGACATTGACCGCCATCGAAGAGAAACAGGGCCGCACCGGCCCGCTCACCTTCGTCACGGTCCGGCACGACATCGCCAACGATTCCGGTCCGGTCATCGAGGAGGACCAGACCATCGTCTATCGCGGCGCCGAAGCCGCTGCTGCGCCCCCTGCCCCGCCGGCCAATTCGCCCCTGGCCGCATCGCACGAGCGCACGATCGACATCGATCCCGTGCTGCTCTTTCGATATTCCGCGCTGACGTTCAACGGGCACCGCATCCACTACGACGCGCCCTACGCCACGGGGGTCGAGCACTATCCCGGGCTCGTCATCCATGGCCCGCTGCAGGCGACGCTGCTGATGAATTTCGCCACCGCCATTGTGGGCACGTCGCCGCGCCGCTTCTCATTCCGCGGCGTCCATCCGGCGAGCGGCCCACAGCGCCTGCTTCTGAGCGCAACATCCCCAGGCCAGGACGGCATGGCTCTCGAGGCACGGTCGGCCGACGGCCATGTGACGGTGAAGGCCACGGCGCAATGGTGAGCTTCGTCATGCCCGTCGTGCCGCTCTTCGTGCCGGGCTCGCGGCCGGAACGGTTTGCCAAGGCTGACAGCAGCGGCGCGGATGCGGTCATTCTCGACCTCGAGGATGCCGTAGCCCCTTGCGACAAGGACCGCGCTCGCGAAGCGATTCTCGCCAATGCGGCCACGCTGAAATCCGCCGTTGTGGTCCGCATCAACGCCGCGGGAACACCCTGGCACGAAGCGGACATCGACGCCGTGCGGCGCCTCGACGGCGTCTCCATCATGCTGCCCAAGGCCGAACGTCCGGAGGACATTGCCGATATGGCCAAGCACATGGCACGCAGCGTTTCCGTCATCGCGCTGGTCGAGAGCGCCGTCGGCCTCGCCAACCTGCCAGACATATTGGCCACCTCTGGCGTCGTTGCCGTCGCCTTCGGCTCGGTCGACTTCTCGCTCGATCTCGGTTGCGCGCATGACCGGTTGATGCTGCTTGCGGCCCGCAACGAAATCGTCTGGCGTTCGCGCGCGGCTGGCCGGGCCGCGCCGATCGACGGCGTGACGACCGACCTGAGCAGTCCCGAAATCGCCGAGGATGACGCACGCCACGCCATGAAGATGGGTTTTGGCGGCAAGATGGCCATCCACCCGAGGCAGATCGAGCCTATTCGCAATGGCTTTCGCCCGAGCGACAATGACATCTCATGGGCACGAGACATCATTGGCGCGGCCTCATCAGGCGAAGCCAGCCTGGTGAACGGCGAAATGGTGGATCGACCCGTCATCGAGCGCGCAAGGCAGGTCCTGCGCCGGGCCGCTTTGGTTTAAAGGGCATGCAGGGGAGGAGCAACGGATGAGCCTGGACACCGCCGATTGGCCAACCGCCAGGCTCTGCGCCTTCATTGCCGAACTCGACTTCGAACAGATCCCGCCGCGCGTCGTTCATTTCGCGCAAGGACTGATGATCGACTGGCTCGGCTCGGCGCTGGCCGGCAAGGGCGCGCACCAGGTCGAGATGATCGACGGCTTTGCGCGTGCCATGGGGCCGGCGGACGGCCCAAGCACCATCATCCCGACGCGGCGGCGTACAAGCCCCTATTTCGCAGCGATGGTCAATGCGGCGGCCTCCCATGTCGTGGAACAAGACGACGTTCACAACGGCTCGGTCTTTCATCCGGCGGCGGTGATCTTTCCGGCCGTTTTGGCGGTTGCGGAGGCTGAGGGGAAGACCGGCCGCGAAGTCCTGACTGCCTGCATCGCCGGCTATGAAGTGGGCATCCGCGTAGGAGAATTCCTCGGACGCTCGCACTACGAGATATTCCACACCACCGGCACCGCCGGCGCTGTCGCCGCGGCCGCGGCTGTCGGCAGGTTGATCGGGTTGGACGCAGCCGGGCTCAACCATGCTGTCGGCTCGGCCGGTACGCAGGCGGCAGGTCTCTGGGAGTTTCTGCGCGATGCCGCCGATTCCAAGCAGCTTCATACGGCGCGAGCCGCCGCCAACGGCCTGTTTTCTGCCTATCTGGCACGCGATGGCTTCAAGGGGGCCACGCAGATCCTCGAAGGGAAAAAGGGCATGGCTTCAGGCATGTCCAGCGACGCCGATCCGGCCCGCCTGACGGACGGCCTCGGCAGCCGTTGGGCAACCGAGGAGACGTCCTTCAAATGGCACGCCGCCTGCCGGCACACCCATCCGGCCGCCGACGCGCTGCAGCTTCTCATGCGCCGCGAGGGGCTCGGTCCGGACGACATCGCTGATGTGGTAACCCATGTCCATCAGGGAGCCATCGATGTCCTGGGCGCGGTGGTCATTCCACAAACCGTCCACCAGGCGAAGTTCTCCATGGGCACGGTGTTGGGCCTCATCGCCGTCCATGGCGTCGCCGATCTCGACGCGTTCGAACACCAAGCACTTGCCGACACGCGCGTCGCCCGTTTCCGCGCCAAGGTGCGGATGGAGTTCGACGCCGAGATCGACAGACTTTATCCCAAGCAATGGGTCGGCAAGGTGAGCGTCATGACCATTGACGGCCGCAAACTCGATACCCGCGTCGACGAGCCCAAGGGCGACCCCGGCAACACCCTTGCGAAACAGGAACTGGAAGCCAAGGCCATACGCCTTGCCGAATTTCGAGGCGGCGCCACCGCTGATGAGATGCGTCGCTGCATAGCCCGCATCTGGAGGCTCGGTCAGCCCGGGAGCACGGCGGAAATATTTGCTGAGAGTTAGCCCGCTATCGCGCCGAAGGACTGCTCCGGCCCGAACGGATGGAGAATTGCTCGCGGTCGGTCGTGCTATGGGGCGTCATGCGCAGGAGCGACCACACTTGACTTCAGAGGCGATGTCAGCTTTCGGGAAATCACCCAGTGTCGAACGGCCGACTTGAGGCGCATTGCTGCCATTTGCGAAGATTGAACAAACGCTATTGAATTTGGTCGTCAATTGCGAACGAGCGCATAGCGGGCAGTTCGATTCCTTTCGCGCCGCCCTGTGTTGTAAAGCAGTTTGACCGGCAGTCCTCGGGAGCCCACCATAAATCAATGAATTGAGATCGATGGAGGTTCACCAACCTGATTTGGCTAACCGAGGCAAATAAAACACACTAGCTTATTGATAAACAACGATAATGGTGGGCCCGGACGGCATATTCAAATCCTTGATTTCGTTGAGTTTTTCGTGGGCCAGAATCTGAAAGCTTCCCGTATCGTTCCGTATGCTCCCGCGACCCCAAACTGCCGACCATAGCTGACCTCGTTTTGCGAACGTTGGGAGCAGGGTCCAGGACGGCGGAAATGGGGCCGGGACCTGACTGGCAGCTTCGCGACTTCGGGATGGCACGTCAGGCGAGAAGCGCCGAAACGCTTGTCCAATTATCCCCGGCCCGTTCCGCTTCGATCGCCTCATCAGGAGGCCTATGGTCGCGCACCAACTTGACGTTAGCCATGGGTAATTGTCGACTAGAGCGGGATGAAATGAGACTGAATCGGCTTGGGATTCCCTTAGGCGTGCAAATCTGATTCAACCTTCATGCTGGGCAAGGA